>NZ_QUAC01000310.1 GCF_003389455.1 Streptomyces inhibens | reverse complement strand
GGCCGGCTGCCGCGGGCCGGTGCCGCCGCCACCGCGGCCGCCGCGGTGCTGGGACCGGCTGTGGCCACGTACACCGCGGTCCTCGCGGCGGACACCGCCGTACCGGCCTGGCACGGCGCGCACCGCGAGCTGCCGTACCTCTTCGCCGCCTCCGCGACCGCCGCTGCCGCGGGCATGGCGCTCCTTCTCGCGCCGGCCCGCGAGAACGCCCCCGCCCGCTGTGCCGCCGTGCTGGCCGCCGCGACCGACGCGGTGGCGACCCGGGCGGCCGAGCGGCGCCTGGGGATGGTGGCGGAGACCTACCGGGAGGGGCGGGCGGGCCGGCTGCTGCGCTGCGCGGAGGTCCTCATCGGCGGCGCCCCGGCGACCGTGGCGATCGGCGGAGGCCGGTACCGCGCGGCGGCTGTGGCCGGCGGTCTGGCGCTGCTCGCGGGCTCGGTGTGCACCCGTTTCGGCATCTTCGCGGCCGGAATCGCCTCCGCCCAGGACCCCGCCTACACGGTCGTCCCGCAACGAGCCGCCAGGGAGCTTTCGCCGCCGGATTGAAGAACAATGAACCGTAACGACCAGGCACAACGAGGCACCACGGGGAGCAACCGGCAACCGGTGTTCCCGCGCGGACCGTCCGCTCGCACCGGGCCGGGACAACCGCAGGCCCCGCGTTCGAGCACCACCCTCGACCGCAGGAGTCCACGTGAATCGACGTCGTCCTCGGATCGTGATCGTCGGAGCCGGCTTCGCCGGTTACGAATGCGCCCGCACGCTCTCGAAGCAGGCCAAGGGAGCCGCCGAGATCGTGCTCATCAACTCCCACGACTACTTTCTGTATGTACCCCTGCTGCCGGAAGTAGCGGCCGGCATTCTGGAACCACGCCGGATCGCGGTATCCCTCACCGGAACCCTGCCGGGTGTCCGGCTCGTCCTCGGGCAGGCCCACGACGTGGACCTCGATGCCCGTCGGGTGGCGTACACCGACCCCGAGGACCGGGAGCGCTCCATGGCGTACGACCGGCTGGTGCTGACCGTCGGCAGCGTCAACAAACTGCTGCCCATCCCCGGCGTCGCCGAGCATGCCCACGGTTTCCGCGGGATGGCCGAAGCACTGTACCTGCGCGACCACATCACCCGCCAGATCGAACTGGCCGGTGTGGCCGAGGACGAGGCCGAACGCGCCGCCAGGACCACCTTCGTGGTGGTGGGCGCCGGATACACCGGCACCGAAGTCGCCGCCCACGGCGTGCTGTTCACCGATGCGCTGGCCCGGCAGAACGCCGGACTGCGGGACGGCCCACGCCCCCGCTGGCTGCTGCTGGACATCGCCGACCGGCTGCTGCCCGAGCTCGACGAGCGGCTGTCGCGCGCCGCCGACCGGGTCCTGCGCGCCCGCGGCGTGGATGTCCGCACCGGCACCTCCGTCAAGGAAGCGACCTCGGACGGTGCGCTCCTCGACGACGGAGAGTTCATCAACAGCCGCACACTGGTCTGGTGCGTGGGCGTACGGCCCGACCCGCTGGTCGACTCGATGGGGCTGCCCACCGACAAGGGGCGGCTGTGCGTAGACGAGTATCTGGGGGTGCCCGGCCGGCCCGAGGTGTTCGCCTGCGGTGATGCCGCGGCCGTACCGGATCTGACCCGCCCCGGGCAGGTGACGCCCATGACCGCCCAGCACGCCCATCGGCAGGGCAAGGTCGCGGCGCACAATGTGGCGGCGTCCTGCGGCCAGGGGACACCGCGTGCGTACGAACACCACGACCTGGGTTTCATGGTCGACCTGGGCGGCGTCCAGGCCGCCGCGAACCCCCTGCACATTCCGCTGTCCGGCCCGCTCGCCGCCGCCGTCACACGCGGCTACCACCTCATGGCGATGCCGGGAAACCGGATCCGGGTGGCCGCCGACTGGATCCTGGACGCCGTACTGCCCCGTTACGGCGTCCATCTGGGCCTGGTCGGCCCCTGGTCCGTCCCGCTGGACACCGAATCACCGGAAGTGGCCCGGACACCGGGAGGCAAGCCGGGATCGGCGTAAGAGAGCGGGCCCCGCACTCCGCATCACAGCCGCCGGGCACCGGCCTACCGGGAAACGGCCTTCCGAGCACGGAGTGACCCCGCTGACGGCGACGCGCTCGCCGTCGGAAAGCCCCTCCACCGCTGAACCCAGAGCATGCACGACACCAACTGCCTCATGTCCCAAGGTGGCTTCGGGATCGACCGGCATCGCGCCCTTCCTCAGGGCAAGGCTCTCATCGCGTCGCCGGCTGTCGCTGCCGCTAGATGACCCGTTCCTGGGCCCCCTCACCTTCCTCCTCCTCGGGAAGCTTCACATCGCTCACCGCGATATTGACTTCCACGACCTCAAGGCCGGTCATCCGCTCCACCGCGGAAATCACGTTCTCGCGCACGGCTCTCCCGACCTCGGGGATGACTTCGCCGTACTCGACGACGATGTCCAGATCAACCGCCGTCTGCTTCTCGCCGACCTCGACCTTGACGCCGTGCGTGGTGGTCGTACCGCCACCGGGTACGCGCTTGCGCAGCGCTCCCACCGATCGCGAGAGTCCGCTGCCCAGGGCATGAACCCCCTCCACCTCCCCGGCTGCCAGGTAGGCGATCTTCACGACCACCCCGTCGGCAATGGTCGTCCGCCCGAGGTCCCCGGCGTTCCGCGACCCGTGCTCTGCGAACTCGGTCATCGCGCATCACCCCTTTACTCCACTGAGGCTTGCTCCCGTACGGGACATCTTTGGCCCATCTCTTCACGCTATGGCGCGATGGATGAAGCTGCCTCTCTTTGTTTGCCGACACGGCAAGGGCCTTTGCGGCCGCGCGATCCGGGATTCTCGCGGACGGCGCCGTCAGATGCTGCGCCTCCTGGCCCGCTTCCGAACGTAATCGCCAAGTACCCGACGAATAAGGGGTGTTGCGTACCGTGTGGAAGGATGGCGCCGTATGTCCCCGCGCCCGGCACCGCCTTGGGCCCACAGGGGTTACGGATGCCAGGGACATCTTTCCAAAAGGGTGCCACCGGCAGTGACGGATCCGTATCGTCGGCTCGCGCCGGGGCCTTCTTGTCCCGGGATGTTCTCGTGGGATTTCCCCAGAGGCCCGCAATACTTGGCAGCGCCTGCACCGAGGGAGCAGTGGTGACACCCCTGATCGTACCGGTCATGATCACATTTGGGATATTTCTGCTCACCATGGTGGCGGTGGGCATCTGGACCTATCAGGACACCGTGACGTTCTCCGATTTCGCTCTGGGCGGGCGTCGGCTGAGTGCACCGCTGGCGGCCCTGTCCGCCGGCGCCAGTGATATGTCCGGTTGGCTGTTCCTGGGGCTGCCCGGAGCTGTTTACGCGGCGGGGATCGGCGCCACGTGGATTGCCGTCGGGCTGGCCATCGGCACCTATCTCAACTGGCTTCTGGTCGCGCCGCGTCTGCGTACGTACACCGAGCTGGCCGGCGACGCCAAAACGCTGTCGGCATATCTGGAGGAGCGGTTCGAGGACGGCAGCAGAATGCTGCGTCTGGTCTCTGCGACCGTCATCGTCGTGTTCTTCACCGTCTACGTTGCCAGCGGCCTCCTGGCCGGGGGCGTGCTGTTCGAGGGGATCTTCGGGGGCGGCTTCGAGTTCGCGCTCACCGTCTTCGCCGTGGTGATCGTCGTCTACACCGTCCTGGGCGGTTTCCGTGCGGTGAGTGTGACGCACTCGGTGCAGGCCACGCTGATGTTCTGCGCGGCCGTGGCGCTCCCCGCGATCGGTATCGGGCTGCTGGGGGGATTCCATGCGATGCACTCTGTGCTCACCCACAAGAGCCCGTCGCTGCTGGACATGGGGGCCAAGGCCGGCTTCGACGGCAGCCGGTGGACGTCCGGTGGGCCGCTCGGCGCGGTGGCGGTGATTTCCCTGCTCGCCTGGGGACTGGGCTACTTCGGCCAGCCTCACATCCTGGTCCGCTTCATGAGTATCCGCAGCACACGCGAGATCCCCATGGCCCGCCGTATCGGTGTGGGCTGGGTGGTCGTCTGTCTGGCGGGTGCTTCGCTCGTGGGGCTGGTGGGGATCGCCGCGCTCGACCATCCGCTGGACAATCCGGAGACCGTCTTCATCGCGCTCTGCGCCCAGTTGGTCAATCCCTGGATCGCCGGCATCCTGCTGGTCGCCGTACTGGCCGCGATCAAGTCCACCGCGGACAGCCAGCTGTTGGTCTCGGCGATGGCCCTCACCGAGGACTTCTACCGGGCGTTCGTCAAGCGGCGGGCCTCGGATGCGTCGATGGTGCTGGCGGCGCGCGCGACGGTGGTGGTCGTCGCGCTGGTGGCCTACGCCATCGCCCTCAGCGGCGGCGCCGTACTGGACATCGTCGCGTACGCCTGGGCGGGCTTCGGCGCCGCCTTCGGCCCGGTGATCCTGCTGTCGCTGTACTGGCCGCGGATGACGCGGGCCGGGGCGATGGGCGGCATCGTGACGGGCGCGGTCACCGTCGTCGCGTGGAAGCACATCGACCCGCTCCTCGGCCCGCTCCAGTCGGGCATCTACGAGATGGTGCCGGGCGTACTCGCGGCCACAACGGCAGCGCTGCTCTTCGGAAAGTTCGTCGGCCGCCCTCCGCGACGTACCTGGTCGGGCCCCATGACAAAGAAGGAGACCGCCACCGTGCCGGTCGGCTGAGCCCGCGGGCATGGGGTCACCGCCGAAGAGCGGTACGGGATCGGATCCGCCCCTGCGCGACGATGTGCCGCAGCA
This sequence comes from Streptomyces inhibens, assembly GCF_003389455.1. Classification (GTDB taxonomy): domain Bacteria; phylum Actinomycetota; class Actinomycetes; order Streptomycetales; family Streptomycetaceae; genus Streptomyces; species Streptomyces inhibens. Next base: position 100,589 of record NZ_QUAC01000310.1, on the reverse strand, counting down.
GGTCGAACCGGCCGGTGCCAACCCCGCCCCGCCCCCTCGACGGCTGTCGCCACCATGCGGCTGAGCGCCTCGTCCGAGGCGTAACGGATGACGCCCTTGACCGGGCGCGCGTGCCGGAGCGGGCCGCGCGCCGGTTCTCCTCGGACGCCGTTCGCCTCGCCGCCCGAAGCCCCCGGGTTCGGGTAGCTCAGTGGCTCGTGGCAGATCCGGCACGGGGCCCGGTCGACGGCGTCGGCCGTCCGGAGGCGTACGTGGCGGTGAGTTCGCGTTTGAGTATCTTTCCGCTGGGGCCGAGCGGGAAGGCGTCGACGAACTCCACCGACCGTGGGCATTTGAAGGCGGCAAGGCGCTCCATGCTCCAGGTGATGATCTCCCGGGCGAGCGCGGGCCCCGGTGTGGCGCCCGGCCTTGGCACCACGACGGCGCACACCACCTCGCCGTAGACCTCGTGCGGGAGACCGATGACCGCGACCTGGGCAATGGCCGGATGCCCCGTCAGTACCTCCTCCACCTCCCGCGGATACACATTGAACCCGCCGTGCAGCACCAGGTCCTTCTTCCGGTCGAGAATGGTCAGATAGCCGTCGGCGTCCTTGACCCCGAGGTCGCCCGAGCGGAACCAGCCGTCCACCACGACCTCGGCCGTCGCCTCGGGCCGGTTGAGATATCCGGCCATCACGTTGTGGCCCCGTACGACGACTTCGCCCAGCTCGCCGGTGGGCAGCAATTCGATACCGCCCTCCACATCGGCCCGGGCGATCTCCACCTCCACTCCCCAGATCGGCCGCCCCACGGTGCCCGGCCGGCAGGGCCATGCCTTCTGGTTGTACGTGGCCACGGGAGAGGTTTCCGTGAGCCCGTACCCTTCGTAGATCTGGCAGCCGAAGGTCGCCTGGAATTCCTGAAGTGTCTTTACGGGCAGCGCCGACCCACCGGAGAACGCCCGGTCCAGTTGCGGGCGGCGGCCGTCCAGTTCGGCAGCGTCAAGAAGTGCGGAGTACATGGTCGGGACGCCCATGAACACCGTGCATCGATGCCTTTCCATGACTTCCAGGGCGTCCTCGGCATCGAATCTCTCCATCAGCACCAAGGATGCTCCAGCTCGGAAGCAGGCGTTCATCGCGCACATCTGGCCAAAGGAATGGTGCAGCGGCAGACAGCCGAGGAGGAGGTCGTCCGGCTGGAAATCGAAAGGGGAGAGCATCGTCGTGTCGACGTTCATCACGACGTTGAGCTGGGTGAGCATGGCGCCCTTGGCCTGGCCGGTGGTGCCGGAGGTGTAGAGAATCAGCGCGATGTCGGTGGGTTCGCACGGTACGTAGTGGTCGATCGGCCGGGCATGTGCGGCGAGTTCGTCTAGGCGCGGGATGTCCGCATCGGCCCCCGGCAGCACTGCGAGGACAGGCACCGCGGCCGCCGCGGCGCTCTTGGCCCCTTCCCCGAGCAACGGTCCGGCGCACACCAGCACCTTCGCGCCGGAATCTCGCAGCACATGCTCGATCTCGCCGGATTTCAGCAGGGTGTTCACCGGAACCACGACCGCACCGAGCGCCAGCACACCGAAGTACGCCGCCGGAAATTCCGGAATGTTGGGCAGAAGCAGCGCGACTTTGTCCCCCGGGCCGATGCCATGGTCACGCAGCACCGCCGCGTACTTGCGGGCGCTGTACCAGAGCTCGCGGTACGGAACACTTTCCGTGCCGTATAAGACCGCCGGATGTTCGGGCCGACGCGCCGCGGACTCCGCGAGTATGGCCGCTGCCGAGAGAGACATGGTGTCTCCGTTCTTGTTGTGTATTTGACAGGAGTTCACGCTGTTCTTGCTGGTGGGACCGCGGAGGGAGCAGGGCACAGCCATGGCCTCCACAGGCGCGGCAAAACCGCCAATCTTGTTACCCCAAAGGAAGTTGACTGTCCACCAACTGTCCTCGTGCGTTAACTGCCTCGATACCACGAGGGTCCTGAGCCCACCATGGTCACCACCATCACCGGAGCGAGGCGATCTCATGTCACAGCACGTGGACTTCTTTTCGCGGGAACTGGCGGAACTGGGAAACGGGAGGCGGGACTTCATGGAACTGGGGCGGCACGCGGGACGATTCCCCAAGGCTCTCGCCCGCGGAATCCGGCCAGGAAGTACGGTTTCCGAGATCAGCGTCTGGTGCAGCAACGATTATCTCGGCATGGGCGAGCATCCGGTTGTCCTGGAGGCGATGAAGCGCGCCATCGACGAATACGGGGCCGGCTCAGGGGGATCGCGGAACATCAGCGGGACCAATCACTGTCACGTCCTGCTCGAAAAGGAGCTGGCCGCTCTCCACCGCAAGGATTCCGCGCTGCTGTTCAGCTCCGGATATGCCGCGAACGACGGAGCGCTGACGGTTCTCGCCGGACGCATGGACGGCTGCATCGTCTTCTCCGACGAGCTCAACCATGCCTCCATCATCGACGGACTCCGGCACAGCGGCGCCGAAAAGCGCATCTTCCGCCACAACGACACCGCGCATCTGGAAGAACTGCTCGCGGCCTCCGACCCGGACCGCCCCAAGCTGATCGTTCTGGAGTCCGTCTACTCGATGTCCGGCGATATCGCTCCCCTCGCCGAGATCGCGGAGATCGCCCGCCGTCATCAGGCCACCACGTTCCTCGACGAGGTCCACGCCGTCGGTCTGTACGGTCCCCAAGGGGCCGGTATCGCCGCCCGCGAGGGCCTCCACGACGACTTCACCGTCATCATGGGGACTCTCGGCAAGGGATTCGGCACCGCCGGCGGTTACCTCGCGGGCCCGGCTCCGCTCATCGACGCCGTCAGGAACTTTTCGCGTCCCTTCATCTTCACGACGTCACTGCCTCCGGCCGTCGCCGCCGGCGCACTCGCCGCCGTCCGGTATCTGCGCGGCTCCGACCGCGAACGCGAACGGCTCCACGAGAATGCCCGCCATCTGCAGCGCCTCCTCGGAAAACACGGCATCCCCTATGTCTCCGACGACTCCCATATCGTGTCCGTCCTCATCGGCGACGACGCCATCTGCAAAGAAGCCGCCGCCCGGCTCCTCCATCAGCACGGTATCTACGCCCAGTCGATCAACGCGCCGAGCGTCCGCACCGGCGAGGAGATCCTGCGCATCGCGCCGTCCGCCGTCCACACCCCTGGCGATGTCGAAGAATTCGCCGCGGCGCTGAACGAGGTCTGGAGTGAAATCGGCACCACGGCCCCTTCGCCACTGCGGACCGCGGCCGCCCCTTCGAACACCGGGGCACCGCGCTACGGCGCGAACCAGGCAGACGGCGCCTGAGGAGGCCCGCCGGCCGGGCATGGATGGTCCCGCAGCGCGTCTTCCGCCCGGCCGGGCGGGCTGACCTGCAAAAACGCAGGTCTCTCAACGTCGTCACCCTCGACGCCGCCCGCGACCTCGCCCACGCACCGCGACGTCTCATCCACGGTGACCTGGCGGGCATGTTCGACGCTCCCTCGACAGCGGCGTTCGCCCCGAACAGCCCCATGCTCTCGATCGACCTCTCCCGCCTCGTACACCGACCCCGCATGCACTGAAAGGTCCGCGAGTTCGCGAATACCTGCGTCCTGATCCCTACGAACCCAAGGGTGCTGGGCCGACGAGGAGCCTGATGCGCGTCGTGTGTCCCCGAACCCACGACGCGTCCAACTGTTGGCGTATCTCTGAAAGCGCCCACCCAAGTACAGAACGTGCTCAGGCCCAAGCGATTCAGTGGAAGGCGGTGGCATTCTCTGAAGCCCACTGCCGGAACGGCCGGGCCGGGGCTCCGGTGACCTGCGAAACCGTGTCGCGCACCGTCAGCAGCTCATCGTTGACGTCTCCGCCCGTGACGTCGAGCACCGCTTCTGCGGCCTCGGCCCCGAAGACCGCGGCCATCTGTGCGTGGGCCTGCTCGCGGCTGATCTCAGCGAAGGGCACCTCCCGACCCAGTGCTGCCGCGATGGCCTCGACCTGCTGCCGGGCGGTCACCGGCTCTGGACCGGTCAAGGCATACGTGCGCCCCTGGTGGCCGGGCTCGGTCAGCGCCACCCGTGCCACCGACGCGATGTCCGCAGGGTGGATGGTGGGCAGTGCGGTGTCCGCGTACGGCGCGCGGACGGTCTCGTGCTCACGGATGGAAGCGGCCCACATCAGGGCGTTCGAGGCGAACTGCGTCGGCCGCAGGATCGTCCAGGCCATGCCGCTTTCTTTGAGCAGCTGCTCCACCGCCAGGTTCTCGCCGGCGGGGCCCAGGTGCGGATGGGTCTGGACGGTAATCGACGACACCAGCACCACGTGCTCCACACCCGCCTGCCGGGCAGCTTCGAGGATGTCGGCGTCCGAGCCCAGACGCGACACAAGAAACAGCAAGCGCACCCCCTCCAGCGCGGGCTTCAACGACGCCGGCTCCGCGAAGTCGCCCTCCACGGCCTCGACCCCTTCGGGGAAGGTGGCCTGTGCGGCATCACGGGTGAGCCCTCTCAGCGGCCCGGCACCGCATGCGTGCAGCTCCTTCAACAGTGCACTGCCTATGTTTCCGGTGGCTCCGGTCACGAGGATCATGAGCGTGTTTCTCCCGTCGTCAGATGATCAACTAGAGGACACGCTAGAAGCTCAATCACACTTCAGGTCAAGGAGACCCCTGCCACTTCCTGCTGCTGGACATGTTCACGCGTACGCCGACTCCAACGGTCAGGTCGGGATGTTCGAGGGTGCCGGCGTAACGAAGTGCTGCGGTGAAAGGTCCGTGAGTGCGCGACCGCACCGCGACCCACGGATGCCCCTGACACCACTTTGAGCGCCGCCATGCTCGCCGTCTGAAAAGACGTCCGAAACCACAAGCAAACGACCGCTCCCGGTGCCCCGCCCGCACCGAGCGGTCCCGATGCCGCACCCGCCAAGCCCGCGGGACACCAGCCACTGACCACCGTTCCCGCAGGCCACCTTGACCACGCGTTCCGTCATAGCCCTGCCCACCGATACCGGATACACCGGCATCTACGTCCACTTCAACGGCCTACCAAGCAACCGCCTCCCCCTGCTGCTCGCCGCGTACAAGCACCGTTTCGGCGGTGACATCACGGCCATGGCACAGCAGCTCATCGACGATGTGGATGTCGGATGGGAGGAGTTGGGTACCGACCTGCTCGACGGCGCCCCGAAGCGCTTCTCACCGCGCTCACCGGAGGAGCGAAGTGGCCGAGCCGGCAGATGGACAACCTGATCACCACCGACGGCTCACCTGTCCAGCGCATGACTGTCACCGAGCGAACCGCCGCCGAACAGGACCTGCAGTGGGGGGTATGTCCTGAATCCACACGGCATCGAGGTTCTCAGCCTCACCGAACAGCCGCACGCGCTGCATGGCCCCTTTGTCGGCTGAAGGACGGACCCCCGTACACGGTTCAGCGACCACCCCGCGCTGTGGAGTCCCGCACGCGCAGTCCCGGCCACACCGTCGAGGACCACACAGCTGGCCACGCCAAAGAGCACACCAACAACCTCATCCGCCACGCCCCAACCCCGAAAGAAAACACGGCGATAACGACAAGGCAGAAAAGCGCAGATGCCTGACCTCGCTCACCCCGACTACTTCCTGCGCCTGGCCCGAGCCCTCGACCGCATCATCACCGACCTGCCGCAGGCGGATCACGTGCGTCGGGGCAACGACATCAGCCCGGCCGTCCACTCCGTGGTCACGGATATCAGCCACGTTCTGACGGAGCAGCGATGAGGTAGTCACCAGCTACCGGTACGAAATCGAATGCCGCTGGGCACACGGCCCCGGTGAGCGCCTCGGGACCGCCGCACTCACCCGGTGCGCGGCACCGCGGGGAGACGCCCTCAGCCATCTCGGCCAGGTCATCGGTCGCCTCGGGTTCCTCCACCAGCACATCGTGCAGCCGGGCAGCGGCGAGCGCATCACCGCCCCGCATGATGTCCAACTGCTCCTCCAGTGGCACCTCGACCAGGTCGGCGCGCTCCTACGGACCGCCGCACAGCAGCTCCGCAGTGACGCACCCCAGCGCCCCCGCAAACCGGCTGCACCTGTACCTGCAGTAACAGCCCCCACCGCACGGGCCCGCAGCATCTGAAGCCGGCCTCACCACAGTCGTGTTGACCAGCCGTACGGTCCTCCGCTCCCACGCAACGGTCGATCACCCATGGGACAACCGCTGCCCCATGTGCCTCTGCCCTATCCAGCATCGCCAGGAGACCCCTCTGTCCCCTCTGTCCCCCGACATCACCCTTGTCATCGCTACCCAGCTGCGCCCCTCGCGGCTTGGCTACGTCGAAGCCCTGCACGCCAGCCTGACGGCCCAGACCGTCCCCTGGGCAGTACTGGCTGTGGACGGCGCCGACCCCGCTCTCGTACCGAAGGCCGTCGCCGAAGACCCCCGGGTTCGGATCCTCGCCCTGCCCCGGGCCGTGGCGCAGCCAGCGCCCGCAACCTCGCGCTGAACCTGGTGCGCACCGATTCTCTGGGGGATGACTGTCGTGCGGCGTGATCCGTTGAGGATCAGCGCAGCTCAGCGGCTAGGCAGAGGACGATAGCGCGCGCAACACGTGTGGTGCTATCGCTAGATCGAGGGATTACGTGAGGGCGAGGTGCAACTGCCGAAGAAGCGGGTTCGCAGGTCTCGAACAGGGCTCGGAGGTTGACCTGTGCGTAGATCGTTGTTCTGCCCCTTCAGGGACAGCTGGCCGAGACCGTGAGGCGCATCGCCCCACCGATGGATCAGCCGGATGGAGCCCTGCCTGCTGACGAAGCACATGCCCTACCGGAACCTGCCAGATGAAACGGCTCTCGACTGCCGAGCTCGGCGGCAGCCGTGTCCCGCCTTGCTACTGCTGTCACTGTGCTTCTACTCTGCGATTCTGCAGGACCATCATGGTCAGGCGACAGACCTCAACTGTGCGCAATGGAAGGCAAGTCGGTGGGAGAGCGGGAGAACCAGGGCATGCAAGACGCTCCCAGCGAGACCACCGAGTCCGGCTCGGGTAACACGCCCGTGCCCTCGGGCGACGGTGCGTCAGGGGGCAACGCAGCGGATCAATCGGCACCCGTACGCACCGAGGTCATTCCTCATCAAAGCGGGTCGCCTGAGGCTGAAGAGGAGGAACCGCGGCAGCCCGAGGGTGACATCGCGAACAGGGCGCCGGAGCCATCGTCATCCGCCTCCGGGTCGTCACGCGGCGAAGCAGCCCACCGATGGGCCCAGACTATACTCGCTGGACTGGCTGCTATTTCAACTGTTGGTGCGCTGGTCTATACCGCTCAAACGACGCGCACAGCAGTAGAAACCGTGGACCTTACCGCCAAAGGGCAAATCACTGAACGCTTCACTTCAGCGGTTGGTCAACTCGGCGATGATCAATTGGCGGTGCGCCTCGGAGGGATCTACGCGCTAGAGCGAATCGCGCATGAGTCTCCGAAGGATCAGGGCATCATTATGAATGTGTTGGCCGGGTTCCTGCGCGAGAACTCTAAAGCCCCCAAAATGCCAAGCAAGGAATCGTCAGCTCCCAAGACTCCAGAGGCCCGCACCGCGATGCCTCAACCGCTGCATACAGTTCCAACGGACATTGAGGCTGCCGCATTGGTGCTAGGCCGGCGTGATGTCGCCAACGATCCTCCCGGTTTCGAGTTGAACCTTACAAGTGTTGACCTCCGAGGCGCTCAGCTTGAAGGTGTGAATTTCAGTAAAGCGTGGATCATGGGTGCCGACTTCAGTGGTGCCCGTTTGACGGGAGCCAACTTCAGCTACGCCAAGCTGAAGCCCGGAGAAGTTGACGAGTTGACAGACTGGGCGTCTAGAGGATCGGTCAACTTCAAGGGGGCAGTATTGGACAAGGTAAACTTCAGCGACTCCTTGCTAAGGGGTGCGATCTTTGCTGGAACTTGGTTCCCCCAAGCCGAACTGAACAAGGCGGACTTTGGGCTATCTGATTTTCGCGGCTCTGTCGTTGCGCAATCTGACTTTAGTGGCAGCAGCGTTGCAGCCTCTAACTTTTCTGCTGCCCGCATGAACTCTGCAGTGGTCGACGGATCAGACTTCACGGCATCCACAGTGGTGGACGCTGAGCTGAGTGATGTGGACTTTAGGAGAGCGGTACGAGGGCCAAAGGAATACCAGATCGGAAACCTAGACAAGAAAAAGCGTTGCACCGGAAAATGGGTTCCCACGCCAGTTGGGTGTCCTTGAATCTAATATTCTCGCCAGCGCGAAGGCGACTATGGTAGTGCTCTATTGCCTGATGCGGATGCGATGTCTGCAGAGTGTGGCGGTGGCCCCGTCGAAGGCGGGGCCACCGAGTGGGAATCAGGCTGGATGGGGTTGGTTCAGGGCCCGGGTGAGTTCTCGGTTCGCTCCTCCAGCTCATTGGCCTTGTCGGCGAGCTCGTGCTCCAGCGTGACAATGCGGCGTTGGAGCTGGTCGATGTCGGCAGGAGCGCCAAGGCCGGAATCGGCCCAGACGGCCTCACCGAGGTCCTCGGACAGGCGTTTCTCCAGTTGCCGTACTCGCACTGTGAGCCGCTTGTTGCGCTCCAGGGCGTTGGCCAGGTCCGCCTGCAGGGAGGCGCGGCTGACTGCGGCGATCTGGCCGTGCTCTGCGGGAGTGGTCGCTGCTGCGTGAACGCGTTCGAGGAGATCGTGGTGGCGATAGAGGAAGGTGCGGTCCACTCGTGCGGCGCGAGCGAGACCGGAGACGGTGATGTCGTCTCCGCTGGCAGTGAGCGCGTCCAGTGCTTTGAGGACCCGCTCGCGGCGCCGTTGGGAGTCCGATCGTCGGCCGTCGATCATCGAGTTGGTCATGCGCCAGTCCTTCCCGGGTGAAGGTCGAAGACCGGCGTTTGGACCTGCGGCATACCGAGCGAGACCACGCGACGGGTGCGGCGGACGATGGCGGTGGCCTCGTGAATCTGGGAGCGCTCATCGTCGGTGAGGTCATCGACCTCGGCGTGGACGCGCTTGATGAGGTGACGGACTCGGGTGATCTCCTGGTCGGAGGGCGTGGCCTCAGTCTTGGCCCAGGGCTCGGCAGCGAAGGCGACGATCCGCTCCCGGCTGCGCAGCAGATCTGCGTGGTATGCCTCCAGGTCGGGGAGGTAGGAGACGTCGGTGCGGAAATGCCCGCAACCGATGCAGCGGAACCGGAGTGGGCAGTCGTGTCCACCGGCCGCGACGTTCGACGGTTCGGTGCAGACGCCGTAGGGGACGGAGACGGAGCCGATCGCGCGGCGAGCGTGCTCGGAGTCGAGGAGCGTCTGAGCGGATCGCCAGATGCGGGCGCCGCTGCGGTCGAACTGCATGGCGGCAACCCGCTCGACGGCCTCGCGGCGTCGCTGTTCACCGACACGTAATGGTGGAGTCGGGTATTGGAACTCTCGGAATGCCTCAGGCGGTTGTGTCACCTTCCATGGATGTGAGCCGTCCCGCGGTTGAGGCAGCACCCGGTTGCGCCGCGCGGGGACCGTTGACGGAGGAGCAGCCTTTCGGGGGACCCTGCGGGGATCAGGCCAGTGTTCAGGACTGCGCGTCGTAGACCAGGGCGTACCGCCAGAACAGGCGACGGTGTATCCGGGCGCCGGGTAGCTCCTGTGCGGCCGCAGCCCGGATGTCGCCCAGGGTCTCCTGCGGGTCGGTGGTGGGTGCCGTCATGTGCAAGGGCAGCGCAGCGGCGCGGGCCGGGTGCTTGGCCAGTCCCATGACTGGGTTCGCGAGTGCAGCCGGCAGGGTGGCGAGCAGGTCGGTGGGTCCCGCCTCCCGGTAGCAGCCGACGACCACGAGGCGCCCGCCCGGGGTGAGACAGCCGCGCAGTTCCCGCAAAGTGGGCACCAGCGGGAGGTGGTGCAGGACAGCGACGAGGGTTATGGCGTCCCAGTGCCGCTGCCGGTCGCGGTCTGCGAAGTTGGCTTGGACGATGGTGACCGCAGGGTCGTCGGTGAAGCGTTCCGCCGCGGCGCGGGCGGTCGCGAGGTCGGGTTCGAGCCCGGTGACGGTGGCGGCGCGGTGGCGGAGCAGTGCGGCAAGATTCCCCGTACCGCACCCGACGTCGAGGACGTTGCGGGCCCCGGACGCGGCCACGCAGTCGGCGACCCAGGGGCCGTAGTGATCGTTGTGGCTCCACGGATGCCTCTGATTGAAACGGTGGAGATGAGAAAGCAGCGCCATGGCATCACGGTAGTTGGGCGCAGAACCTCGACGTCGGCGTGCGCGTGGCCCTGCGGCGGCAGCAGTACTCTCCACCGTCCCACCGCAAGCCCCTTGGGCACGTCACAACAGATCGGCACCGCAACTCAGCAACAGACTCCCGCAGTTGCGTCGACGCGATGCCCGATCTCAGTTGCGAAGCGAGCCAGGTGTCGCGTTTCACTCAATCGAGTCGTTTTCTCAACGAACCGAGTCGTTCGGGCTGCCGCTGCTGAGATCTCGCTGAGCTTCGACAGCGGCCAGAGCCCTCCGAGGCTGGAGCCTGCTACCTGTCGAGCAGGAAGCGATAGATGGTGGACTGCCTGGCTTGGAAGCCGAGACGCTCATACAGCCGGTTCGCTGCCGCACGATCCGGCCGGGAGGCGAGATCCACCGTCCGCGCGCCCGCCTCCCTGGCAATCCGCAAGGCCTCCTGGGTGAGGAGGCCAGCGACTCCCTGGCCTCGCACCGCACTGTCAACGACCACGTCTTCGATACGGGCTCGCAATCCAGACGGCAAAGGCAACAGCACCAGAGTCAGGGTGCCGACGATTGCCTCGGACGTCCGGGCGACGAGCACCGTGTTGGCGTCACACGACACCATCCGGTCGACCGCTTCGTAGTCGAGCGGCTTCGCCGTCGAGGACAGCTGCGGCAACAGCCGACCAAAAGCGTCGACGAGTTCCTGGCTCGTTTCCCTGATGATGTCTACGCGGACGTCCATGCCGTGAGCCTATCCGTCGTCCAGGCACGACATCGGTGAGATGGCAGCCATGTCGGCTGAGTGGGAGCACCGGTTGAGCCTTCTCCAGTCCGGAGACCTGGCGTCTGTCTCAACGAATCAAGTCCACGCATCTCACCTAATCCAGTCCAGGCAGGTCAGCGGCATACGGACGACTAACTTCGTTGGGACAGGACACCAGGCTCATGAGCTATTCCGGCGGCTGACCTCGGCCGCGTAGGCGCCCCAGTCTCCGGCGGCGGCTCGCTGCCACTTGACGGCGACAGTGATGTCGACGCCGAGCGTGCGGGCGAGAACCGCGGCGGGCAGCTCGGTTGCGAGCTGGAACAGCGCGGTCGAGCGGGACTCCGCGATCCGGATGCCGAGTTTGCGGAGCCGTTCACCCATAGCCCAGGCACTGATCGGGCGGCCGGGCTGTCCTCCAGGAAAGAGCCAGGGCGAGTCTGTCCGGGCAAGGACAGCATGGCTGCGGCGAACCGCGACCTGCTGGAGGGCCAGTTCAGCGACGGGTGCGGGCAGGTCCACCGGGACGGCGCCGAGGCGGATACGGACCGCTCCGTCCGTCTCCTCGATGTGGTCGACGGTGAGCCGGGAGATCGCAGCGGGCCACTGAGCATAGAGGAGCAACAGCAGGCCGGCGAGGCGGTCTTCGGACTTGAGGGTGTCGTCGTGCAGCAGGCGTCGGGCGGTAGCCCAGCGGGCCTCATCGTCCATCGCCTGGGAAGGGCCGTTCCATCGCTCGGCCGGGAAAGTGAGATCGCGGGCGATCTTCTGGGAGAGGGCCCATCGCACGAAGTGGCCTGCCTCCTGGCGAAGACGGGCGTCGTCGCTGGTCATCCAGCGTTCGATGTCGGCCTGTCGGCAGGTGGCAAGGGTCAGGTTCTGGTCCTCCAGCCAGTTCAGGAGATAGACGGCCGCCCGCAGATGTTGCCGGGCGACCGTGAGGTGGCTGTGCGTGATGTCCTTGCCGCGGCTGCGACGGCGAAGCCGACGTAGGAGGTGCCAAGTCGCGTACCGGTGCAGGATTTTCCGTCCCTCGGTGGTCGCGTGGGAGGTGACGAGGTCCTTCACGTGCCGTTCGAGACGGACCATCTGCTCGTCCCGTTTCGGCAGGGCGCCGGTGGCGACGAGGACGCTGCGGATGTGTTCGACGACCTTGCCTTCGGGGAGTTCGTCCAGGGCTTCGTGGGTGAGGGGGCGGCGGCCGGAGCCGAGATCGGACAGGGCGGTGGAGACGATGCCCTTGGAGAGCCAACGCATCGCGGTGCTGGCCCGTTCGGTGCTGGCCAGGGCGTCGTGGAGAGGCTGCAGCTTCGGGGGTATGGAGCCGGTGCCATCGGCGAGTAGCTCGTGGAGCCGCTGCTTGAGAGTGCAGCGAGGGCATGGACCGGAGGCTCGCAGCCGTTCGGCTTGTCCGCAGGTGGGACAGGGGCGCCAGAGCTCGGCGTCCGGTTTGGTGCAGGGACCGCAGACGGGGGCGTCGGCGGTGCCGGAGTGGATGCCGCGGAGTCGCCCGCAGACGGTGCAGGCCGGTCAGACGGGAGTGGGTGCAAGGTGCGGTGCGTCCGCAGATCGAGCAGACCAGGACCGGCAGGGGACAACAGGTGGGGCAGAGGGGGCCTTCAGAGGTGCGGTTCTGTACTCGTCGACGTCTGTCGCAGCCGATGCAGACCTCGACGTTCGCGGGGTCGGTGACCAGGCAGTTCGGACACAGCGGCCGTCCCCGTGCGTCACGGATAGCCGGCTCGCGCCGGGCACCGCAGCGTACGCATTCTTCGATGCGGGACTTGGCGATGCAGTTGCGGTGCAGACCCGCTGCCCGTCAAGCGGCTTGTCGATGCGGACAACTCGGTGGCAGCGAGGGCAGGCCGGTCGGACGATCCCGGCGACGCCTGCCTCGTGCAGCAAGTCGACGAACCGCAGGATGGCGCGATGCGGCGCCAGATATCCCTCCCCGGTCAGCAGACGAGGGTTCTCCTCCAAGGCCCAGACCAGTCTCTGCCGGTAGGTGGGACGGTGAGGCGCCGTGCGGCGGAGGGCTTCGGCGATCACGTTGCGGTCGGTGTCCGGGGTGATCGCGGTGATCAGTTCGTGGACGACCGTGACTGGATCGCGGTCGTCGTAGTCGGGACACATCTTGCAGCGCGGCAGGCCCTTGCGGTCTCGGAAGCCGACGCGTCGGATGTTGCCGCAGGCGGTGCACTCGGTGGTTTCCTGGCCGCAGACCGAGCAGTACCAGTCCTGGCCCTGGCGTTGGAGGGTTCGCAGCTTCTTGCCGCACTCGGCGCAGACTGGCGGTGCGATCGCCGAGGCGCCGGCCTTGCGGAGCTCGATGAGCAGATCGCCGATGGCCCGGGGTGCCGGGGACCGGCCGTCGGTCAGGACGGCAGGCCGCATCGCCAGGGCTTCCGCCAGGCGCCGTGACTTCGCGCGGCCGCCTGCGACCGCGGTGACCACGGCCCGGATGGTCTCGGAGCCGAGTTCCTTCTCGACGTCGGCGACGAGGTCTGTGATCAGGCCGATCGGGTCCGCGACGGCGCGGTCGAGATTGTCAGTGGTGGTCATGGCCGGTCAACGCCCCTGATCCGTGCCCGCTTTGGCCGCAGTCCACCAAGTCCCTCCGCACCGGGTGCCGTGCCGCCGCCGACGGCTGCCTTCTTCGGCTTCTTCACGGCCCCTGCCGCCGCGATGGGCTCGATGAGGTCGTCCATGGTGCAGTCGAGGATGTCGAGCAGGGCCATGAGGATCTTCAGGCTCAGTCGCTCCGGTCGCTCGACGACGAGCCGGTAGACCTGGCTCGACGACAGGCTGATGCCGCGTTCGGCGAGCGGAGGGATGAGGTCGGTGGTGGAGAACATCCCGCGGTCGGCCATGACTTTGCGCAGGTGCCACTGGTAGTCGAGCTTGGCGGCCATCGCCGGACCCCTCCTGTCAGGCCCCGGCGAACGCCGGGGCCAGTGCCTTGTGCAGGGAAGTGTTCATGAAGTCGTCGCTGACGTGCGTGTAGATGGCCAGGGAGCTGTCGCACTCATGGCCGACCTGCTGCTGGATGAAGCGCCGGTCGACTCCGTCCTCGGTCAAATGCGTGATGTAAGAATGTCGGATCGAGTGCGGAACTAGATCTTTTGGGAGCTTTAGGGCGTCGCGGTATGCCTCGAACCGGTCGTTGATGGAGCCGGGCTGGAGGCGGCCCCCGCGCTCGGTGATCCACAGAGCCGGATGATCCGGGAATCCGAAGCGCGGCCGGACGTTCTCGACATAGTCGGCGACCGCCTCGACGGCCCAATCCATCACCGACAGCACGTTCCGCCGCCTCGGCGGCTGGCCCTTCTTCGCCTTGCCGTAGCGGACGTTGAGCGTGCCGTACCGGCCGAACTGCCGGGCCTGCGGATTGCGTCCGAAGTCGACCACATCGAGCTTGGACGTCTCGGTCCGGCGAAGCCCCCACCCGTAGATGACCTTGAACAGTGTGGCGTCCCGGTAGGCGGCGAGGGCCCCCTTGCGCTTGGACTTCACTACGCGGACGACCTGGTCGTCCGCGTAGTCGAGAAACCGCTGCACCTCTTCCCTTGAGAACGGCCGTGCCTCCGGGTCACCTTCGTAATCCTGCAGGTGAGGGAGGGTATTCCACTCGTGACAGATCGCCACCGGATAAGTGCCGAATACTTCCTCACATGCCGGGCCCCAGCCGTATCGGGCGTCGATGAGGAGCTCGGTGAACAGTCGAACAGTGCCCTGGTAGCTGCGGATCGTGGACGGCGCCAGATGCTTCTCGCTGGTCAGCGAGGCCGACCACTCGTCCAGGTGGGCCGGCGTCCACTGCCACGGGTACTCGTTCGCGAACTCAAGGAACCGGCGGATCAGCCGTTCCCTCGGGTCGATCGTCTCGTCCTTCAGCCCTCGCGACTTCTGCTGAGCTCGCCACCCCCTCAAGCATCGCGTCGAACATCGCGTCCTCCGGACGCAACTGGACCACGCCGGAGACGAGCTCCATATGAGCCGACCCGGCCAGGGCCACCTTGCGCTGATGCACCACTCCAGACCATCCCTTCTGGAGAGCAGATCATGCATCAGAAGGGATCACCTCGGCAACACCCCTGTTCAGGCTGCCTGTTCGTAGAGGCTGCGGAGTCCTTCCACTTCTCGCCGTGACCATGCGACCTGCGGCTTCTCGCCCGCCTGATGCAATTCCCGAGGGTTGTAGTAGGACTGCGTGGTGGCGAGCTGGATATGGTCCATCAGCTCCTTGAGCGCGTCGACTGGAACGCCGGCATCGGCATGGCGCTGGGCGTAGGTGTGGCGGTAGGCGTAGGGGAAGACGTTGTCCTCGTCGAACTCAGCGCCGTCGGCCAGCAGCAGCGGGGTCAAGGATCGCACCCACTGCCGGTGGTTCTGGGAGATGGTCTCGTCACGCAAAGGCCGTGTGCCCTGGGGGTTGGTCTTCGGCGAGGGAATCAGCACCAGGCCCCGCAGCGGCGCGTCCGGGAATCGAGCGCGCACCCATGCTTTCTGCTCGGTGATCAGCTCGGCCGTGGACAGCCCCGCTGTCCGACTCCGGAGTCGAGAGCATGGTCATCAACGTCCTTGCCGCCTGCCTGGTGGTGACCTGCGCGCTCGGCGGCATGCGCAACAGCGAACTGCTCGAACTCCGGGTCGGCTGCCGGCGCCAGACCCAGACCCGGTCGGGCGGCACCCGGTACCGGCTCGCCGGACGGCTGATCAAGGGGCAGAAGCTCGGCGGAGTTCCCGACGAGTGGGTCGTCATCGAAGACGTGCACCGCAGTGTCGCACTGGCCGAGCGCCTGCTCGGGGCCGCGCATGGCGCTGCGCTGTTCAACACCGTCGCGCTGACGTTCCGCCTCAACCGCATGCGGAAGTGGCTGGAGGAGACCGGGAGTCGCGAGCGATGGGGCCTTCCACTCATCCCCGCCGGCCCCATCAGCGCCCGGATGCTGCGCCGCACCCTCGCCCTGGCCATCACCGCGCGCCCCGGCGGGCTCCTGGCCGTGAAGATCGCGCTGAAGCAACTCCCCGTCGCCACGACCGAGGGGTACGCCGCACGGCCCGGCGGCTCCCAGCGGCTGTTCCTGACCGAGGTCGAAGAGGCCGAGGAGGACAGCACGTGCAGCTCACCGTGGAGGCGTTCCACGACCTCAAGGCGGGCCGCAAACCCGCAGGCCCCGGTGCCCGAGGGCTGATCGAGGCACTCCAGCATATGGATGCACAGCTGGGCGAGGCCGCCCGCCACGACCCGAAAGTCCTCGGCGATGACCGTCACCTGGAGGGCCTCCTGCGCAAGCTGTCGAAGGTGCTCCACGCCCAGGAGGCGGCCCGGGCGTCGTTCTCGCGAGCGTGCGCCCGGGCCTCCATCAGCTTGGTGAAGGCCACCTAGCCGGCCTGCTTGACGCAGGTCTGACTCTTCGTCGGCAGTTTGCCGGTAGCCAGGTACCTGTTGACCGCGTCGTCCACGCAGGCGTTGCCGTAGCGCCCGAAGAGGGCGTGCCGGTTGGCGCCCTCAAGGGTGAGCAGCCTGGAGCTCGGCAGCAGGCTGTGCAGCTCGACGCTGCCCTTGTACGTGGTGCGCGGGTCGCCGGTGGCGGCCACGATCAGCGCCGGGACGTCGCGCCGCACCTGAGTGGGCTCTTCGCGCGGCCGGTCCCAGAAGGCGCACGGGCCGATGTTGTTGGTCAGCGGGCCGAACAGCGGGTGCGCGGCCCGGTTGCGCTCGATGTCCCGCCAGTAGCGCTGGGGATCGCGGGGCGCGGCCACGTCCCCGCAGATGATCGCGAACTGCACGCCCGAGGGCTCGCCCCCGCCGCGCAGCATGTATCGGAGCGTCGCGGCGAACTTTGGCGACAGCATGGTCGGCGCCGCGCCCTTTGCAGCCATGTTCAGTACGGACAACTGCTCGCCGAGAAATGCCCGCGTCGGTTCGGTGTCGTCCCCGATGCCCGTGAAGAGGAGGACCGGCACCTGGCTGTCGTCGATCCGGAAGGCATCGGCGCCGACGCCGACGGTCAGCGGGCTGCGCGTGGACGCCGCGACAACGCGGTCGACGGTGGCGAGCACCTCGGCGCGGGTGCGGCCGATGCCGTAGGTGTCGTGGCGCTCCGCCACCCAGGCGGCCCAGTCGCTGAGCGCCTTCTCGTTCTCGCGCTCGGAGCCCTTCAGCAGCCGGGGGCGGTAGTTGTTCGGGGCGATCGCCCCGTCAAGCACCACCCGGTCGTAGCGGCTGGGGAACATCTGCGTGTAGACCGTGCCCAAGTAGGTGCCGTACGAGTAGCCCAGATAGGAGACCCTCCGCTCGCCGAGCGCGGCGCGGATGACGTCCATGTCGCGGGCCGTGTTGCGGGTGCTGATGTGCGGGAGCACCGAGGCGCCGGCGGCGCGGCACTTGTCGGCAAGGCTCTTCTGCAGGACGACCTGGCGGTCGAAGCCCGCCCGGCTGGTGCCGGCCGAGAACCAGGACGTGCCGACGGGCCAGCCGCAGTCCAGCGGGGTGCTGCGGCCGACGAAGCGCGGGTCGAAACCGATGATGTCGTAGCGCGCACCGACCTCCTTCATCGCCTTGCGGACGTCCGGCGGGGACTGGACCGAGGGTCCGCCCGGCCCGCCGTTGTTCAGCAGGATCGAGCCGATGCGGTGGCGGGTGTCGGTGGCCTTGAGCCGGGATATCGCGACGGTGATCGTGCGCCCCACGGGGTGCGCGTAGTCGAGCGGCACGGTGACGTCCGCGCACTGCACACCGGCCTTGTCCAGATCGCGGCCCGTCGTGTCGACGCGGCCATTGACGCAGCTGCCCCAGCCGAGGTGTTGTTCGTAGTACTGGTCGAGCCCGGCTCCGGAGCCGTTCGTGGCGGGGGCCTCGGAGGCTGCGGCCAGGGCGGGGGAAGTGGTGAAGCAGGCGGCGAGGGCGAGGCTCGCGGCGGAGGCGCGCCGCGCGGCGGGGCTGAGGATGGTCACAGGTCTCCTTGGGTTGGTGGGTACGGTCGGTGGCGCAGAAGGCGGTGTCCAGGGCGGCGCGGAAGTCGGCTTCGGTTCGGTACCAGGTACCTCGTTGAGCGCGAGGCTGATGCTGAGGCCGCCCTGCAGCCGCGGTCAGCGCATGTGGGTGGCGGTGATCCGGTGCAGCAGGTGGATCAAGAGGTCCCGGCTGCGGGCGAGCCGCGTCCGCCCCTACGCGTCGGTCGGCCGGCAGACGCCGATGCTGCGGACCTAGGGCGTTTCTGACGGCTCTTGAAACCGCCTTGCGGCTGTCACGGGTGCTCGCAACGAGGCGGGCTGCGCCTCACGAGGCGGTTCGCGCAAGGCCGACTGACCGCCTGGCAGCCGACCAAGAGCCCTCAGAAACCCCCTGGTCCCCGGTGGCACTCAGCCACACACGCTCAACCATGCGAGGCCGCGCTGGCCGGATGAAGTGCTCACCGGCCACCTGAGCCGCTCAGTCAGTACGCCGTGACCTGGTCGGGCTCCGGGGCGGGTGCGTTCGCTCGGTGCTGCGGGTGGCCGCCCATGGTGGGCCTCGGGTGGAACGGCCACCAGATGCTCCGGCCGAGGAGTGCGGCAAGGGCGGGGACCAGCACCAGCGAAAGGACGAGTGCGGAGAGCATGATGCCGAGCGTCATCGCGAAGGCGATTTGTTCGTTTCCCGGGGTCGTGGCGAGCGTGGCGAAGGAGCCGGCAAGGACCAGCCCGGCCGTCGCGATGGCCGGTGTCGTGTGCCGTACCGCGCGGGCCACGGCGGCGCGGGCCGGGCCCGGTCGCTGCATCTCCTCCCGGATCCGGTCGGCGATCAGGATGTTGTAGTCGGTGCCCAGTGCCACGACGAACAGAAACAGCACCAGTGGGAGGGTGAAGTTGACGCCCGGCTTGCCGAGGCCGTGCTGGAACAGCAGCGTGGCGGCGCCGAGGGTGGCGGCGAAGCCGAGCCCGACGGAGAGCATCAGGACCACCGGTGCGAGCAGGCTGCGCAGGAGCAGCAGGAGGATCAGCGCGATCAGCGCGGCCGCGACCGGGAACACGATCTTCAGGTCGTGGTCGACGGCGGTGGAGATGTCGGCAAAGATCGCCGCCGTCCCGCCCACGTGTGCCGTCGTCCCGGCGGGCGTGTGCCGGGCGACCGCGTCCCGGATCGGTCCGGAGGCCAGGTCGCGGGCCTGCTGGCTCTGCGGGGCCGCGGTCGGGTAGAGGTCGATCCGGGCGGCACGATGGTCCTTGTTCAGGATGGTCTGCCCCACCTGGCCCACGCCCTTGACCTGGGTGAGCGCATGGGAAAGGCCGTCGAGTCGGGCGGTGGTGAGGGTGTCGCCGTCCTTGGCGGTGACGAAGACGCTCGTCGGGTCCGACACTCCGGCCGGCAGCGTGCGGGAGATCTCGGCCGCGGTGGCCGCGGCGGGGGTCCGGTCACCGGAATCGCCCCGGCCGTAGTCCATACGGATGCCGGTCAGCCCGGCGGCCAGCGCGGCGAGCAGGGCGACGGAGGCCGTCAGCATCGTCAGCGGTCGTCGTGTGACCAGCGCGCCCAAGCGGGCGGCACGGCCCTCGCTCGGCGTGTGGTGAAGGGTTTTGGAGGGCCAGAACATCTTGCGCCCGGCGGCCGCGAGCAGCGCCGGCAGCAGGGTGAGGCTGCCGAGCAGCATCACCAGGACCGCGACGGCGATCGCGGGGCCCAGCGAGCGGAACTGCCCGAACGTCGCCAGGCCCAGCGTGGCGAACGCGGCCACGATGGTCAGCGCCGCCGAGGTGATCGCGGTGCCCACCCGGCCGGAGACCTGCTCGGCCGCCTCGCGGGCGGACTGCTCGGGCCGGTTGCGCAGTTGCTCGCGGAAGCGGAACAGCAGGAACAGCAGGTAGTCGATGCCGATGCCGAGCAGGACCACGTTGATCAGGTTCGGGGTGCCCGCGTCGAGCTTGCGCTCGGCCAGCATCGCGGCACCCGCGACGGCGCCCCCCGCCACGCCGCCGATGATGGCGACCGCGAGCAGCGGCAGCAGGGCCGCCAGCGCACTGCGGAACACCAGCACGTTGAGCAGGACGATGAACCCCATGACAAGGGCGCCCCCGACCTTCGCGGCGGTCTCGTGGGCATCGGTGGTGTCGACGGTGTCAGCGAGACCCCCGGTGAAACCGGTGCGCATCCCCGCCTCGGAGAACTGCGCCCGGGCGGCGTCCCGGAAGGTCCGGTAGACGCCCTGGACCCCCTTGTCCGAGGGGTTCCCGGTCAGCTGGACGGAGAGCAGTTCGAAACTCCGGTCGGGCGCCGTCATCGCCGGGGCGATCTTGGGCGTCTGGGAGCGGTCCGGGACCAGGAACTTCGGCATGTCGTCTTCCCTGGGCATGATCACCCGGCGTTGGCCCAGCTTCGCCGCCTCGGCCTCGACCCGCTTCTGGTCGGCGGCACTGAGGGCCTTGCCGTCGGACCGGGCGACCAGCACCGTCACCGTGGTGGCGTCGGGGTTCACCCCGAACTGCTCCTCGGCGATGCGCAGCGCGGCGGCCGAGTCGTAGCTGCGGGGCAGGGAGTCCCCGGTCTGGTGCTGAGTGACGCGGGCGATCAGTGTCGGGGCCAGGGCGCTCAGTACGACACCCAGCACCACCCAGAGGGCGATGACCTTCCACGGGTGTCTGGTGGAGTATCCGGTCAGGGCGCGGATCACGATGTCCTCCGGCGGACGGACTTGAATGCGGACGTCTGCCGGGGGCTCCCGGCCGGTCTCCAGACCATCACTGCGAGGGGCCGCCAAGCGTCGTGGCAGCGGATGATCCGGACCGGGGCCCTGGGTCCCTCCCAGGCCCGCGACCAGGACCCTGGTCCTGGTCCCGACCCAGGTCAACGCCCGGGACAGTGGCCGCGAACCGCTACCACTGCGGCTGCTGTGCAACCCTGTCCCGGGGGCCGGGAGGCCGGACGCAGGGAGAACAGACATGCCCAGGAGCCGACACATCGGGCCCGACGATGACCAGGAGTCGGTGCACATCGACAGCGCCGAGCCGGCGTGGACCCGTAACGACGCACTCGTGACCGGCGGCGCCTGCGCGCTGAACCTGCTCAGCTATGTGTTCTTCAACGACCCCAACGGCCGGCACAATGTGAGCGTGGCCGGGTTCCTCCTCGTCGCGCTGGCGGCCATGCCGCTGCTGGCCCGGCGCAGCCACCCGGTGGCGGCGCTCGCCGCCGCACTGGCACTCGATGCGGCGGCCACCCTGACCGTCCCGCTGCCCAGCCACTTCGGTGCCGTCCTGGTGGTCGCCGTGTACTCGGTCGCCAGAGCCTGCCCCGGTCGGGTGACGGCGGTCGCGGCCGCCGCAACGGTGTCGCTGACGCTGCTGAGCCAGAGCAGCGGCCGGATTCCGCCCTGGCAGGAGGCCATTACCCCGCCCCTCTCCACCCTGATCGTCGTCGGCACCGCCATGGCGGTCAACCGCTGGCAGCGGGAGGTGGCGGCCAACCGCAGCCTCCTTGCCGACCGTGCGGTGGCCGACGAACGCCGCCGCATCGCACGGGAGTTGCACGACATCGTGGCCCACCACATCACCACCATGCAGCTGATGGCCGGCGGAGCCCGGGCCAACCTCGCCCAACCGGAGGTGGTCCAAGAAGCCCTGGTCACCCTGGAGTCCTCCGGGCGGCTCGCGCTGCGCGAGATGCGCCAGCTCCTCGACGTACTGCGGGCCGGCGACGAACCGGAGGCCGCGCCGTCGCTGCCCCAGCCCGGCGTCGACGACCTCGACCGCCTGGTGGCCGAGTCCCGCCTCGCCGGACTGCCGACCGAGTTCAGCGTCCGCGGGCCGCAGCGCCCGCTGCCGCCGACCGTCGGCCTCACGGTGTTCAGGATCGCCCAGGAGGCCCTCACCAACACTCGCAAGTACGCGGGGCCCGCCCGCGCTTCCGTACAGCTGACTTACCACCAAGAAGGGGTCACCGTCGAGGTGCGGGACGACGGCGGGGGCACGCCACCGCAGGAGGGGGCGTCGACGATGGGCTCAGGCGGATACGGTCTGATCGGCATGCGCGAGCGCGTCGCCCTGCACCGCGGCACCCTCACCGTCGGCCCGCAGGCCGACGGGGGGTTCGCCGTGATGGCCGAGCTACCGCTGACCACGGACGAGACGGCCGAGGCGACAGTCCAGCACGAGGGAGCGCGCCGATGACCGGGACCGGACCGACGCCACCGAGGATCAGGGTGCTCATCGTGGACGACCAGCCGCTGGTCCGGCGCGGCCTGTCGCTGATCCTCTCCCCCGACCCGTCCCTCGAGGTGGTGGGCGAGGCCGAGAACGGCGCGCAGGCCGTCACCCTCGCCCGCCAACTGCGCCCCGACGTCGTGGTGATGGACATCCGGATGCCCGTCCTCGACGGAGTCGGCGCGACCGGGGAACTCGCCGCCACCCTGCCCGACTGCCGGGTCCTGGCCCTCAGCACCTTCGACCTCGACGAGTACGTCGTGGGCGCCCTGCGCGCCGGAGCCTACGGGTTCCTGCCCAAGGACAGCTCCCCGGAGGACCTGAGCGCGGCGATCCGCACCGTCCACGCCGGCGAGGCCGCCGTCGCGCCGCGCCTGCTCACCCGGCTGATCTCCACCTACGTACGGGCACCCCACGGTGCGCCACCGGCCCCCACCGGCCTGGGTGAACTCACCCCCCGCGAGGTCGAGGTGTGGCGTCTGATGGCCACCGGCCTCGACAACACCGAGATCTCCCGCGCCCTGGACATCAGCCTCTCCACGGTCAAGAACTACATCACCAGCATCTTCGACAAGCTCGCCGTCCGCGACCGCGCCCAGGCGGTCATCGCGGCCTACGAATCGGGCCTGGTCACCGCCCGCGCCGTAGCCGGGGATCCGCCCGGCTACGGGCACAGCGAAACAAGACCCCCTCGCCAACCCGTCGAGCCCAGTGCCACTAGAAGGTCGCACTTGTCGCCAGACCAGCCAACAGGACACTCCCCATATTCCTGACGCACCGTCAGAAGAGTCAGCAACCAGTCAGCAACCAGTCAGCGAGCACATGATCAGATGCCACCAGAGATGATCGAACCTGCAGACCGGCGCGGGCCCAGATCGGCCTTGTGACCTGCAGAAGCGGAGGTCACAAGGCCGATCCCAGTACCACCTCAGCCCGATTCGGGCGATCCCCCGCGTCGCCCGAATCAGGCAGCTTGACCGGATTTCGGCCCTCCCCGGGCGAGGGGACGGACATCCGGAGTCGGGCTGAGTATATTGGCTCTCAGCCAGTCAACGCAGGAGTTACAGGATGTCCCCCCGCAGCGCATCGGTCAATGAAGAATTGCGGCAGCGCTCCCGCGAGCGGCTGCTGCAGGCGACGGTCGAGCTGGTGGGGGAACGCGGCTTCGAAGCGACGACCCTCGGGGACATCGCCGAGCGGGCGGGGACGGCGCGCGGGCTGATCTCGTACTACTTCCCCGGCAAGCGTCAGCTGCTGCAGTCCGCCGTGCACCGGCTGATGCATCGCACCCTGCAGGCGGCGCTGGAACGCGAGCCGCGGCCGACCGGGCCGGTCGCCGGGCGGGAGCTGCTGGCGCGCGCCATCGACGCCATTCTGGGCCTTGCGCATGATCATCCATTGCTGATGCGTACGCATATGGCGGGAATTCTGACGGCCGAGGGATTTATTCAATGTCCCGAGCAGCAACGGCTGGCCCAATTGCTGCGTGAGACGGTCGTGGCGTACGGATCACCGGATCCCGATGCCGACTATCCGCTGTTGCGGGCGCTGCTGATGGGTTCGGTGGTGCCGATGCTGCTGCCGGGGGCACCGATGCCGCGGGCCCGGCTGCGCGCCGAATTGTTCCAACGGTACGGGCTGGACTGGGAGTTGGGGGTCCCGCCGGACGAGGAGCCGCCCGGCGGGATACGGACACAGGGCCCGGAACGTCAGCGGTAGTCGGGCTGGGTCTGCACGTTGAGCTCCCTCATCCGTACCGACTCGGCGCTGTCGGTGCGGCGGTCGTCGATCGCGAGGACGTCGAAGCCCTTGGCGATGTCGTTGGAGTAGATGTGGCCGTTGTAGTAGTACGCGGACCACGCACCGCCGGTGACAAGTGAGTCCGTGGAGATCGGGCCGCGTTCGAAGTAGCCGATCTCCTTGGGGTGCGCGGAGTCGGTGAAGTCCCAGATGGAGACGCCGCCTTGGTACCACGCCTGGACCATGATGTCGCGGTTCTTGGCCGGGATCAGCGAGCCGTTGTGGGCGACGCAGTTCTCGGTGTCGGCCTGGTGGCGCGGGATCTTGTAGTAGCTCTTGAAGACGAGCTTGCGGTGGGTGCCCTTGCCGACGATGTCGTAGATCCCGTCGGCGCCGCGGTTCGGCCCGGTCTTCTCGTTGCAGGTGGCCGCTCCGCCGCCGCCCAGCTCGTCGGTGAACACCACCTTGTTTCCCCGCTCGTTGAAGGTCGCGGAGTGCCAGAAGGCGAAGTTGACGTTGTCCTGGACCCGGTCGATGACCTTGGGTGCGGCCGGGTTCGCGATGTCCAGGAGGATGCCGTCGCCCATGCAGGCGCCCGCGGCCAGCTTCAGCTTCGGGAAGGTGGTGATGTCGTGGCAGCCGGTGGTCTGTGAAACGCCCGGGTTGGTGGTGCCGCCGGGGTTGCCGCCGTCCGGGAAGAGGACGGGAAAGTCGATGACGGCGGCCTTTTCCGGCGCGGAGCGCGGCACCTTGATGACGGAGATGCCGTCGTGCGGCGGCCGGCAGTCGGGGAAGCTCTCGCTGGGCGAGTACGACGAGACGTAGATGTAGACGTCGCGGCGCTCGGGGACCAGCGTGTGGGTGTGCGAACCGCAGGCGGTTTCGACGGCGGCGACGTACCTGGGGTGCGCCTTGTCGCTGATGTCGAAGACCTTCATGCCCTCCCAGGAGGACTTCTCGGTCGCGGGCTGTGTAGCGCTGTTACAGGAGTTGTCGGTGCGCGAGGAGTCCGTGGACAGGAACAGCAGATTCCCGGAGACCGAGACATCGTTCTGCGAGCCGGGACAGAGCACCTGGCTCACGGTCCGGGGCGCCTCGGGCCGGGAGATGTCGTAGATGACAAAGCCGTCGTAGTTGCCGGCGAACGCGTACTTCCCCTGGAAGGCGAGGTCGGAGTTGGTGCCCAGGAGCGCCTGCTTGGGGATGTTGGCCAGATGGCGGACGTTGTCGCTGTGCACGACCTCGTCCACGCCGGGTATCTCGCCGTTGTTGATCGCGGCCCTGGTGTCCGCCTCCTGGCCGCGGCTCACCTCCTTGGCCGCGGAGGGATGGTCGCCGGGGTCGGGGGTCGCGGCCGCGGGTCCGGCCACGAGGAGGGCGGCCGCGAGCCCGAAGGCCGCGGTCACAGCTCCGAGGGATCTGCGCCGCACGCGGGGTCTGTGCAACGACGTCACAAGGTCCTCCCTGGAGTCCGTTCCGATGTGAACGGTTCTTGGCCCCGGTAGTATCGCGCCCCTCATGTACATATCAATAGATGGCAATGAAGATGTAACGCCCGTGCAGGGCAGGTAATGCGCCGGCAAGGGCGCCCCAGGCCCGATGGATGGTCCGACGGACAGGAGTGTGTGCGTTGACGCGTCCCAGAAGAGCGATCGCCCTCGCCACGGCCGGCTTCTCGCTGGCCATCTCCCTTGCGCTGAGCGGCTGTTCGTCCGATGACGACACCAAGAAGGCGAGCGAGGCGGGCGGCCCGAAGGTGGTGGCACCGGGAAAGCCGGGCGAACCGGCGAAGACCCTCACCGCCGATGAGGCCAGGAAGGCGCGTAGCGACGACTCCCCCAACTCCGCCGACTTCAGCTACATCCGGATGATGATTCCGCACCATCAGCAGGCGCTGGTGATGACGGAGCTGGCCGCCCGGCATGCGGACGGCGAGCAGGTCGGGCGGCTGGCGGAGCGGATCTCCGCGGCCCAGGGACCCGAAATCGACGCGATGAAGGGCTGGTTGAGCGGTCACGGCGGGCCGCACGCGGAGGGCGGCCACCATCATCACGGGGCGATGCCCGGGATGGCCACCGCCGCGCAGCTCGATCAGTTGCGGGCGGCACGCGGCGAGAAGTTCGACGCGCTCTTCCTGAAGTTGATGATCGCGCACCACCAGGGTGCGGTCTCCATGGCCACCGAGGTGCTCTCCGAGGGCAACAACGCGCTCGTGGAGGACATGGCGAACGACGTCATCGCGCAGCAGAGCGCCGAGATCGGGCGGATGGCACGGATCCGGGCGAAGCTGCGGCAGGCGTCGTAACGCCGCCCCGTCACCGTTTGTTGTGACGTGGCGTCAGCAGGCCTTCGTCGCGGGCGCCGGCGATCAGTCGCAGCGATCTTCGGCGATTGCGGCCGGTGGCGAGCATGACGGCCAGCACCGGATCGCGCCCTTCCCGCTGGGCCTGGCGGTAAGCGTCCGCGGCGATCTTGCGACGCTCGCCGGCCCGCGACCGGGCGAGGACGGTGGAGCGGGCGCGTTCGGCCGGGGCGGAGGGCGAGGCGGGCGTGGGCGGCGCGGAGGGATCGGACGGGTCGGCCGGAGCGGATGGATCGGACGGCGTGGACGGATCGGACGGAGCGACCGGAG
Source organism: Streptomyces inhibens (assembly GCF_003389455.1). GTDB lineage: Bacteria > Actinomycetota > Actinomycetes > Streptomycetales > Streptomycetaceae > Streptomyces > Streptomyces inhibens. Next base: position 74,100 of record NZ_QUAC01000310.1, on the reverse strand, counting down.
TGACCGCTCCCGAGGCCGGCTCGGCGGGCGACCCGGACGACGCTTCCGCTGACGGCTCCGCCGACGTCTGCCCAGACGGTTCCGCTGACGGCTCCGCGGACGTCACGGCAAGGTGGCCGATCCCGGCGCCCGTTGTCGTGGCGTGGGGCGCACCCTCGCCGGGAACGGCACCCGCCGCCCCTGTTGCCTCCTCGACCTCGGCGTCCGCCGTAGCCGGCGCAGCCGTCGGCCCGGGCTGTCGCTCCGGCCCGGCCGTCGCCCCGCCGCCCCGTTGTGGTGACATGTCCGCCGGGCCGAGCTGCCGGGGCGCGGGCCGGATCTTCCGCGGCCGCCCGGTGGCTGCCCGGAAGGCGTCGTCCAGCGGCCCCTCGATCCAGCGGGCCAGGTCGGCGAGGCTGTCCAGGGCCAGCGGCGGGTCGGCACGTACGTCCTCGACGGTGATGTGGTCGTCGGAGACCGTCACAAGGACATCGATCCGGGCGCCGTCGGCGAAGGTCAGCCGGGCGCTGCACCAGGGGCCCAGCGGGTCGAGCCGGGGCAGCGAGCAGCCGGGACCGTCGGATCCGGCAGGATCCTCCGGGGCGGCCGGCTCGGGAGCGGGCGCGGCCGAGCCATGGGCCTGCAGCTCCCACGTGGGCCACTTCCGTGGCGCGCCCTGGGCCTCATATCGGTGATTAACGGTATAAAAGTCACTTTCCGACACATTGAAAACCTAGCCTCCAGCTCACCCGGCCCAGTAGCGCGGCACGCTCATCCCACCGGGAGCAACCCCGATAGCGCATCTCCCGTCGCGCGCCTGCCGGTGCGATCCTGGGGGTATCCCGCGGAAGGGGCCACTCGTGCTTCGTGTCGCAGTGATCGGTTCCGGGCCCAGCGGTGTCTACACCGCCCAGTCCCTGATCGAGCAGCAGGCCGTACCGGACATCGAGGTGTACGTCCTGGATCGGCTGCCCTGCCCGTACGGTCTGGTGCGCTACGGCGTCGCGCCGGACCACGAGAAGATCAAATCGCTGCAGAACAATCTGCGTACGGTGCTGGAGCACCCCAGGGTGCACTTCCTGGGCAATGTGGAGGTCGGGGCGCCGGGGCTGGGCGTGGCGGAGCTGCGGGAGATCTTCCATGCGGTGGTGTTCTGCGTGGGCGCCGCCACCGACCGGCATCTGGGCATCCCCGGCGAGGAGCTGCCCGGCAGCCATCCGGCCACCGAGTTCGTCGCCTGGTACAGCGCGCATCCGGATGCGGCCGCGGTCCGTTTCACCCTCGCGGCGCGGTCCGCGATCGTGATCGGCGTGGGCAATGTCGCGGTGGATGTGGCGCGGATGCTGTCCCGTGGTGCCGCCGAGCTCGCCACCACCGATATGCCGCAGGGACCGCTCGGCGCGCTCGCGGACAGCCACGTCGAGGATGTCTGGATGGTCGGACGACGCGGGCCCTCGCAGGCCAAGTTCACCACCAAGGAGCTACGGGAGCTGGGATCCCTTCCGGGTACGGAGGTGCGCGTACAGCCCGAGGAGCTGGCGCTGGATCCGGCGTACCTGGATCCGGGCGAGCTGCCGGCGGTGGGGCGGCGGAACGTCGAGGTGCTGCGCGGCTGGGCGGAGCGGCCGACGGCCGCCACCACTCCGGTGGGGCGGCGGATCCATCTGCGGTTCTTCCTGCGTCCGGTCGAGGTGCTCGGGGACGCCACGGGGGTGCGCGCGGTCCGCTTCGAGCGGACGGCGCCCGATGGGCGGGGCGGAGTCCGGGGCACGGGCGAATTCGAGGACATCGAGGGGCAGTTGGTGCTGCGTTCGGTCGGCTATCGGGGCACGCCGCAGCCGGGGCTGCCGTTCGACGAGGGGACCGGGACGGTGCCGCATCTGGCGGGCCGGGTGCTACGGGACGGCGCACCGCTTCCCGGCGTGTACGTGGCGGGCTGGATCAAGCGGGGCCCCACGGGGGTGATCGGAACCAACCGGCCNAAGCGGGGCCCCACGGGGGTGATCGGAACCAACCGGCCGTGCGCGAAGGAGACCGCACACTCGCTGCTGGCGGACGCCGGCACGCTGGCGGATCGCGACACCGCCGAGGACCCGGTGGCCGCGCTGACCCGGGCCGGGCAGCGGCCGGTCCCGTGGCCGGGCTGGCTGGCCATCGAAGCCGCCGAGGCGGAGTGGGGCCATGGATTGGGCCGCGGCACCGTCAAGCTGGCCGACTGGGAGGGGCTGTTGGACGCGGCCCGCTCGGCGGGGGTGAACGGCTGATCCCCCGGGCTGTCCGACAGCGGGCAGCCCTTGCCCCCTGCGGCGGCCGGTCGTGCCCTAATCCTCCCCGAGGCGGCGGGCCTGTAGGTCCGCCGCCCGCAGGACGCCGTCGATCAGGCCGGGGAAGAGGTCTTCCAGGTCGGCCCGGCGTAGCCGGTTCATCTTCGCCGTGCCCCGGTAGAGCTGCTGGATGACGCCGTGCTCGCGCAGCACCCGGAAGTGGTGGGTACACGTCGACTTGCTGACCGGGAGGGGGATGTCCGCGCAGTTCAGCTCGTCCTCGGCGGCGGCCAGTGTGCGCACGATCCGCAGTCGCATCGGGTCGGCGAGGGCATGCAGGACGTCGGTCAGCCGGATGTCCGCACGGGCCGGGTGTTCCAGCGCCCGGGAGCCCGACGAGGCGCCCGTTGATGTCGTATCGGTCGGCATGACGGCTCCTGACTGAATCTGCGGGCTCGGTATGGCCTGGCGCGCCGCCCGCAGGCTCATTGTACGAGAAGCATCGTAGTTTGACATCCACCGTAGTACGACGTCTATCGTATGAGTGCGGGGCCAACCGGAACCCGCTCCTCTCCAGGTACAGGAGCCTGCCGTGAGCGCACTGTTCGAGCCCATCACCCTTCGCTCGCTGACCGTCCCGAACCGCCTCTGGATGGCGCCCATGTGCCAGTACTCCGCGGCGCCCGAGGGGCCGGCAGAGGGCGCGCCCGGCGACTGGCACTTCCAGCACCTGGCCGCGCGGGCGGTGGGCGGGACCGGCCTCATCCTCACGGAGGCGACCGCGGTGAGCCCCGAGGGGCGCATCAGCCCCTACGACCTCGGGCTGTGGAACGACACCCAGACCGAGGCGTTCCGGCGCATCACCGCATTCCTCAAGGCCCAGGGGACCGTGCCGGGAATCCAGATCGCTCATGCCGGCCGCAAGGCGTCCACCGAGCGTGGCTGGGTGAACCGCGGTGGGCCGATCCTGCCCGGTCAGCGGTACGGATGGGAGCCGGTCGGCCCGAGCCCGGTGCCGTTCGGCGAAGGGTTCGCCACCCCCGCGGAGCTGTCGGTGGCGCAGATAGGTGAGATCGTCGCGCAGTTCGCGGCGACGGCTCGGCGGGCGCTGGCGGCCGGCTTCGAGGTGGCCGAGATCCACGGTGCGCACGGCTACCTGATCAACGAGTTCCTCTCCCCGTTCACCAACCGGCGCACCGACGAGTACGGCGGCTCGTACGAGAACCGAACGCGGTTCGCGCTGCAGATCGTGGACGCCGTACGGGAGGTCTGGCCTGAGGAACTGCCGGTCTTCTTCCGGATCTCGGCGACCGACTGGCTGGCCGAGGACGAGAGCGACGAGCGCGAGGGCTGGACGGCCGACGACACCGTGCGCTTCGCCCGCGATCTCAAGGAGCACGGCATCGACCTGCTGGACACCTCCACGGGCGGCAATGCGCCGGACGCCAAGATCGCTACGGGGCCCGGCTACCAGGTGCCGTTCGCCGAGCGGGTCAAGAAGGAAGCGGGCCTCGCGGTGGGCGCCGTCGGTCTGATCACCGAGGCGCGGCAGGCCGAGAAGATCATCGCGGACGGTCAGGCCGACGCCGTACTGCTCGGCCGTGAACTCCTGCGCTCCCCCAGCTTCGCGCAGCACGCGGCGCGGGAACTGGGTGCCGAGATCGCCCTGCCGTCGCAGTACCACCGGGCCGCCTGAGGCCGCACGCGAGGTGCGGCAGACCGCGTCAGCAGCCGCACCGCACCGTCCCACCTGCGCGGATACGCTCCGGGACGCTGTTGTCAGTGGTCGGGTGCAAACTGGCCACTGTCTGAGACAACGGCGTCCCGGAGGTGTTCCGGCATGACTGACGTACTACTCGCGGTGGGCACCCGCAAAGGCCTCTTCATCGGCCGTCGGCGGCACCGCGACTGGGAATTGAGCGGACCGCATTTCCCCGCACAGGCGGTGTACTCCCTCGGGATCGACACCCGCCGCGCGACACCCCGCCTGCTGGCCGGCGCCGACAGTGCCCACTGGGGCCCGTCGGTATTCCACTCCGACGACCTGGGCGAGACCTGGCACGAGCCCTCCCGCCCCGCGGTCAAGTACCCGAAGGACACCGGGACTTCGCTGGAGCGGGTCTGGCAGCTGCACCCCGCGGGCCCGGCCGCGCCCGATGTGGTCTACGCGGGCACCGAGCCCGGCGGCCTGTTCCGCTCCGAGGACGGTGGCGAGACCTTTGAGCTCGTACGGGCGCTGTGGGACCACCCGAGCCGCGAGAAGTGGGTGCCGGGCGGCGGTGGTCTGGCGGTCCATACGGTGATCACCGACCCGCGGGACGCCGATGCGGTCACCGTCGCCGTCTCCGCGGCCGGGGTCTTCCGCACGCGGGACGGAGGCGCGAGTTGGACACCGTCGAACAAGGGCGTGAAGGCGGTCTTTCTTCCGGATCAGCATCCGGAGTTCGGCCAGTGCGTCCACAAGATCGCGCAGGACCCGGTGAACCGCGACCGCCTGTATCTGCAGAATCACTGGGGCGTCTACCGCAGCGATGACGCGGGCGCGCAGTGGACGGACATCGGCAGCGGTCTGCCCTCGGACTTCGGCTTCGCCACGGCCGCGCATCCGCGCAAGGGGGATGTCGCGTATCTCTTCCCGATCACCGCGGACATCGACCGGGTGCCCGCCGAGCACCGCTGCCGGGTCTACCGCACGACCGACGCCGGCGGAAGCTGGGAGGCGCTGACCGACGGACTGCCGGCGGCGGACCACTACGGCACGGTGCTCAGGGACGCGCTGTCCGTCGACGACACCGATCCCGCCGGGGTGTATTTCGGCAACCGCAATGGCGAGGTGTACGCCAGCGCGGACGACGGGGACAGCTGGCAGCAACTCGCCTCCCATCTGCCGGATGTGCTGTGCGTACGGGCGGCCGCTGTTGCGTGAGCGGAAGCGGAGGGATGGTGCGGGGAGGGGGCGTGTGGGGAGGAGGGGAAGGGTGACGGCTCGAATACCGAGGTAACGCGGCGTAGGGGAAGGACGGTTGGGCTCATCCGAGTGGTACTGCACCGCTCCGGCTTCCTTCCGGGGTTTCCGGGGTTTCCGGGGTTTCCGGCATCTTCGGCGGTTCCGGACGGCCAGGGCTCGGGCCATCGATTGAAGGGGAAGTGGCCTGGGCCAGTAGGGTGATCCCGTGGCTGCACGACCTCTCCAAGACATTGTCGAACCAGGCTGGGCCAAGGCACTTGAGCCCGTTGCCGGACAGATCGCCGCGATGGGCGACTTCCTGCGGGCGGAGATCGCCGCAGGACGTACCTATCTGCCGGCCGGCAGCAATGTGCTGCGCGCCTTCCAACAGCCCTTCGACGAGGTGCGGGTGCTCATCGTCGGGCAGGACCCCTACCCCACACCGGGGCATGCGGTCGGGCTCAGTTTCTCCGTGGCGCCGGACGTCCGTCCGTTGCCCGGGAGCCTGGAGAACATCTTCCGCGAACTGCACTCCGACCTCGGACTGCCCCGGCCGTCGAACGGCGACCTGACCCCGTGGACCCGCCAGGGCGTACTGCTGCTGAACAGAGCGCTGACGACGGCGCCCCGCAAGCCCGCCGCGCACCGTGGCAAGGGCTGGGAAGAGGTCACCGAGCAGGCCATCCGTGCGCTGGTGGCGCGGGGGCGTCCGCTGGTGTCGGTGCTGTGGGGGCGCGATGCGCGCAATCTGCGGCCGCTGCTCGGCGATCTGCCGGCCGTCGAGTCGGCGCACCCCTCCCCCATGTCCGCCGACCGGGGCTTCTTCGGCTCGCGGCCCTTCAGCCGGGTGAACGACCTACTGGTGCGACAGGGCGCGCAGCCCGTCGACTGGAGGCTGCCCTGACCCCGGGCGATAGTGTTCGCCGCATGACGAATGCGAACATCCCTGCGGGTTGGTATGCCGACCCGCAGGGCACCCCCCACCAACTTCGCTGGTGGGACGGGTCCCAGTGGACTGAGCACACCCACCCGGGACAGCAGGCCGCGGCGCCGGCCCAGGCCCAGGCACCCCAGCCGGGCCCCCACCAGGCGCAACAGCAGCCGGCACAACAGCACGCTCCGCAGCATCAGCACCAGGCTCCTCAGCAGCAGACCACCCAGCAGCCCCCGCAGCAGCAGATGCCGCAGCAGTTCGCGCCGCAGCAGCAGGCGCAGGGCCAGGCCCCGTACCCGGGCCAGCAGCAGGGCGGCGCACCGTACGGGCAGCAGGGCTACGGCCACCCCCAGCAGGCGCCCGGCCAGCAGGCACCCGGCCAGCCGATGCAGCAGCCCTACGGACAGCAGCAGATGCCGGGGCAGCCGGGCGCGAACCCGGGCGCCGTGCAGCAGCAGGTACAGCAGCAGGCCGGGGTGGCGGCCGGCGGACCGGGCGGTGGCACCCTGTTCACCGAGCCGGTGCTGGTGGTCAACCAGAAGGCCAAGCTGATCGAGGTCACCAACGAGTACAGCGTCTTCGACCAGCACGGCAACACCCTCGGCGCGGTCGTCCAGGTCGGCCAGAGCACGGCCAAGAAGGTGCTGCGGGTCGTCTCCAGCCTGGATCAGTACATGACCCACAAGCTGGAGATCCGGGACGCGTACGGCCAGCCGCAGCTGGTGCTGACCCGGCCCGCGAAGATCATCAAGTCCAAGGTGATCGTGCAGCGTCCGGACGGCTCGCCGGTCGGCGAGATCGTGCAGCAGAACGCCATCGGGAAGATCAACTTCGCGATGATGGTCAACGGCCAGCAGATCGGCGCCATCAAGGCCGAGAACTGGCGCGCCTGGAACTTCGCGATCGTGGACCACGCCGACACCGAGGTCGCCCGGATCACCAAGACCTGGGAAGGCCTCGCCAAGACGATGTTCACGTCCGCGGACAACTACGTCCTGCAGATCCACCACCAGCTGCCCGACCCGCTGCTGAGCCTCGTCGTCGCCACGGCCCTGACCGTCGACACCGCCCTCAAGCAGGACGCCCGCGGCTTTGGGTGAGCCCACCGGACGCGGCCCGGACACCGGGCGCGGCCCGGACACCGGAGGCGGGACGGTCCCGGCCGACGGCCATGTCCTCGGGGTCGACTCGGGCGGTTCGGGGCTGCGGATCGCGGTGGCGCGCGCGGACGACCCCGCGGCGCGGCCGCTGGCGACATACGCCTCGAACGAGCCGGTGCGCATCGGCCCCGACGGGATCGACGCCGGGCACCTGCTGTCCCAACTCCTGCCCGCCGCCGAGGAGTTGCGGCGCGAGGTGGGCGCGGTCCGGTTCACGGCGGGGTGCGTGGGCGCCGCCGGCATGGCCACGCTCGGCGACGAGCTGCGCGCCCGGCTGCCCGCCGAGCTGGCCACCGCGTTCGGGGTGCGGCGTCTCGCCCTCGCGGCGGACGCCGTGACCGCGTACGCCGGCGCGCTGGGCCAGCGGCCCGGTGCGGTGGTCGCCGCGGGCACCGGCATGATCGCCCTGGGCACGGACCTGACCGGCGAGGGCGGTTGGCGCCGCGCGGACGGCTGGGGCCATCTGCTGGGCGACTGCGGCAGCGGCGCCTGGATCGGCCGCGCCGGCCTGGAGGCCGCGATGCGCGCGTACGACGGCCGGCCCGGCGGTTCGGCCGCCCTGCTGGCTCGCGCGCAAGCGATGTTCGGTCCGGTGAACGGGCTGCCCGGCGCGCTCTATCCGCGGCCCGACCGGCCCGCCGTACTGGCCTCGTTCGCCCCGGAGGTCGGCCGTTGCGCCGCCGACGACGCCGTGGCGGACGGCATTCTGCGCGCTGCGGCGGGGCATATCGCCGACGCCGCGGCCGCGGTCTGCCCGCCGGGCGCCGGCAGCGCGGTGGCGTGCACCGGCGGGCTGTTCGGGATGGGCGAACCGCTGCTGGCTCCGCTGCGTACGGCGCTCGCCGAGCGGCTGCCGGACGCCCGTCCGACTGCCGCTGCCGGGAGCCCGCTCGACGGGGCGCTGACCATCGCCGCGGCGCTCGCCGGCGACCGCCTGACGCTGCCCGTGGATCCGAAGTTGTTGCAGATCACACGCCCTGCGCCGGGTTAGTGCCGCTATGACGCGCGGGATAAAACGGGACGGATACCTCTCCACCGAACCCTCCCTCCGCGCGGGGGTGGTCCAAGGCGTTAGCATGCGGCGCCATGAGTTCCCCCACTGGGCCCGCACCTGGCTCGCCCCATTTTGACGCCGCACCCCCGAGCCCGGGAGCCGCACCCGGCCTGCCTGTACGCATGCCGCGTGCGCGGCAGTCCGGCCGCCACCGCAGGCCGGAGCCGCTCGCCGCACCCGAGGGCGCACCCGCCCTCGTGCTGGCCGTGCCCGGCACCCCCACCTCCGCCTCGCGCAGCCTGGCGGAGGAGGTCTCCAGCATCGCCCGCTCCGAACTGCCCGGCCTCGATGCCCGGATCGGCTATCTGGACGGCGGCGACGACGAGTTCCCGTCCCTGGAGGCCGTGCTGGCGCACGCCGCCGCCGAGCACAAGGCCCGGGCGGAGGCCGAGGGGCAGTCCGACCCCGGTCCCTCCGCGGTGGTCGTGCCGCTGCTGGCCGGCCCGGACAGCGCGCTGCTGCGCCGGATACGCCAGGCGATCATGAACAGCGGCTCCGCCGCCGAGCTGACCGATGTCCTCGGCCCGCACCCGCTGCTCGCCGAAGCACTGCACGTCCGGCTCTCCGAGGCCGGTCTGGCGCGCGCCGACCGTGCGCGGCTGTTCACGGTCGCCACGGCCGCTGACGGCATCATCCTCGCCACCGTGGGCGGCGACGAGGCCGTGCAGGCAGCCGGGATCACCGGCATGCTGCTCTCCGCACGCCTCGCGGTGCCCGTGCTGGCCGCCGCGCTGGACGAGGAGGGCGCCATCTCCCGTACGGCCGAGCAGCTGCGCGGCTCCGGTTCGCAGCAGCTGGCGCTGGCCCCGTACCTGATCGGCCCGGAGATCACCGACAGCCTTCTGGGGGCGGCCGCGGCGGAGGCGGGCTGTGCCTCGGCCGAGGCACTGGGCGCCTACGGCGCGGTGGGCCGGCTGGTGCTGTCGAACTACGCGGCGTCGGTGGGCATCGCCCTGCCGACGCAGGCGCAGGGGGTACCCGTCCGCTAGGACACTCCCCGAGGCCACAGCAGATCTTCGAAGGGCCGTCTTCGCGCAGCGCGCGGGGCGGCCCTTCGCGTCGTCCGGGCGGAGGCGATACGTCCGATTCCCGTCTGAGCGGCGCAGATGCCCGTCAGACGGCCCGACAGGACAGCGGCCGCGGTCCGGTCGACGGGGTGGCCGTACGTCCGCCAGAGGGCCCCTCAGGGCGCTTGTCGCACCTCTGACGCGCCGACCGATGAGTCCGGGCACCGGGCAGCGTCTAACGTCCTGTGGACGCCCTCCCCGGGCCGCTCGCTCCTGAGGGCGCGAGCGGCCCGCCCACGGAAGGAAGTTCATGTCGAACGTCGAAGTGGTCCGTGCCGCTTTCGCGGCCTACCTCGCCCAGGACCGCGCCGCCATCGACCGGCTGCTCGCCGAGGATTTCGTCTTCACCAGCCCGCAGGACGACCACATCGACAAGGCCGCCTTCCTGGAGATCTGCTTCCCCACGGCGGACCGCCTGCGCCGGCAGGAGATCCTCGATGCCGTGGCCATCGACGACGAGCAGGTCTACGTCCGGTACGCGTACGAGCTGAAGACCGGCGAACGCCATCGCAATGTCGAAGTGCAAACGGTGCGGGACGGCCGGATCACCGAGGCCCAGGTGTACTTCGGCGGGCGCTTTCCCGAGGGGTGAGCGGCCCGGACGCCGGGTCAGACGAAGACCACGCAGGAGGCGGCCGGCGCGCGGACGGATCCGGTCCGGGCCGGAACGCCGCTCTCCGGGTCGATGGTGAACCAGGTGACCTCACCGGAGCGTTCGTTGGCGGCGTAGAGGTGCCGGCCGTCGGGGTGCAGCGCCAGGTCACGGGGCCAGTGGCCGCCGCAGTGGACGGTGGTCACGAGGGTTGCGGTGTCGCCCGACGCGTCGAGGGCGAGGACCGAGAGGCTGTCGTGGCCCCGGTTGGCGGCCCAGGCGAACCGGCCGTCCTGGGAGAGGACCAGTTCGGAGGGGAAGGTTTCGGCCGGTGCGGCGCCGTCCGGGAGGAGGCGGGTCTCTCCCAGGGGCGTCAGCGCGCCCCGGTCGGCGTCCCACCGGCAGACCGTCACCGTCGGATCGAGCTCATTGATGACATAGGCGCGGTCGCCGCGCGGGTGGAAGGCGAGATGGCGAGGGCCGCTGCCGGGCCGCAGCCGGACCTCCTCGCGTACGGTCAGCGCCCCGCCGGCGGTGCCGAGGGCGCAGACGCGGACCGAGTCGGTGCCCAGGTCGACGCTGAGCAGCCAGCGGCCGCTGGGGTCGGGCAGTACCGCGTGGGCGTGCGGGCCCTCCTGACGATCCGTCCGCGGACCGCTGCCCTGGTGCGCGAGCACGGTGGCGGGGCCGCCGAGCGAGCCATCGGCCCGTATGGGGAGCGTACTGACGCTGCCGGAGCTGTAGTTGGCGGTGACGAGGTGGCCGGCGGTCAGGGTGAGGTGGGTGGGGTCGGCGCCGTCCACGGGCACGGCGGGTGCGAGCGGTGCGGGTCCACCGGGCGTGAGGGCGAAGGCGGCCGCGGCGCCGTCCGGGGTCTCGCTGACCGCGTAGAGGTATCGGCCGTCGGGGCTCAGGGCCAGGTAGGAGGGGTTGGGGACCGCGTCGGTGGAGTGCAGCGGGGTGAGTGCGCCGGACTCCGGGTCGACGGCTGCGGTGGTGATCCCGGCACCGCCGGCCGTGGTGAACGATCCGATGTACGCCCGCCGGCCGCTGTCGCTCGTCCCCACTGGCTCCGCCCTTCGTCCGCCTGCCCGTTGAGGTGCTGCGGCGACGCTAACAGCCACGGCCGGGGCGTCCGCGGTGATGGCCGATTCCCGCCCACCGGCTCCCGCACACCGGTCCGCGCGCCCGCGACCGTACGATCCGCCGGTCAGGCCCCGACCAGCGGGGAGGGCCGGGTGCTGCGCAGGGGCGCCGCCAGTTCGGCCAGTGCCTTCTCCAGGCCGTGCAGATGGGTGAGCGCGGGCTCGGGCGCCGGCTGCTCCGGTGCCGCCGTGACGGCCCCTGCCGTGTCGCGCGCCTTGCCCGGTGTGGTGAGTGCCTCCACGGCAGCCTCCACCCGCCAGCAGGCGGCGGCGAGCCGGTCGTCGTGCGAAGCCTCCGGGTCCGCGGCGATGGACGCCAGTCCGCGGACTTCGCGGGCGCAGTCGTCGAGGAGCGCCAGGACGCGACGGGCCTTCTCCTTGCGGGTACGCAGCGGACTCAGCGGATGCACCAGCGGAGCGAGCGAGAGCCGCACCCTGCTGAGCAGCAGCTCCAACTCGGCGATCCGAGGGGCGGGGTCGGCGGTCTCGGAGCCGGCGAGACGGGCCGCGGACTCGGCGGCGCAGGTGTGTACGCAGCGAAGGGCGCGCTGGATCCAGGCATCGGTGGCGGCGTGGGTGGTCACGGGCAGCACCACGAGAACGGCCAGTGCCGCGCCGATCGCCCCGACGCCGGTCTCGGCCAGCCGGAGCGCGAGCAGACTCGCGTCCAGGACCCCGAGAAGCCCGTAGAGCAGGCCGGCCATCACCGTCACCGCGAACATCATCCACGTGTACGAGACAGCGGCCGTGTAGAAGATCCCGAAGACGCATACCGCGACGAGAGCCACCGTGGGGACGGCGGCCCCGTGCAGCGGTATGGCGACGACCGCTCCGACGGCGATGCCGATCACCGTGCCGAGGATCCGCCGGAAACCGCGTACCAGGGTCTCGCCGCGGGAGGCGGTGTTCACGAAGATCCACCAGGTGGCGCCCACGGCCCAGTACCAGCGCTGGTCGGACAGCAGTTGCCCCGCCATGAGGGCGAAGGCGCCGCCGAAGGTCGCCTGGATGGCCTGGCGGGTGGTCGTACGGGCGAGACCGGTCCCGCCCGGCGGAGCAGGCGCGACGACGGGAGACAGCTGCCGCTCGTAGCACCACAGGCCGAAGCGCACGGTCGAGGACGCCAGGAGCGAGAGGACGACGGCGGCATACAGCTCGGGCAGCTGGGCGGGCACCGCGTGCAGGAACTGCGTCGCGAAGAAGGTCATGAACGCGAACACCCCGAGGGCGTGACCGCGAGGCCCCCAGCGCCGGGCATAGACCCCCACCCCCATGACGGCGAGAAACGCCACGTCCCGTACCAACGGCTGGTCGTGCAGCCCTGTCGCGAGGGCGAGCACCGGAAGTCCGGCCGCGGGCAGCAGGGCCGTGGTGAGCGCCTGGTCGCGGACCGTCGCGTCGGTGACCGTGAAGAGCGCGAGAAGCGCGGCGAGCCCGCCGGTGATGGCCGCGACGAGCGAGTGGCCGGCGAGGCCACAGACCGCCACGGCCAGACTGATGCCGAGGACCGCCCGAGTAGCGCTGCGCAGCCGCAGCCGACCCGGGTCCGGAACCACGAACACCCTCTTCAGCACTGCTTCCCGCCCCTTCTGTGCCCGCATGAAACCCGCATGAAAAAGGCGCCGCGGAGTTCCGCAGCGCCATCGACAGCCCCATCAGAGCATCACTTCGGCTGATGGCTCAACAGAGCCGAAAAGCACTGAGCCATTGGTACAGTCCTGCGCTCTACGGCTGGGCCAGGAGGGTGCCAATGGCAGAGCGGCGAGCGAGGGCGCCATGGAGGGACTCCGACGGGCCCGCGCGCGGGTGCGGGCAGATCAACCGCAGATCAACCGAGGGACCGGGATGTAAGGATTCACAGTTCGGCTGGTTCAATGTCCGTCGAGGTGAGAGACATGGTGTCTACCGACCGGCTGCTGGCTTTCGCGGCGATGTCACTGCTGGTGATCGTGATCCCGGGACCGAGCGTGCTCTTCGTGATCGGCCGGGCGCTGGCCCACGGCCGCCGCACGGCGCTGGCAACGGTCCTGGGCAATGTGCTGGGCTCGTACCTCCTGGTTGCCGCGGTGGCGCTCGGCCTCGGCTCGCTGGTCGAACGGTCCGTCACGGTCTTCCTGACCGTGAAGCTGGCGGGTGCGGCGTACCTGGTCTTCCTCGGAGTGCAGGCGTTCCGGCACCGCAAGGACATGAAGATGGGTGCCGCGGAGGCACCTGGTCAGCCGGCTCGCGGCGATCTGCGGACGGTCGTCGACGGCATCCTGGTCGGCGTCACCAACCCGAAGGGCATCGTCTTCTTCGCCGCCGTACTCCCCCAGTTCGTGGACCCCACGGCAGGCGGGCTGCCCACCCAGATGCTCATCCTGGGCCTGGTGCCGATCTGCATCGGCCTGATCACGGACACGCTGTGGGGGCTGACGGCCTCGGCGGCCCGCAACTGGTTCGCCCGGTCCGAGCGCCGGCTGTCGATGATCGGTGGTGCGGGCGGCTTCGCCATGATCGGCCTGGGCGTGACGGTGGCGGCCACCGGCCGCGCGGACTGACCACCGCTCGCGCCGTCATCGACACCCGCGTCCGCCTGGCCGAAATGGCGGCCCCTAGGGACCTCGCCCCGTCAGCCGGCTCAGCCGGAGCGGGGTGTGATTGGGCCGTTGCTACAGTCACAAGACGCTTTCACCGACAGCGAGGGGACCGTTGGACCATGGCCGTGGATGCCCTGGACGCCAAGATCCTCGGGCTGCTGCTGGAGCAGCCGCGCACCAGCGTGCGGGAGTACGCGCGCCTTCTCGGTGTCGCCCGGGGCACGGTTCAGGCGCGGCTCGACCGGCTGGAGCGGGACGGTGTGATCACCGCCTACAGCCCCCGGCTGTCGCCCGCCGCACTCGGCCACCCCGTACTCGCCTTTGTGCACATCGAGGTCACCCAGGGGCACCTGGAGGAAGTGGCCGCCGCGCTGGCGGAGGTGCCGCAGATCATCGAGGCGTTCTCGACGACCGGCGGCGGCGATCTGCTGACCCGGGTGGTGGCCCGGGACGCGGCGCATCTGGAGGATGTCATCCAGCGGCTGATCAGCCTGCCGGGCGTGGTCCGTACCCGTACGGAGGTGGCGCTGCGCGAGCGGGTGCCGCATCGGATGCTGCCGCTGGTCGAGACGGTGGGCGGTAGCGCGAAGCGCTGAGCCACCTGGGGCAGGCTCGCAAGCCGTGCCGGACGGTGTCTTGGCATGCTGGTGGGCATGAGCACCTCCCCCGCTTCCCAGATCACGCCCGTCACTCCCGGCCCGCCCGCTCCGGTGATCTTCGACCTCGACGGCACGCTGGTGGACAGCGAGCCGAACTACTACGAGGCGGGGCGCCGGCTGCTCGCCAACTACGGCGTGGCGGACTTCAGCTGGGAGCACCACACCCGCTTCATCGGCATCGGCACCCGCGAAACGCTGGAGATCCTGAGCCGGGAGTTCGGCCTCGACGCACCGATCGAGGAGCTGCTGGCCGGCAAGAACCGCACGTATCTGGAGCTGGCGCGGGCGCACACCGCGGTCTTCCCCGAGATGCGCGCGTTCGTGAAACGGCTGTCCGCGGCCGGGCACCCGATGGCGGTGGCGTCCGGTTCGTCGCGGGCCGCGATCGAGGCGGTGCTGGCCGGTACGGGGCTCGACGCGCTGCTGACCACGCTGGTGTCGGCCGAGGAGGTGGCGCACGGCAAGCCCGAGCCCGATGTCTTCCTGGAGGCCGCGCGCCGACTGGGCGTCGACCCTGCCGACTGTGTGGTGCTGGAGGACGCGGCGCCCGGTGCGCTCGCGGCACACCGGGCGGGGATGCGGTGCATCGCCGTCCCGTATGTGGCCGGCACCGCCGACGACCCGGCGTTCGCGAGCGCCGGGCTGCTGTTCAGGGGCGGTCAGGGGGAGTTCACGGCGCGGGCGGCGTACGACTGGCTCGGGCAGCCGGTCCGGTCTTCCTGATCTTGCCAGTGGCGGTCATCGGGAACGCCTCGACGATCTCCACCAGCGGTGGCTTGTAGCTCGCGATGCTGCCGCTCGCCCGGTCGCGCAGTCGCGCAGCGCCTGGGCGGTGAGCGCGCTGTCGGGGACGGTACGGGCGTAGGCGTACGGGCGCCGGCCGCGGCTCGGGGCGTCGACGGCGACCACGGCGGCGGCGAGGACGTCCGGATGCCGCCCGGGCAGCCGGCCTTCGCGCAGCGCCCGGCCGGTGGCATCCGGTGCGTTCCGGTAACGGGTCATCACGGACGGGCCGCGGACGATGATCTCGCCGCGTTCGCCGAGCGGCAGCGGGCGTTCGAGGCGCGGGTGGCCGAGCTGTACGAGCACAGCAAGGCGGTGAACGCGGCGGCGGCGCTGGGCGGCCACGCCCCGCGTCCGTTCACGGAGGTGGCCGCCAAGCGCCGGCCGTTCATCGATACCTGGTGAGGAGCTGACTCACAGTCCGTCAGTCCCGGTAACTGAGGGTCTGTCACTCCAGGCCCAGGGACTTGCACGCGGAGGCGAGATCGCCGGCGCAGAGCAGATCGGTCCGGACCACGCCGTCGCGGACAACGGTGTCCTTCAGATTCTTCTTGGTGACGATCTGCGCCTTGAACAGCTGGGCGGGGATACCGGACTTGCTGTTGTTACCGGCGGTTGTTGTGGTAAGGGAGCTGATGCTCTTCCCGCGCAGCAGACGGAAGGCGATTTCGGCGGCGGTTTCGGCCTCCGGCCTGACTTCCTTGTAAATGGTGAAGGACTGAGTACCGGCTACCAGCCGCTGCAGCGCGGGGAGTTCGGCATCCTGACCACCGAGCGGAACATTCTTGATACCGGCCGCCTTGAGCGCCTCGGCGATGCCGCCGGCCATACCGTCGTTGGCCGAGTACACCGCGTCAAAGCCCTGCGCGCCACGGACGTTGATGACATCGGTCATCTTCTTCTTGGCCGTCGCCGCCGACCAGTCGGGGATGTCCTTCTCGTAGACGACCTTGTGGACCTTGCCGTCGAGGACGTCATGGGCGCCCTTCTTGTAGGCCGGCGCGTTCGGGTCGGTCGGCGAGCCGTTCATCATGACGACGTCGGCGGCGGCCGCCTCGGAGCCGAGGGCGGCGAGAATGCCCTGGCCCTGGAGCCGGCCGATCTTCTCGTTGTCGTAGGAGACATAGGCCGCGACATCGCCCTCGGCGAGTCGGTCGTACGCGACGACCTGGACGCCCTTCTTGGCGGCCGAGTCCACCCAGCTCTTGGCCGCCTGCGCGTCGACCGGGTCCAGAATGATGACCTTGACGCCCTTCTTCACCAGGGCTTCGAACTGTCTCTTCTGGGTATTGACTTGCTGCTCGGCATTCCCGTAATCGATCTTGCATTCGAGGCAGAGTGAAGCTATACGGGCCGAAATGATGCGGTGGTCGAATTTCTCGTAACGAGCCGCCTTGTTCTCCGGGAGGAGTAGACCAATTGCATCCTTGCCTGCGCCGGCGTCCTGGTGATCTTTTCCACAAGCCGCCAAGGGCGCTGCGAGCGAAAGCGCCATCGCGCCCGTGAGGGCGCGCCGCATTATTGCATTCATTTTCCGGTACCTCCCAAGGGGCCGCCTGACCGGCCCAGAACGGCTGAAGTGAACGTCACCGCCCACCCCATCGTCAAGAATCGAAGCAAGAACGATATGAAAGTGAGCTGTCGATTGGCGCCCTGAACAGCCCTTCACCGACCGGGCGTTCGGGACCGTACCCAACCGTTCAATTCATCCGGATCATCAAGATCACCGGCAGATCACCACGGACCACTTCGGATGGCTCTATATGGCTGCGGATAGCTCCGTATCGTTCCCTTCCCACCGGAACTCGACGGCTCGGGTCATCTCGGGCGCTATCTCCACAGCGCGAATGCACCCTTCGACCCCACATGTCAGACTTATGGCTGAGACGTCGGACCGGCCGGGCTCCGCGCCGGAAAGCGGCGATCCGCCCCCTTCGCCGCCGGGTTGGGCACGCGCGAGCGCCCCGCCCTCGTCCACACACCTCCACGGCCGATACCGCCCCCTGCCAACCCGCCGCACCAAGTGATCTTCGTTCGGGTTTGGGGCAAGGTGACACATATGAGCACGGTGAGGAATCACACCCCCGTCTCCGCGTCCGGGCGCCTGGGCCGCCCGGACCAGCACCCCGGGCGTAGCGACCCGGCGTATCTGCGGCGCCGCGACGCCCTGGCCGCACCGGCCGACGCTCACCGTGTCGGGGCGCCCTACCCGGCCGTCGACTACACCGAGGAGGAGCACCGCACCTGGCGCGTGGTGCACCAGGCCCTCGGCCCGGCACACCGCGCCCACGCCTGCCGTGCGGTCCTGGAGGCCGGCGAGGAAGCCGCCATCCCGGGCGAGCGGATCCCGCAGCACGCGGAGGTCAGCGTCCATCTCATGGCTCGCACCGGGTTCGCTTTCACACTGGCCGGCGGAGTGGTGCCCAACGAGCGGTTCCTGGGCGCGATGGAGCACGGCTACTTCCACGCCGTGCAGTTCGTCCGCCACCCGGCCGTCCCGCTCTACACACCCGAACCCGATGTACTGCACGACGTCTTCGGACACGGCGTCCATCTGTCCTGCCCGCGCTTCGCCCGCCTCTACCGGCTCATCGGCCGGGCCGCCAACCAGGTCGCCACCGAGGAAGCCCTCGACATTCTCAGCCGGGTCTACTGGTTCACCCTCGAATACGGGCTGATCACCGAATCCGGCACACCCAAGGTCTACGGAGCCGCCCTGCTGTCGTCCTACGGTGAGATCGCCGCGCACGACCGGCGGGAGGTCCGCGAGCTGGACCTCCGCACCGCGGCCGGCACCCCGTACCGCATCTCCGGCTACCAGCCCGTGCTGTACGCCGTGCGCTCCCTGGAACACCTCGAAGACACCCTCGGCGCCTTCTGCGAGGACTTCGACGACGACACCGCGCACCGGCTGGGCATCCCGGCGCTCTCGCGCGATCGGGCCTAGGCTCCGCGCTGCCACCCGGACCGGCCGGACCCGCCGCACCAGCCACACCGGCAGCACCAGCCACACCGGCAGCACCGGCAGCACCGGCAGCACCGGCAGCACCGGCAGCACCGGCAGCACCGGCAGCACCGGCAGCACCGGCAGCACCGGCTGGATGATCCGGTCCGGGACGATCCGGCGGCACGCCACGTATGCCCGGCCTCAGTGCCCGATCGTCCGGGCGATGTCCAGCGTGAGCCGCTGCCAGGGGTCGCGTGGGTCACGGGTGGTGAGGTCGGCGATGCGGCGCAGGCGGTAGCGCAGCGACTGGGGGTGCAGGCCGAGGCTTCGGGCGGCGGCGGTGGCGGAGCCCGTATCGAGGTAGATGGTGAGCGCTTCCAGCAGATGGCGCCGGCCGGGGTGGACGAGCGGGCCGAGGATCAGACGGCCGATCTGTTCGGGAGTGATGGCCGGGCGTCCGCCGAGGAGCGCGAGCACATGGGCATCCCCGTCCGTGAGGACGCGCGCGGGGTGGTGCGCATGTGCGGGTGCGGTGTCCAGGGCGTCGGCGGCGAGGCGGTGGGCGACGGCGATCCGGTCCAGGCTCTCCCCCGAGATCGCACAGCCGCGCAGGGCCCGCTCGCGCAGCGCCTCCGGCGCGGTCGCACCGGCCGCGGCCGGCAGCATCAGGACGACCCGCGAACCGCGGACCGTCGCCAGAGAAGTGACATCACCGCCGCGGCCGGTGAGCGAGGCGAGGAGCTCACCGGCCGCCTCCTGCGTCACGCCCGGACCCTCCGTTTCGACCGGCTCCGCCACCAACAGGCAGTAGGGGTCCGGGAGTTGCATGCCGAGTCGGGCGGCCCGGTCGGTCAGCGCCCCGATGGAGGCGTGCCGTCCGGCGATCAGATCGTCGAGGAGCAGGCGCAGCGCCCGCGCGCGGTCCGCGGTGAGGTCTTCGCTGGTGGCGGTGTACGCCGTGGCCATCTCTTCGGACAGCGTGTCGAGGGTGGTCAGCGCCATACGGGCGAGCGCGAAGGCGTCCGCTGCGCTCGGCGGCGGCGTACAGGCCGCGACCTCGTCGGTGATGACCGTCGCCGCGACCCGGTAGGCGCGCAGGACCGCCTGCACGGGGCGGCCGTCCGCGGCCCGTGCCGCCGCGATGCCGCGCAGCCGGCGGAGATCGGCGGAGGTGAGATCGCCGTCGGTGGCCCACAGGTGGAGCATCCGGTCCAGCGCCCATGCGGCGATGGCCCGTACCTCGTGGAGCCGGCCGTCATCGAGGACGGCGTAGGCCGGTACCTGCTCGCGCACCGCGGCGACGATCGTCGCGACGACCCGCGGGGCGGCGATCAGCTGCTGCCGGATCCGTTCGCGTTCCTGCCGGACACGTTCGTGCTCCTGCCGGATCAGTTCACGCTCCTGCCGGACACGTTCGCGCTCCTTTGTCACAGGGTGATGATTTCACCCGCGCGTTGTGCGCAGCACGGTGGACGGGTCTTGTCACTGTCGCCAGGATCTCGGGAGAAGCACGCAGTCTCAGGGACGAGAGGCGGGACGTACGGATGGCGAAGCACTGGGCGGACTTCCAGTACGAGATCTATCTCCACGGCATGACGGGCGCCGTGCCACGGCTGCCGACCGATCTGACGCGGCTGGAGGAACTCACCGCACAGCGCCTCGGCCCCGGTCCGGTCGGCTATGTGGCGGGCAGCGCGGGCACCGGCAGCACCGCCGACGCCAACCGGGCCGCGCTGGACCGCCGACGGATCGTCCCGCGGATGCTCCGTGATGTGCACGAACGGGACCTGTCCGTGGAGGTGTTGAGCCGCGCACTGCCCGCACCGCTCGCGCTCGCGCCGGTCGGCGTGCTGTCGATCATGCACCCGGACGCCGAGCCCGCCGCCGCCCGGGCCGCCGCGACGCAGGGCGTTCCGTACATCCTCTCCTCCGCCTCCAGCACGCCCATGGAGCAGGTCGCCGAGGCGATGGGCGACGGGGAACGGTGGTTCCAGCTGTACTGGGCCAAGGACCGCGAGGTCACCCGGAGCTTCCTGAACCGGGCGAAGGCGGCCGGCTACACCGCCCTGTTCGTCACTCTCGACACCCCGCTCCTCGCCTGGCGCCCACGCGATCTCGACCAGGCATATCTGCCGTTCCTGCACGGCGTGGGCACCGCCAACTACTTCACCGACCCCGCGTTCCGGGCGGGGCTCGCCAAACCGGTCCACGAGGACCCCGACGCGGCCGTGATGCACTTCGTCGGGATGTTCGCCGACCCCGCGAAGACCTGGCCCGACCTGGCGTTCCTGCGCGAGAACTGGGACGGCCCGATCGTCCTCAAGGGCATCCTGCACCCGGACGACGCGCTGCGCGCCGCCGAGGCCGGTGTGGACGGTGTGGTCGTCTCCAACCACGGAGGACGCCAGGTGGCGGGCTCCGTCGCCGCCGCCGACGCCCTGCCCCGCGTCGTCGAAGCGGCCGCCGACCGGCTCACCGTCCTCTTCGACAGCGGCATCCGCACCGGTGACGACATCTTCAAGGCACTCGCACTCGGCGCGAAGTCGGTGCTGGTAGGACGCCCGTACGCGTACGGACTCGGCCTCGACGGCCAAGCGGGCGTCGAGCACGTCATCCGCTGTCTGCTCGCCGAGTTCGACCTCACCCTGGCCCTGTCCGGACACTCCCGCCCCGGCACGCTGACCGCCGACGACCTCATCAAGGAATCCGCATGACCGCCGAGAAGCACACAGACAGGAACGCAGAGTCGCGCACGGAGACGAGGACGGAAACGAACGCCGGGACGCGCACAGGGACCAACGCCGGGACGAGCGACGTGAAGAACATCCTCGCCATCGTGTCCCCGCACGTGGGCGGCCGCACCGCCGGCGCCGCGCTCGCCGGTGTCTTCCCCGAGCAGGCGCACGTCACCGTCGTCGAGACGGCCGACGAGGACCCCGCGGCCCTGCGCGACGCGCAGATCATCATCACCGGCCTGGGCCCGGTCACCGCCGAACACCTCGCCACCGCACGGCACTTGGAGCTCGTCCAGTGCGCCAGCCACGGCTTCGAGTACGTCGACCTGGACGCGGCCCGCGGCAGGGGAATCCCGGTCTGCAACATCGGCTCCAGCGGCGCGGAGAAACAGAACGTCGCCGAGCAGACCTTCGCCCTCATGCTCGCTCTCGCCAAGCAACTGGTCCCGGCCCACACAGCCCTTGTCGAGGCCGACTGGGCCCTGCCGCGCCTACAGCAGTCCATCACCGAGCTGTCCGGCAAGACCCTCGGCATCATCGGCCTCGGCCACATCGGTGCGGAAGTCGCCCGCCGCGCCGTCGCGTTCGACATGAACATCGTCTACACCGGACCGAAGTCCGCCGGCCCGGAGACCGAGGCCCGTCTCGGCGGCGCCCGCCGTCTGGACCTCGACGAACTGCTCCGCACATCCGACTACATCACCCTGCACGCCCCGCTCACCGAGCAGACCCGTAACCTCCTCGACGCCGAGCGCCTCGCCCTCCTCAAGCCCACCGCCTTCGTTATCAACACCGCCCGTGGCGCCCTCATCGACCAGGACGCCCTCGCGGACGCCCTGGCATCCGGCACCCTTGCCGGCGCCGGCATCGACGTCTTCGACCCCGAACCGCCCACGGCGGCCCTGCGCCTGCTCAAGGCCCCGAACGTCGTCCTCTCCCCGCACGTCGCGGGCGTCACCCGCGAAACGCTCGTCCGCATCGCCTTGGCCGCCGTACAGAACGTCCTCGACCACCTGGCCGGAAAGCCGCTGCGGGACATCGTCTCGTAACGGCGCGTCGGTCCTGCTCGGTCTACGACAGGGCAGCGGGCTCCCGGGCTCCCCACAGACGCACCGTCCGGTCCCCGCCCGCGGTCGCCAGGAGACGCCCGTCAGGAGAGAAGACCACCACCTTGATCCCGCTGGTGTGACCGGTGAGCGGCGCACCAACAGCCCGGCCACCGGCGGGATCCCACAACCGCACTGCCGGACAGCACCCGGGCGGTTCCCGACTCAGCCGACCCGCGGGCCGCCGTCGCCGGACGGTGCCTGTACGGGCAGGAGTTGGGGACGCTTGGCGGTGCGGCCGTCGCCCGAGGAGCGGCCCCGGAGGCGTCTGGCGAGCCAGGGGCCGAGGAAGGCGGCGGCCCAGCGGACTTCGGTGGCCGCGGTGCGCCAAGGGGTGGGAGCCGGGCCCGGGGGCGGGGGCAGGGGGTGTGTCCAGGAGTCGTCGCTGCCGGGCAGTTGGAGGGCGTGGGCGACGGCCGCCGCGATACGCGCATGGCCGAGGGGGCTCGCGTGGAGCCGGTCGGCGCTCCACAGTCGCGGGTCGGTGACCACGGCGTGGTGGGAGGTCTCGGCGACGGTCACCCCGTGACGGTCGGCGGCGGCGCGAATGCGGTCGTTGAGCGCCGTGACCCGCGAGCCGATCGGGCGGGCGAGCGGGGTGATGCGCGCGGCGTCGGGGAAGGTCACGGTGGCCACCCGGGCTCCGGCTGCCGTGAGCGCGGCGAACATCGCCTCCAGATGGCCGGCCACCTCGTCGGCGTCGAACCCCGGCCGCAGCAGATCGTTGACCCCGGCGACGACGGTGGCCAGATCGGGCCGTAGCGCGAGCGCGGGAGCGAGCTGTTCGGCGTGGACGTGGGCGGCGAGCCGTCCGCGTACGGCCAGATTGGCGTACCGGAGATCGGGGGTGGTGACCGCGAGGCCTTCGGCCAGCCGGTCGGCCCAGCCCCGCAGGCCCGCGCGGTCGTCCCCGTCGCCGAGGCCCTCGGTCTGACTGTCCCCCAGCGCGACATACCGAAGATATGGAGCGTCTGACACGAACATCCGCCTTCCTTACGGGCATTGCTTCTTACGGCTCGCCACTGACAGGTCTTACGGCATCGCCACGCACGGGTCTTACGGGACGGCCGCTTTCGGGAGGGGCATTTCGGGACGCCGCGGGCCCTCAGCTCCGGTCGGCGGCCGCCGAGCGCCGCGCCAGGATGTCCAGGGCCCGCTCGCCCCAGCGCAGGTTCTCCTCCTCGAAGGCCCGGCCGCGCATCAGGGTCAGATAGGGGCCGATGCGCTCGGCGTCGCGCACGTACTCGTCCTCGCTGCGCCCGTCGAGGAGCCGGTCGCGCAGCCGCTCGTAGTGGGCGATCTTGCCGCGTGCCCACTCCATACGCTCCTCGATCAACGCGCGTGCCGCGTCGAGCTCTCCCGTGTCCACGGCCTGGATCTTGACCATGAGTTCGTCCCGGATGGCGGTGGGCCGGGGCGGCGCGGTGGTGAAGGCCCGCAGATCTTCCCGGCCGGCCTCGGTGAGCGTGAACATCCGCTTGTTCGGCCTGCGTTCCTGCTGCACGAGTCGTGCGTCGATCAGCCCCTCCTCCGCCAGCCGCTCCATCTCCCGATAGAGCTGCTGCGGCGTCGCCGACCAGAAGTTCGCCACGGCGACATCGAAGACCTTGGCCAGGTCGTAGCCCGACGCCTCACCTTCCAGCAGGGCCGCGAGGAGCGCGTACTTGAGAGACATCTGGGCACGTTAACACTCACGCGAATAATCGCCTTCTTGTCTACTCAACACATTGACTACCACTATCTATCGCTACGCCTACGAGGTGAGAGCAGGCACGCATTCCGCAAGGCCGGCCATCACCGCGGCGATCCCGCGCGGCGCCTCCCGGGTCTTCGAGGACTTCCGCTACGTACGCGAGATCAACGGCGCCGACGGTCACGACCACGCGCTGGTCCTCACCGCCCGCGTCGGCAGCCGCGAGATCAACGGCTGCGACTTCCTCCACACGCACCACTACCAGGTGCGGCCGGCCTGGAGGAGGTGGTCACGGACCAGATCGACATGGGGGTTGTCGGCCGAGCCGGGGCGCTGGACGAGGAAGCCCGTGTTGATCGGGGGGTCCTCGGGGTCGAGCAGCGGGACCAGCGCGCCCGAGGCGAGCTCGTCTAGGCACAGATAGCGGGGAAGCACTGTGAAGCCCGCGCCCGCGGTGACCGCCGACAGCACGCCCCGCAGATCGGGGACGGTGACGGCCGCCTGGCAACTGAGGCGCTTGCCGAACACGTGCCGCCAGTAGCGGCGGGCGATGGGCAGATCCTCGGCGTACGTCACGAGCGGGATGCCGTGCAGCGCCGCCGGGCCGTCGGCGGCAATCCGGGCCGGGCCGCCGATGCGGTCCGCCCAGACCGGCGCGGCGACCAGGACGAACTCCTCGTCCATCAGCGGTACGGCGGTCAGACTGCGGCCGCGTGGGCGGATGGTGGCGATGACCAGGTCGTGGCGGCCGGCGCGCAGTCCGTCGAGGAGCGGTTCGGTCAGGCCGGTGCTCACCCGCAGACGTACCCCGCTTTCGACGAGGGGCGCGAGCGCCGGCAGCGCGCGTACGCAGAGCAGCTCGGCCGGGCCCGCCAGGTGGACGGGCGCGGCGGGGCCGTTCCCGTCGGGGCCGCCATGGCCGGTGACGGACGCGAGCGCGTCGAGGGGCGCGACGACACGGGACGCGAGGTCGTCCGCGAAGGGCACGGGGGCGACGCCCCTCGGCAGCCGCTCGAACAGCTCTCGGTCCAGCTGCCGTTCCAGGGCGCGGATCTGGGTGGTGACGGTGGGCTGCGACAGACCCAGCAGACGGGCGGCGGCCGTGAAGGACCCGGAACGGTACACGGCGAGGAAGGTGCGCAGCAGGTTCAGGTCGGGCGGTCCCGCGACGGGTCCTTGGTCCGCTGTTCCCGCCGACCCATTGGATTCCCTATCCCTCATACAGGCGATCCTATTGGATTCCTATGGGAGGTCCGCTCTACCTTCGAGGACATCACCACGCTGACGATCTGGGTTCGGAACGTCAGGGATTCCAGAACGCCAGGCGCCCGAAACTCTCCCTGGGCCCCGGCGGGCCCGCACCACCCCGAAGGAACAAGAGATGCCCAAGATCCTTTTCGTCGTCACCGGTGTCGATCACTGGACGCTGGCCGACGGCACCCAGCACCCCACCGGCTTCTGGGCCGAGGAGGCCGTCGCCCCGTACGAGGCGTTCAAGGCCGCGGGCCACGAGATCGTCGTCGCCACCCCCGGCGGCGTCGTACCGACCGTGGACAAGGGCAGCCTGGCGCCCGAGGTCAACGGTGGCCAGGAGGGCGCCGACAAGATCGCGAGCACTCTCGCCTCGATCACCGAACTCCAGCACCCGGTCGACCTGGCGGACATCGACCTGGCCGACTACGCCGCGGTCTTCTACCCCGGCGGCCACGGCCCGATGGAGGACCTGGCGGTCAACACCGACTCCGGCAAGCTGCTGACCCTGGCCCTGGAGTCCGGCAAGCCGCTCGGTGTGGTCTGCCACGCCCCGGCCGCGCTGCTGGCCGCCACGAAGGAGGATGGCACCAACGCCTTCGCGGGTTACCGGCTGACCGGCTTCACCAACGCAGAGGAGACCCAGGCCGGCTTCGCCGACCAGGCGAAGTGGCTGCTCCAGGACCGTCTCGTCGAGCTCGGCGCCGACTTCAAGGAGGGCGAGCCGTGGGCCCCGAACGTCGTCGTCGACCGCAACCTGATCACCGGCCAGAACCCGTCCTCCTCCGCCCCGCTCGCCGCCGAACTGCTGAAGAAGCTGGCCTGACGATGGGCACCGACCGGCTCACCGAGGTCCTCGACGCGACGTATGACTGCCTCACGCGGTACGGCGTACGACGCACCACGATGGACGACATCGCCTCCACGATCGGCGTGTCCCGGTCAGCGGTCTACCAGTACGTCCGCAGCAAGGACGACGCGTTCCGCCGGCTCGCCGAGCGCCTGCACACCCAGGCCCTCGCGCGGGCCCGGCGCGCCGCGGCCGCCGAGGACGCACCGTACGCCGAGCGCGTCCGCGGCATCCTGGCGGCCAAGCTCGACCTGGTCCTCCAGCTGGCGGGGGACTCCCCGCACACCGCCGAACTCCTCAACGAGAAGGCCCGGTTGTTCGGCGACATCTGCCATGGGTTCACCGGCGATCTGCGCCGTCTGCTGATCGACGTCTTCGCCGAGGCCGGCGCCCCGGGCGGCGTCGAGCCCGCCGAGCCCATAGAGCCGGTCGAACCCGTCGAGCACGTCAAGTCCGTCGAACCCGTCGAACCCGTCGAAGCGGCCGACATCTGCATCGCCCTCGTCATCGGCCTGGAGTCGGTCGCCGAGGGCCGACGGCTCCTCGCCCCGGCTGCGGACGCCCTCATGGCCGGGCTCTTGCCCACTACGGCCATCGCCCCTCACTGACCGACGGCCGCCGCCTCTCGCACTCCCCTGCTCCCCCGCATCCCCGTTTCCCCGTTCCCCGGGCGAGATGGTTATTCCGTCATCACGCCCGTCGGCGCGTATGGGGTGGCGGAATCGAGATATGGACATCCGCGCCGGGTTGAGGTGTGGGCAACTCGTTGAAGTACGAATCCGCTTCGTCGCGACGAATCCGCATCACCGCGTCGATCAACCCCCGTGTGGCAGCGGCGCGCTCCGCAGGATCAATGTCGTGCGGCGCTTGTTCCTCTTCGCTGCGCGTGAGTTTCCAGTTGAGGTACGCCTCGCTGATCGCTATCTCGGTATTGCGTAACAAGATCCACGACTGGTCGAAACGGTAGAACGAGCGCAGCGCCGTGACCGCTGAGACGGTCACACCCGCCAGAGACACGATCAACTGTTTGTGGGGGTAGGACGCGGTGGCCAGAAGGGGCAGCAGGGCACCGACGCCGATCACGATGATGCCGCTGGTTCGGTAGCCTCGTCGATGCCAGCGGGCACGGACATCGTAGAAGTGCCGCATTTGCTGCACGTAGCGCTCGGCCGCTATCTCCAGCTGCCCATCGGCGGCTTCCAGGAACTCCTCGACGGCAGGGGCCCGAAAACCCCGCCACGACACACGCATGGTCCTCCCCACGCTCGCGCACGCCTGTCGACAGGGCTACTGCTGCTGAGCCGGCGGCACGACGGAATGCTGGTAGGCGGTCGGCAGATACCCGTCGAAGAAGAAATTGTCGGCCACCTGCGCCGCGCGTGCCTCGCTTTCCGAGGAACTGACCGTCCAGGCCAGGAGCGGTATGCCGCGTCGATGCCAGAAAGTGGCATATCGGGACGGGAGCATATCGAGCTCGTAGGAGATGAAATCCGGTGATGTCAGGACGTTGGCGGCCATGGTGCTGCCGATCAGCGCGGTTACTCGCCCCGCGGACCGCAAGGCTCCTGAAACCTGTCCGACGGGCCTGTCGTTGACGAGCCGACGAAGGCGGTGGACGGCAAGCGGGTCGAAGGACTGCACGGCGACCGGCCCCGGGTAGTCACGAATACTGCCGGCTACCGCCCGCTCCAGAAGAGGGCTGGACTCGATGCCCCAGCGCCGTACATCGACGATGACGGGAACGCGGCCGTCGGTGATCTCCCATACCTGCTGAAGCGTGGGGACCGGTTCATCGGATTCGCCGAGCCGGAGCCTGCTCAATTCCTCGCGGCCGAGTTCGGAAATGCGCTTCGGGCAGCCGGCCATGCGGGCCAGAGTCGCATCGTGCGCGACAACCAGGGTGCCGTCACGGGACAGTTGAACATCGAGCTCGAAGGGGATTCCTCGCTCTGCCGCCAGCCGAAAGGCGGTCAGGGAGTTCTCCGGTACACCCGCTTCGGGACGGAACAGCCCGCGGTGCGCAATCGGCTCTGAAAACAGCCAGTCGAAGCCCTTCACCGGCGCCTCCCTCGGGTGCAGGCCACCTTCCGTCAGATACCCGCTGAGGCCACCCGGAGAACCCGAGCCCTGCTCTCCGATACGCCCTCGCCCTCGGGTTGCTCGGCGCCGGTTCACACGGGCGAGAGGGCTATGTCCCGGCCCCGCCGTCGACATCGAGCACCGCGCCCGTGATGTAGGACGCGGCCGGTCCGGCGAGGAAGACGATTGCCGCCGCGATCTCCTCCGGACGGCCGTAACGGCCGAGCGGCACCTGCGCCATGAGGGCGGGGGCGAGTTCGCCGTGCGCCGGGTTCATGTCCGTGTCGACGGGGCCCGGCTGGACGACATTGACGGTGATGCCCCGAGGTGCCAGGTCCCTGGCCGCTCCCCGGCTGTAGCCGACGATGGCGGCCTTCGTCGCGGCATAGTCCGCGAAGCCGCTCAGGCCCACACGGCTGGCCGCGAGTGAGCCCACGGAGACGATCCGGCCGCCCTCACCCATCACCTGGGCGGCCGCGCGGACGGCCGCTACTACGCCACCGATGTTGATGGCGTACTGCTGCTCCACGGCCTCGGTGTCGGCGCCGGAATCGCCGAGCGGCGCGGGGATCGAAACACCGGCATTGTTGACGAGGATGTCGAGCCGGCCGAATCGGTCCACCACCGCACTGACCAGCCCCTGGACCTGCCCAGGATCGGCCTGATCAGCTCGGAGACCGCACGCGCGCACGCCCTTGCCCGCCAGCTCCCGCACGACGGCTTCCGCCCTGTCGGCCGAGGCCACATAGCTGATCGCGACATCCGCACCCTCATCCGCAAGCGCCCGCGCAGTCGCCGCCCCGATACCGCGCGAACCACCCGTGACCAGCGCGACCTTGCCGTTCAGCGTCTCTCCCATGGCCGTCAAGTCACCCCTCTCTGCGCGTACGACGCAGGCACCGGCCACAACCCCGTCAGGTCCGCCGGGAAGGGCGAGCAATCACCGGAACAGGGACAGGCACAGGGGCAGGCACAGGGGCAGGCACAGGGACCGGAACCAGGGCCGGGACCGAGACTGGCCTGGAACGAGGCCGGGCAGGGAACCGGATCAGCTGCCAGGCGAACGGAACTCGACGCTCTTGCTCCTCTTCGCCGCCTCATCGATCTCCTCGACGGCCAGCAGGGGAATCGCCTTGGACTGCACCGCTCCGGAAGCTCGCACCGCCATCGCGACAGCAGCCATCGACAGGCGGTCGGGGAAGTCGACGATGCAGTACAAGTCGGCGTCCCCGTAAGCGAAGTACATCGCCTCAAGTGTGCCTCCGCAGGATGCAACGGCCTGCTCCGAGGCAGCTCGGCGCCCGCTTCCGCCCTCGGTGAGCAGCCCCTTCGCTCCCTCGGGGGTGTAGCTAGCCTGAACCAGGTACTTCGGCATCCCGCTCTCCCCTACTCCAATGGGCCGCTGTCACTGCGTTTACGCCCCCACTATGACCCGCAGCAGTCCGCTTTGACCCCTTATATTCCACCAAACGAACCGCGAGCCAAGCGCCGCCGCGCGGCTGCCCGGCTGCCCGGCTGCCCGGCTGCCCACGGTCGACTCAAGCAGTAGCACCGATTGCGGCTGTCCGGCCCTCAGCCCAGCAGGTCGATGACGGTTCCGAGGCCTCGGCGTTCGGCTTCTCGGTGGGCCGTCCAGGTGAGCGCGAGATCCTGCCAGGGCAGGCCGACGGGGGCGTACACGGTGACCTGATCGGGGTGGGTGCGGCCGGGATGCCGTTGGCGGAGGATCTCGCCGAGGGTGGCATCGACAACGTCTGCCGGAAGGCCTGCGTTCGCGAGTGCGCCCGTGGTGGCGGCCAGACGGCGGTCGTCGACCGTGAGCAGGGCGGCCTCCAGGGCGAGCAGTTCACCGTCCCGGCCGCTGTGGAGGCAGATGACACCACGCAGGGCCGGGCCGGCACCGGGGAATTTCGCGTTGACCTTCACGGTGTACGCATCGATGCCGGGGAGGAGGCCGGGGCGCAGTGCTGTGGCCACCAGCACATTGGCAGGCCTCGGAACAGTCACTTTCCCAAGCAGGTGGTGAATGGGGGTGGTTCACGGGGTAGAGAGTACGCAAGGATGGTGCTTATGACCGCGGCCGATCGCGCCATGACCCAGTTGGAGTCGTGGCCGAACCTGGTAAGTGGCTCGCCCCGGTGCGCCGTTGGACGCGCCTTCGGAACAGCCGGAGATGAAATCGTCCATTTCCACTCCAACGATGCCGCGGATCTGCACCTCACCCGCGCGGCAATCGAACGCCTCCTCCCTCAGCTGCGGCTGAGCACCGCGATCCGGGTACGGCCCGGGGCATCGTGGATCACCGTACTCCTCGACTGCGACGCCGACATCGCGCTCCTGCTCACCCTCGTCAGCGTCGCCCTGAAGGAACACGGCGCCACACTCGCGGGCTGCGCCCCTCCCCCGTGCGACTGGGAGCTCCCGGCCATCCCGTCACTGCGCAAGGCGGCATCGCCTGGACCCATCGCACCGGACCCCGTCCATCGGGGGATGCCCTCCGTATGGAAGACGGTCGGGCGCCTGATCCCGCACGGCCACTGACCGCTCGGCCACCGACCGCTCACATATCCAGGCGATCGCGAAGACCGGGGCGAACTCACGGACGGGCAGTCAGTGGCGCCCGCACCCTGTACGAGCCTTGAACGAGCCCTGCACGGCTACGGCTTCGGGCCTGACCCGCCGGGCGGCATCTGGTCGAGTGCGGTGGCCCAGCGTTCGGACCATCGATGCAGCCCCCGCAGCTCATCGCAGGCTTCCTTGCCGAGAGCTGTCAGGCGGTAGCCGTCCTCGGTATCGCGCTCTACGAGCTGGGCCTCCTGCAGTTCGGTGAGGCGCTGCTGAAGCACGCTGGAGGACATGCCGTCGCACTGCTGCTGCAACGGCCTGAAACCAAGGGTCCGGCCGCGCAGTTCCCACAGGATGCGCAAGGTCCATCGCCGTCCGAACAGGTCGAGCGCAGCCATGAGAGGGCGGCCTGTTGTGGAGCCGCGGACGGGACGTCGGGGTTTCGGTGCTGCCGTCATGATGCTCGCCGTTCCTCTCCACTCAGGGGTAGCGCTTCGATTTCCGAAACACTACCCTCCCTTCGGACGCTTCGAAATTCGAAGCATCTGAAGGGAGGAAACACACATGACCGCTCGGATCCCGCCGGTCGAAGCCCCCTACCCCTCGGAGGGGGTTGCCACGGCACTGCGCCGCATGATGCCCGGCGAGCAGGAGCCCATCGCCTTGTTCCGGCTGTACGCACGCAACGTGCCGCTCGCCGAGGCGCTGCACGGCTGGGGCTCGTACGAGCTCAGTCGCCGGCTCAGTCTCGGCCTGCGGGACCGGGAGATCGTCATCGACCGCACCTGCGCCCTGTGCGGCTGCGAGTACGAATGGGGCGTACACATCGCACGCTTCGCCTCCCGCGCCGAACTGACCGACGCGCAGATCGGTTCCCTGACGCACGGATCGAGCGTCGACCCCTGCTGGACGACCGAACGGGACCGGCTGCTCCTCGATGCGGCCGATGCACTGCACACCCACCACGACCTCGACGACCCACTGTGGGACCGACTCAGCGGTGAATTCAGCCCGGAACAACTCCTGGACCTGCTCATGCTGTGCGGCTGGTACCACGCCATCAGCTTCACCGCCCGCGCCACCAGACTGACCTCGGAAGCCGGCGCACCACAGTTCCGCGATTTCCTGCCTACGCCCCATCGGGCACCCTGACCCCCACGGAGGCGCGTGTCCGCTGCTACCGAAGCCGCCAGTTCATGGCGAGCCGGGCCACAAATGAGGAGAAAACGCGTGTCGGAGACCGATTCGCCGGAGCCCGAGAACGCCGCACCGACGACCGCCGTGCCGACGACCGCCGAGGAAGCGCTCGTAATGGCCCGCACCAGCTTCCAGCCCCGCTGTCACGATGGCACCCCGGCGTCCGTGCACGTCCAGGAATTCGACATCGGCTACCTCATCTACGCCACGTTCCCCCTACCGAGCCACGCTCGTTCGGCGGCAGCCACCTCGTCATCTCCAAGGCTGACGGGGCACTCACCTTCGTCCCCAACTTCCCCCCGAAGTCCGCGATCGCCCTGTACCGCAAGCGCCACCACCCCAACCCGGAGAGCTGAGGAGCCGAGGAGCCGAGGAGCCGAAGAGCCGAGGGGCCGAGGAGTGGAACCGGGTCACGCCTGCCGTTCCCGATGCACCTTCAGGCCCTCGACAAGCAGCCGCAGGCCGAACTCGAAGTGCGCCGTGAAATCGGTGCTGGTGAGCACGGGCAGGGTCGCGGTGAGGTGCGGATATGTCCCTGCCGTCACCGCTTCGTGCAGTCGCCCCGCGTCCGCGGGAGCCTCGTTCCCCGGTTGCAGGGCGGCTTGTTCTTCCAGGGTGTGGCCGAGGGTGAAGTTGGCCACCGCCAAGAGGGTCCGCGCGGCGTCCTCGTCGCCGAATCCCGCCTCGCGCAGCACGCCGATCACCGCGTCGGCGAAGCCCAGGGTGTTCGCGCCGGTCGAGTGCGTACCGGCATACACCCGCGCACCGTCGCGATGGGCGAGCAGGGCCGTACGCATCGACCTCGCCAGGCCGGTCAGGCGCTCGCTCCAGTTGCCGTCCTCCGCCGGCGGAATGACGTCGGCCAGCATCCGCTCCGCCATCGCGGTCAGCAGGTCCTGCTTGGTGGCGAAGTACCGGTAGAGCGCGCCCGCCTGAACGCCCATCGCGTCGGCGAGGCGCCGCATGGTCAGCGCGTCGAGGCCGGATTCGTCGAGCAGTTCCAGGGCGGTCTCGATGGTGCGGGCCTGGTCGAGCCGTGCGGGCCGGCCTCTGGTCGGGGTTGACGGGGAGCTCATGGACCTCACTATAGTGAACGGCGTTCACGTGAACGTTGTTCACTAAATGCTGGTTCGATAAATGAGGGGCACCGCCATGGACACCGATGTGATCGTCGTGGGCGCCGGCCCGACCGGGCTGATGCTCGCCTGCGAGCTGGCTCTGGCCGGCGTACGCACCCGGATCGTGGAGCGCCGCACCGAGCCGCAGCGGGATTCCCGCGCGCTGACCCTGCACCCGCGCAGCATGGAACTGATGGACCTACGGGGCCTGGCCCCCCGCTTCCTGGCCCTCGGCAAGACCGTGCCGGGCTGGCACTTCGCCGCCCTGGACACCCAGCTGGACTTCGCCGCACTCGACAGCCGGCACGGCTACACCCTGTTCCTGGCCCAGGCGCGCACCGAGGCGCTGCTGGCGGAGCGGGCGCACGAGCTGGGCGTGGAGATCAGCCGTGGGTACGAAACCGCCGGGCTCAGCCAGAGCGCCGAAGGGGTCGAAGTGGAGCTACGCGGCCCCGGCGGCGGCATCGAGACCGTACGGGCGAAGTACGCGGTCGGGTGCGACGGCGGGCGGAGCACGGTGCGGGAGGCGGCCGGGATCGGTTTCCCCGGTACCGACGAGACGGTGACCGGGGTGCTCGGGGATTTCGCGGTCGTGGACGCGGATCCTGGCGTTCTCGACGCCGCGCGGGCTCGTGGCGTACTGATCGTCCCGTTGGAGGGCGGACTGACGCGGTTCGTCTGCATGGATCCGGAGCGGATGCGGACGCCGGCCGCGGAGCCGGTGACCCTGGAGGAGTTCCGTACGTCGCTGAAGCGGATCTGCGGCTCGGACTGCGGGGTCGACGGGCCCCGGTGGCTGTCGCGCTTCGGCAACGCCACCCGGCTCGCGGCCAGTTACCGTTCCGGCCGGGTCCTGCTGGCGGGCGACGCCGCCCATATCCACTTCCCCGCGGCGGGCCAGGGGCTCAACACCGGCCTCCAGGACGCCATGAACCTGGGCTGGAAGCTGGCCGCCGAGATCAACGGCCGGGCGCCGTCCGGACTGCTCGACAGTTACGACGCGGAGCGCCGCCCGGTCGGGCAGGCGGTCACCGAGAACACCGAGGTCCAGACCCTGCTGGCGGAGCTGACGCTCGTCCCGCGGTACCGGCGCCCCGCGACCGCCCTGCGCAAGCTCTTCGACGAACTGCTGGGCATGGAAGAGGTCAACCGCCGGCTGGCCGGGCTGGTCTCCGCGCTCGGCACCTCCTACCCGCCCGCCACCGTCGACGCCGATCCGCTGGTGGGGCGGCGTATGCCCGACATCGGACTGACCGCCTCCGGTTCGGCGGCGGTACGGGTCTATGAACTGCTCCCCCACGGCCGCTTCGTCCTGCTCGATTTCGCGGGGGATCCGGGCCTGCGGGAGGCCGTCGGGGCCGGATGGAGCTCGCGGGTCACCGCCGTGACCGTCACCCAACATGACGAGCACGCGGACCTCGACGGGGTGACCGAAGTCCTCGTACGCCCTGACGGCCACGTCGCATGGGCCACCCGTACCGCCGATGCGGACGCCCGGCGGTACGGGAGAGCGGACGCGCTGGCAGCCTGGGCGGGACCGTCGTCGGGGGGACAGGGGCGGCGCACGACCGTGACCCGAGTCGGTCCCGCGTACGCCCGGTAGGACCAATACGCCCACCCGGGAGGACCGAATACGCCCCATACACCCAGTACACCCAGTGCGCCCCTTATCGCCCTGCGGGATGCCGTACCTGCGCGCAATGGCCATCATGGAATGGCCCGGCCGGCAGGACCACCGGGCAGGAAGGGGAACCCGATGGAGCTGTTCCCGCCGATCCCGCTCGCGGAGTGGCAGGACACCAAGGAAACGCTGCACCGTTTCGCGCAAGTCGTCGGCAAGATCCGGCTCGCCGCGAGTGCCCGGCGCAACCATTGGTGGAATGTGCCGTTCCACCTCACCGGACGGGGCATCACCACACGTCCGATGGGACTGGTCGACGGCAATCCGGTCTTCACGGTCGACTTTGACTTCGTCGACCATCAGCTGGTCGTCTCTACGCTGGACGGCAGAGCGCTCTCCATTCCGCTACTGGGCCAGTCCGTGGCGTCCTTCCACGACAGCACTCTGGACGCTCTGGCCGCGCTGGGGATCCGGGTGAACATCGATATTCCCCGGCCGTTCGACCTGCCCGATGCCACCCGGCCGTTCGCCGAAGACACCGAGCATGCGGCCTACGATCCCGCACACTCCAACCGCTACTGGCAGGTCCTCAGCCAGGTGGCGCTGGTGCTGGAGGAATTCGCGGCCGGCTATTCCGGGAAGGCCAGCCCGGTGCATCATTTCTGGCACACCTTCGACATCGCCCACAGCCGGTTCTCCGGGCGGCATATCGACCAGCCGCCGCAGGTGGATCCGGTGACACGGGAGGCCTACTCCCGCGAGGTGATCAGCTTCGGATTCTGGTTCGGCGACGACACCTTCGCCCAGCCGGCTTTCTACTCGTACACCGCTCCCGAGCCCGCGGCACTGGCCGAGGAGCCGCTCATCCCCGCGTCGGCACGCTGGGTGGCCCGCAACGACAGCCACCTGGCCGTGCTGCCGTACGACGAGGCTCGCGCGAAGAGCGATCCTCGCGCGGCCGTCCTCGCCTTCTACGCGAGCGCGTACCGGGCGGGGGCCGGACGCGCCGGCTGGGACATCGACCGCCTCGCTTGCCCCGGCGGGACCACCGACCCACAGGCGCCGTCTCCGCGCCCCTGATGCCGGGAGCCGCCTCACCCTGCACCGTCAGTGCAGCTGCTGCTCCCAGTCCGCGGGAACCTTGCCCAGCGGGCCCGGCGTCGGCTGGGAGGCCGGATGTGCCGTGGGCGGGGGCAGCCGCGGCCCCTCGTAGTACTGGTCGGTCTCGATGTTCCAGAACCAGTCCTCTCCCGGCTCGAAGCTGGTCAGGAAGGAGTGGCCCGCCTCGCGCGCATGCTTCGTACCGTGCTGCGAGGGCGAGGAATCGCAGCATCCGATGTGCCCGCACGCGGCGCAACGCCGCAGGTGGAACCACCAACCCGGCCCGTCGCCCGCCAAGCACTCCACGCAACCGTCTCCGCTCGGAGCCGCGGTGGGATCGATACCGGGGATCTGGTCAGATGCCATGGGAAACGCCCCTCGGATGAGCTTGAGGCAAGCCTTCGAACGAGCTTGAGGCAAGCGGTCGCAAGGGCCGGTTCGGCCTGCTCCTGCTGAGCTGTCGACCTGCCTTCTTCCAACGTAACCAACCTGCCTGCCGGCAGCACGGGGGCGGATCGCCCCGCCCGGCCTCGCTCACGCTGTGGCGGACCGGGAGATACGCGCGGACAATTCAAGCTGTACAGCCGTACAGGAAGCAGCGCGATGCGCATCGACTGGGATGAACCGATCACGATGGACGACGGGGTCGCGCTCCGCGCCGATGTGTACCGGCCGGACGACGGCGGACCCCATCCCGTGATCATGACGCACGGCCCGTACGCCAAGGGGCTTGCCTTCCAGGAAGGCTTCCAGCCCATGTGGCACAACCTGGAGACCGAGCACCCGGACGCGCTCGCCGGCTCGTCGAACCGCTACCAGAACTGGGAGACGGCCGACCCGGACAAGTGGGTTCCCGACGGCTATGTGGTGATTCGCGTGGATTCCCGGGGTGCCGGACGGTCACCGGGCTACCTGGACATCTTCTCGCCCCGGGAGACGCAGGACTACTTCCACTGCATCGAGTGGGCGGGCGTCCAGCCCTGGAGCAACGGC
The DNA here is from genome assembly GCF_003389455.1 of Streptomyces inhibens. Taxonomy (GTDB): domain Bacteria; phylum Actinomycetota; class Actinomycetes; order Streptomycetales; family Streptomycetaceae; genus Streptomyces; species Streptomyces inhibens. Next base: position 37,681 of record NZ_QUAC01000310.1, on the reverse strand, counting down.
AAGGTCGGCCTGCTCGGCATCTCCTATTACGCGGTCAACCAGTGGCAGGTCGCGGCGCTGCGGCCCCCGCACCTCGCGGCCATCTGCCCCTGGGAGGGCGCCTGCGACTTCTACCGTGAACTCACCCATCACGGCGGGATCCTGCACATCTTCCTCCAGCAGTGGTACCCGGTGCAGGTCGCGTCCGTACAGCACGGTGTCGAGAACGGCCCGCGGCACCCGGTCACGGGAGTGCGGGTCGCCGGCCCCGATGTGCTGAGCGACGCGGAGCGGGCGAAGAACGCCGCCGACTCGGTGAGCGCGTTGTACGAACATCCGCTGCTCGACGCGCACTACCGGGACCGGACCCCGGACCTGTCGAAAATCACCGTCCCGGTGCTGTCCGCGACCAACTGGGCGCACCATCTGCACACCCGGGGCGGGTTCGAGGGATACGCGGGCGTGGCGAGCGACCAGAAGTGGCTGGAGGTGCATGGCCTACAGCACTGGGTCGAGTTCTACACCGACTACGGCGTCGCGCTGCAGAAGCGCTTCTTCGGACACTTCCTCAAGGGTGAGGACACCGGCTGGGACGACCAGCCTCCGGTCTTCCTCAACGTGCGGCGGGTCGACGGCAGTTTCGAGCAGCGCGCGGAAACGGAGTGGCCGCCGGCGCGGACGGAGTGGACGAAGTTCCATCTCGATCTCGCTCGTAACGCGCTTTCTCCCGAGAGCGACCCCACCGAGAGAAGCGCGGAGTTCGACGCGCTCGGCGACGGCCTGACGTTCTGGACCGAGCCCTTGGCCGAGCCCCTGGAGGTGACCGGGCCGGCGGCCGCGACGCTACGGGTGGCCTCGTCGACGACGGACGCCGATGTGTTCCTCACCCTCCGCGTACAGGACCCCGACGGGCACGATGTCGCCTTCACCAGCGCCATGGACCCGAACGGCGCCATCGCACTGGGCTGGCTGCGTTCCTCGCTCCGGAAGCTCGATCCCGCGCGCAGCGAGCCGTACCGGCCGTGGCACACCTTCGACGAACGGCAGCCGCTGACCCCCGGCGAACCGGTCGACCTCCAGGTCGAGATCTGGCCGACGTCGGTGATCGTCCCCGCCGGCTACCGCCTCGGCGTATCGGTGCAGGGGCGGGACTTCGAGTTCCCCGGCGAGGGACCGTGGCCGTCCGCCTTCGGCATCTCCATGCGCGGCAACGGCCTGTTCGTGCACAACGACACCAAGGACCGGGGCTCCGACGTCTACGCCGGCCGGACGACCCTCATCAGCGGTGGGAAGCACCCTTCCTACCTGCTGCTTCCGGTCGTCCCGGCGCGGTCGGACGCCCTGCACGTCTAGGTTTCCCCGTGCGAGGGCGCCCTCCCGAGCCGCAAAGTACCGCGCTCACAAGGCGGTTGCCGGGCCGCTCCCGGTCATGACGAACGGCGGACCCGTGCGGCCTTGCGGGCCTCGGTGAGCTGGCGGGCCTCGGCGGACCGGCGGGACTCGCCGCCTGAGCGGCCGGGCCGGCCTGGGCGGGTGCCCCGGCCGCGGAACGGGGCGCTGCCGCCGCTGCGCTTGGGGCGCTCCGTGACCGGCGCGGCGATGGTGACCGGGACACCGGAGGGCGCCTGGGCGCCGGTGATCCGGCTGAGTTCGGCCTCACCGGAGCGGACCTGGGTGGTCTGCGGGGTGATGCCGGCATCGGCCATCAGGCGCGCCATGTCGCGGCGCTGGTTGGGCAGGACCAGGGTGACGACGCGGCCGGACTCGCCGGCGCGGGCGGTGCGGCCGCCGCGGTGCAGGTAGTCCTTGTGGTCGGTGGGCGGGTCGACGTTGACGACGAGGTCGAGGTTGTCGACGTGGATGCCGCGGGCCGCGACGTTGGTGGCCACCAGGGCCGTGACCTCGCCGGTCTTGAACCGGGCCAGGGTGCGGGTGCGCTGGGGCTGGGACTTGCCGCCGTGCAGCGCGGCGGCGCGTACACCGCTGTTCAGCAGGTGCTTGGTGAGCTTGTCCACGGCGTGCTTGGTGTCCAGGAACATGATCACGCGGCCGTCGCGGGCGGCGATCTCGGTCGTGGTGGCGTGCTTGTCGGCGTCGTGGATGTGCAGCAGGTGGTGTTCCATCGTGGTGACGGCGCCGGCCGAGGGGTCGACGGAGTGGACCACCGGGTCGTGGAGGTAGCGCCGGACCAGGAGGTCGACGTTGCGGTCCAGAGTGGCCGAGAACAGCAGCCGCTGGCCGTCGGGGCGTACCTGGTCGAGCAGCGCGGTGACCTGGGGCATGAAGCCCATGTCGGCCATCTGGTCGGCCTCGTCCAGGACGGTGATCTTCACCTGGTCCAGACGGCAGTCCTTGCGCTCGATGAGGTCCTTGAGGCGGCCGGGGGTCGCGACGACCACCTCGGCCCCGGCGCGCAGTGCGCCGGCCTGGCGGCCGATCGACATACCGCCGACCACCGTGGCCAGCCGCAGCTTGAGGGCCTGGGCGTACGGGGTGAGCGCGTCTGTGACCTGCTGGGCCAGCTCGCGGGTGGGGACGAGGATCAAGGCGAGCGGCTGCCGGGGCTCGGCACGCTGTCCGGCGGTACGCACCAGCAGCGCCAGGCCGAAGGCGAGCGTCTTGCCCGAACCGGTGCGGCCGCGGCCGAGGACGTCACGGCCTGCGAGGGAGTTCGGCAGCGTGGCCGCCTGGATGGGGAACGGCTCGGTCACGCCGAGGCCGGTGAGCGTCGTCAGCAGCTCGGCCGGCATGTCGAGTTCGCCGAAGGTCGCAGCGGCGGGCAGGGCCGGGGTGATGGTGACCGGCAGCGCGAACTCGCCCGGCACGGAGGGGCGACGCCCGTTTCCGCCGGAACGGTTGCCGGAGCGGCTCTGGCCCTTCGGCCGGAAGCGGGCGCCCCGGTCGGAACCGGCGGTGCTGCTCTTGCGGGGATTGGAGTAGCGGTCGTTCGTACGAGCTGAGCGGTTCATGGAGAACCTTCCTCGATATGGCACGTATCGAGGAATTCTCGGCAAGAATGTGCCGAACGAATTGCAAGAACGAGCCGGATAAAAGACTGAAAAGTAGCCGGCCGCATCGGGCGGAAAAGCAGCGGCGTCGGCGGCAGAATGCCAGGTGTCCACCGGAGTGGGCGGCTTTGGTCGGCTCATAGGCCGTGAACGCACTTGCATCCGGCCGGAACCGTGCACGTCGGACAACTCTGCCGACAGCAAGGAGCTGGGGCCCGCACGAGTGCGGGCCCCAGCTAGGTCCTACGCGTCAGCGTCAGGCGGGAACGATGTTCTCGGCCTGCGGGCCCTTCTGGCCCTGCGTGACGTCGAAGGTCACCTTCTGGCCTTCCTGAAGCTCACGGAAGCCCTGGGTGGCGATGTTCGAGTAGTGGGCGAAGACGTCGGGGCCGCCACCCTCCTGCTCGATGAAGCCGAAACCCTTTTCCGCGTTGAACCACTTCACGGTGCCAGTAGCCATATCAAAATCTCCTTCGGGGCAGTGGGTCCGCACTGCGCGGACCCGGCGTCGCCGCGATGATTGCCCCGTCCGGAAAGCAGCACCGGAAATAAAAAAGCGCCCGACGACATAAAGCCATCAAAGGCGCTATGGGAACCACAACTGCAACTGGGATCAACAGTAGCACGGCACGAGGGCCGGCAGCGCCAATACTGCTATTTTCCCGTTCCGCCATGCCTCCCCACCGCAAACTGCGCAAAATCCTGCACCGGCGGCAAGAGGTACGCGGTTCCGCAGACCACCATCGCCCCCGCCCCTGCGGTCCTCGTCGTAGGCCACATTGAGCTCGTCGATCAGAGGTGGCCAACGAGGGACGGCAAGCGGTCGTCGGCCTCAGGGGGACCGAGCCGGGTCACGCGGCGGCATGCGCCCCGGCCCCGCCGGCCTCCCGCTCCTTCGCATCGTCATGGTGAATGGGTGTCCGCGAGCCGGTCAGTGGAGCGCCCGTGCCGCCCTGGCGGGCTGCGACGATCTCCGCTGCGATGGAGAGGGCGGTCTCCTCCGGGGTGCGGGCACCGAGGTCGAGGCCGATCGGTGAGTGGAGCCGGGCCAGTTCGCGTTCGGTGACGCCGGCGTCGCGGAGTTTGCGATGGCGGTCCTCATGGGTGCGGCGCGAGCCCATCGCGCCGACGAACGCGACCGGCAGGCGCAGGGCCACCTCCAGCAGGGGGACGTCGAACTTGGCGTCGTGGGTGAGCACGCACAGGACCGTGCGGCTGTCGGTCTCGGTGCGCTGGAGGTAGCGGTGCGGCCAGTCGACGACGACGTCGTCGGCCTCGGGAAAGCGGGTCCGGGTGGCAAAGACGGGGCGGGCGTCGCACACGGTCACGTGGTAGCCGAGGAACTTGCCCGTACGCACCAGGGCCGCGGCGAAGTCGATCGCGCCGAAGACGATCATGCGGGGCGGCGGCACGCTCGACTCGACGAACAGTGTCAGATCGGCCCCGCAGCGCGATCCGTCCTCCGAGAGGGCGAATGTGCCGGTGCGGCCCGCGTCCAGCAGGGCGCGGGCCTCGCCGACCACCGTGCGGTCAAGGTCCGGGTGGCCTTCGAGACTGCCTTCGTACGATCCGCCGGGGTGTACGAGCAGCGGCCTGCCGAGGAGTTCGGCCGGGCCCCGGGCCACGCGGGCGAGCGCCGCCGTCTCCCGTCGGGCGGCGGCCGACAGCGCCGCCGCGAACACCTGCCTGTCCGGTGCGTCCGCGCTCACCGGTGTGACCAGGACCTCGATGATCCCGCCGCAGGTCAGTCCCACCGCGAAGGCGTCCTCGTCGCTGTAGCCGAACCGTTCGACCACCGCCTCGCCGTCCTGGAGCACCTGGACGCACAGGTCGTACACCGCCCCCTCCACGCAACCGCCGGAGACCGAGCCGATGGCCGTGCCCTCGCCGTCGACGGCGAGGGCGGCGCCGGGCCGGCGCGGCGCGCTGCCGCCGACCGCCACGACGGTGGCGACGGCGAAGTCCCGGCCCTGCTCGGCCCATCGGTTCAGCTCGTCGGCGATGTCAAGCATCGCGCTCTCCCGCTGGTCGGGTTCCCGCCAGCAGGACCCGGTCGGGCCGGATCGGCAGGTCCCGGTGGCGGACACCGGTCGCATGCCAGACCGCGTTGGCGATCGCCGCCGCGGCTCCCACGATCCCGATCTCGCCGATGCCCTTGATCCCGACCGGGTCGTCCGCGTCCGGGTCGTCCACCCAGTCCGCCTCGATGAGCGGTACGTCGGCGTTCGCGGCGAAGTGATAGCCCGCGAAGTCGGCGCCGACGTGGCCGCCGGACGCCTGGTCCCTGATCGCCTCCTCGTGCAGCGCCATGGAAAGACCCCAGGTCATTCCGCCGATGAACTGGCTGCGCGCGGTCAGCGGGTTGACAATCCGGCCCGCGGCGAAGATGCCGAGCATCCGCCGTACGCGGACCTCGCCGCTGGTGACGTCCACGGCGACCTCGGCGAACTGCGCTCCGAAGGAGTGCCGTTCCTTCTTCGCCAGCGCGCTGACGGCCGCGCCGGTGTCCGACCGTGCCGTGATGCCCTGCGGCGGGATGTCACCGCCCAGGACCAGTTGTTCGCGCAGCTCGCGTGCCGCGGCCATGATCGCCCAGCCCCAGGAGCGGGTGCCCATGGAGCCGCCGGCGATCATCGCCGGGCCGAAGTCGCTGTCCGCGATCTGGATACGGATGCGTCCCGGCTCCACCTCCAGCGCGTCCGCGGCGATCAGGGCCAGCGCGGTCCGCGCGCCGGTGCCGACGTCCGCCGCGGTGATCCGTACGGTGAACGTGCCGTCGGTCTCCGCCGTCACGGCCGCCGTGGACGGGACGACCCCCGAGGAGTACGTGGCCGCGGCCGTACCGGTCCCGAGCAGCCAGCGCCCTTCGCGGCGCGTGCCGGGACGCGGGTCCCGGTCCGCCCAGCCGAACCTGCGGGCGCCCTCCTGGAAGCAGGCGAGCACATTGCGGCTGCTGAAAGGGAGTCCGGAGACCGGCCCAGCGTCCGGTTCATTGCGTGCGCGCAGCGCGATCGGGTCCATACCGATCTTCTCGGCGAGTTCGTCGAGTGCGGACTCCAGCGCGAACGAGCCCGGTGCCTCGCCCGGCGCACGCATCCAGGTCGGCGTCGGCACGTCGAGCGGTACGACACGGTTGACGGTGTGGTGCGCGTCGGCGTCGTACATCACACGCCCCATATCGGCGCTGCGCTCGATGAATTCATGAACGGTCGAGGTGAGGCTCTGCGCCTGGTGGTCGAACGCGCGCAGCCGCCCGTCGGTGTCGGCGCCGAGCCTGACCCGCTGCGCCGTGGGGCTGCGGTAGCCGACGAGCGAGAACATCTGACGGCGGGTCAGTACGACTCTGACCGGGCGGTGGAGGACGGTCGTGGCCATCACGGCGAGTATCTGGTGCGGGCGGACCCCCTTGGACCCGAAGGCGCCGCCGACGTGTTCGGACCGTACGCGCACCGAGGCCGGATCGAGGGAGAAGAGCTTGGCGAGCTCGTCCGCCACCCACATGCTGCCCTGGTTGGAGTCGACGACGTCGAGACGGCCGCTGTCCCAGCGGGCCGTCGCCGCGTGCGGCTCCAGGGAGCTGTGGTGCTCTTCCGGTGTGGTGTAGGCGGCGTCCACGACGACGGCGGACGCGGCGAGTTCGGCCTCGATGTCCCCCTTCTCCGTCTCCGCCTGCGCGGCCGGGGAGTTCTCCGGGGTGTACGTACCGGGGCGGTCGGCGAAGAAAGCGATGTCGTGCGGTTCCTCGTCGTACTGGACCACCAGCGCTTCGGCGGCCTCCCTGGCCTGCTCGGACGTCTCGGCGACGACCAGCGCCACCGGCCAGCCCACGTAGGGCACCCGGTCGTGCTGGAAGACTTCGACGATCGGGTCGGGCCGGCCCAGCATGCCCGCGTAGCTCCCGTCGACGCGCGGGGCGTTCCCGTGGTGCAGGACGGTGAGGACGCCGGGCATCGCAAGGACGGGGGCGGACTCCACGGAGCGGACACGGCCCCGGGCGATGGTGGACAACACCAGCCAGCCATGGGCGAGTTCGGCGAAGGGGATCTCTCCCGCGTACCGGGCCGCTCCGGTGACCTTGTCCCGGCCCTCCAGGCGGGTGTGCGCGGCGCCGACGGCCCCTGTCACCGCGGTGGTTCCGGTTGTCGTGGTCATCGGGCGGCCTCCTCGGTGAGTTCGGTCAACATGGCCACGACGAGGTTGCGCATCAGCGTCACCTTGTATCCGTTGTGGGGCAGCGTCTTGGCGGCTGCCAGTTCGGCGTCCGCGGCGGCGGCGAACGCGTCGGCGCTCGCCGGACCTCCGGTGAGCACCCGTTCGGCTTCCTGGGCCCGCCACGGCCGGGACGCGACCGCCCCGAGGGCGAGGCGCACCTCGCGTACGACTCCGTCCTGGACGTCGAGCGCGGCGGCGATCGAGCCGATGGCGAACGCGTACGACGCGCGCTCGCGCACCTTCCGGTAGCGGGAGACGGCGGCGACCGGAGTCGGGGGCAGGGTGACGCCGGTGATCAGTGCGCCGGACGGCAGCGCGGTCTCCAGATGCGGGGTGTCGCCCACGGGCAGATAGAACTCCGCGAGCGGCAACTCGCCCGGCCCGTCTGCCGTTTCGTACGAGATGACGGCATCGAAGGCGGCGAGCGCGACCCCCATGTCCGAGGGGTGGATGGCCACGCAGTGCTCGGAGGCGCCGAGGATCGCGTGGTTGTGGTGCTCGCCCTCGATGGCGGGGCAGCCGCTGCCGGGGACGCGCTTGTTGCACGGCTTGGCCAGGTCGGCGAAGTAGCCGCAGCGGGTGCGCTGGAGGAGATTTCCGCCGACCGTGGCCATATTGCGCAGCTGGCCCGAGGCACCGGCCAGGACCGCCTGCGCCAACGCCGGGTAGCGGCGCCGGACTTCGGGATGGGCGGCGAGATCGCTGTTGGTGACGGTCGCGCCGATGCGCAGGCCGCCGTCGTCCGTGGTCTCGATCCCGTCGAGGGGCAGCTCACGTACGTCGATGAGCAGCGCGGGCCGCTCCACGCCGGCCTTCATCAGGTCGACGAGATTGGTGCCGCCGCCGAGATAGCGCGCATCGGGATCGGCGCCGAGCCGGGCGACCGCTCCGGGGACATCGAACACGCGCTGATAGCCGAATTCCCTCATGCCGTCATCTCCGCGTCCGTCGTGCCGGCAGGGTGGGCAAGGTCTCCGGGGCCGGAAGGCCCGCTGAATTGCCGTGCCGTGGTGGGGGTTTGGGCGGCCTCGGCCTCCGCCGCCTGCGCGACCGCCTGCACGATCGACACATACGCGCCGCAGCGGCACAGATTGCCGCTCATCCGCTCCCGGATCTCATCGGCGGTCAGCGGCGGCGCTCCCGCTTCGGGCCGTACGTCGGCGGTCGCGGCACTCGGCCAACCCGCCGCGTGCTCCTCGATCATCGCTATGGCGGAGCAGATCTGCCCCGGTGTGCAGTAGCCGCACTGGTAGCCGTCGAGGTCGAGGAAGGCCTGCTGCACCGGATGCAGCCGCTCACCGTCCGCCACGCCCTCGATGGTGGTGATCACGCGCCCCTCGGAGGCGATCGCGAGCTGAAGACAGGAGACGGCCCGGCGTCCGTCGATCAGCACCGTACAAGCACCGCACTGGCCCTGGTCACAGCCCTTTTTGGTACCGGTCAGATCGAGATGCTCACGCAGTGCGTCGAGCAGGGTGGTGCGATGGTCGACGGGCAGCGTGTGCTTCTCGCCGTTGATGTTCAGGGTGATGGCGCTGGACGTCGATAGGGCCATGATCAGCCTTCTTTCGCGTATGTGAGGCGCGGTGGGCGTCGGGGCGCGGGCCCTGATGCCGACGTGGTCCGCCAGGAAGTCGAGCCTTCGCTGTCACGCGGGAGCGAGAGCGTCGAACGGGATGATCCCGGCAGACGGTTCGAGACGGTTCGGGAGGAGGTGGCGCTGTGCGTAGCGGCGTCAGCTTGGGCGCCTGCGGCGTATGCGGTGGGCGAGAAGTCGGTCGCGATGGCCACCGAGCATCCACACCGGCCGCATCTGCCGCTATGGTGGGCTTAAGCGGACAGCTGTCCGTTAGCTTTGAATCTACCGGACAACTGTCCGGTTATCAAGACCGGACCAGCCGTGATTCCCGGAGGGAGGACGAGTGCAACAGAGGAAGGACGCGCCGATGCGCTCGGACGCGCAACGGAATCGCGAGCGCATCCTCGAAGTGGCGCTGGAGGAGCTGACGCAGTCGGCCGACGCCCCGCTGAGCTCGATCGCGAAGAAGGCGGGCGTCGGGCAAGGGACGTTCTACCGGAACTTCCCCAACCGCGAGGCACTCGTACTGGAGGTCTACCGCTACGAAGTCCAGCAGGTCTCCGACACCGCATCCCAGCTGCTTCAGAACCGCGCGCCCGACCAGGCCCTGCGGGAGTGGATGGACCGCCTCGCCCAGTACGCCATGGCCAAGGCCGGCCTGGCCGACGCGATGCGCCAGGCCACCAGCGCGCACGGCAGCCTGGCCGGACTGGGACGCGGCTCGGTGACCTCGGCCGTCGCGCTGCTGCTGAAGGCGAACGAGGAGGCCGGCACCATCCGCCCGGGGGTGACCCCCGACGACTTCGTGCTCGCCATCGCCGGCCTCTGGCAGATCGATCCGCACGGCGACTGGCAGTCGCGCGCCGGACGGCTCCTGGACCTCGTCATGGACGGACTTCGCGCCGGCGCTCCCGGCTCCTGAGCGACCCGGGCCCGCCCGGCCCGGGCCAAGGACTCGATCATGCGGGGGACGCCCCGGGGAGGTCGGCGGGCCGGTTCGGCCTGTGCGCCAGGGTGAGGCGCCATCCTGCCGGTATGGACACACCACTGCGTTCGTGGGCCGGGGATCGGCCCGTCACCTCGCCGTTCGCGCGCCCGGTCGGCACGCGCGGGCGCCTCGCCGGGCGGTTCATGCTGTGGACCAACAAACAGGACGACGTGCTCCACATCCTGGACGTCCAGCCGGAAGACCGGGTACTGGAGGTGGGGTACGGCCCCGGTGGGCTGGTCCGGCTGCTGGTCGCACGTTCCGGGGCCGCCGTCATCCGGGGAGTGGACCCCTCGCCCGAGATGCGCCGTGCCGCGACCAGGGCCAACCGCGGAGCGATCCGCTCCGGCCGGGTCACGTTGGACCTCGGCACGGCGGACCACACGGGCCTTGCCGATCAGAGCGTGGACCGGGTCGCCTCGGTCAACAACGTGGGCATCTGGCCCGACCTGGAAGCCGGATTGCGGGAGCTGCACCGCGTCGTGCGTCCCGGAGGCGTGGTGGTGATCGCGTGGCACGGCGGGGTGTCCCCGGGACCCATCACCCGGCGGCTGCGTCTGCCCGAGGCCAAGCTCCAGCGCATCGAGCGCGCTCTGCAAAAGCTCTTCGCCGACGTGTCCCGTAGGGACATGCGGAGCCTGGTCGTCTTCAAAGCCGTGCGGTGAATGCCGTCGCGGCAGTTCCGGCGTACCAACATGCTTGCGCGGGGACCGGCCAACGCCAGGCGACGGCCGTGTTGCCACGTAACGGTCTTCTTCAGCGACCTCGCGTAGTCGGTGTAGGCCGCAAGCCGCCGCTCGTCCCAACGAGCCGCCTGCTCACGACGGAAGCGGGCCTGATCGCCGCGAGTGATCGCCAAGTATGAGCCGACGGTGCGACCGGGTGGTTGCCCACCGCACCGACCGCGGGACGGGAGAGTCAGGCCTGGAGAATCAGCCCTTGAGGACGCCCATGACGGAGGTCAACGCCCGGTGGCTGCTCAGCCCTTGATCTCGATATGGCGCGGCTTGGCCGCCTGGGCCTTGGGGATGGTCACCGTAAGGACTCCGTCGGAGAGGGATGCCTGGACGTCTTCGGCCTTCACATCGGTGGGCAGCAACGCCCGGTACTCGAAGCGCCCGGTCGGGCGTCCCCGGCGCCGCAGTACGCCTTCCCGCGTGCGTTCCTTGAGCTCACCGGAGATACGCAGCTCGTGCTCGGTGATCTCGACGTCGATGTCCTCACGCTTCATACCGGGCAGTTCGCATTCGATCTTGTACGTATCGTCGGTTTCGTGCATATCGGCCAGCGGAGCCCAGGTCATCGTCTCGCTCAAAGAGGGCGCCAGGGAGGTCGACTCCAAGAACCGGTTCATCCTCTCGAAAAGGTCCTCGAACTCGGCCGTCGGCTCGTGCCAGGGAATTCCCCGCTCCAGCAGGCTGCCATGCCGATGTCGTATGGGCAGTGTCATCGCGGTTCACCTCCGCGACTGGACGGCAGTTGATTCTGCACTTCCATGCTGACGGTCGTGAGCACGACCGGCACCTCGGCCGCTCCCATTGCGGCCCGGGCCCTCCGTGCGCCAGGAGTAGCGCGCCGGCCTCTTCCGGCGTTGACTGAGAGGCAGGGGGCGGGTCTTGTACGCCCTGGCGCAGCTCACCGCCTGGTGAGGCATGGCTCGGCGCCATCCAGGGCGGCCGCGTTCCCGGATCGGTCGCCGCGATACCGTCGCGGCATGGCTGACGCCCGGTTGACCACCCCCTCGTTCCTCGTGCTCGGCATCATCGACAAGCTGGGCGAGGCCAGCCCGTATGACGTGAAGGTGGAGGCTGCCCGCACGGTGGCGCCCTTCTGGTCGATGCCTCATGCGCAGGTGTACGCGCAGTGCGACCGCCTCGTGGAGACAGGCCTGCTGTCGGAGGTCCGGCAGACGGGTGGGCGGAATCGACGGCCGATGAAGCTGACCGCGGCGGGCAAGGCAGCCTTGGCGAATGGCTCGCCGACCCGGCCTTCGTGCCCGTCGAGGCGCGCGAGCGCGGCATCCTGAAACTGTGGTTCGGCGCCCGGCCGGAGGTGCTTGCTCCGGTACAGCTCGACGAGCATCACCGCACGCTCGCCGACTACGAGCAACTAGCGGAGAGCGTGGGCGAGGTGCTGTCGCGGGGGCAGCGCGAGGCGCTTGAGTTCGGGATCCGCTACGAGCGGATGATGGTCGACTTCTGACAGTGGGTGGAACAGCGCGGATCGTGATGCCTCCGCCGTGACCGTTGACCACGGCGACGGAACGCCCTCACCTTCTCGCTAGTCCAGAAAGGACTATCGGGAACAGCGGTCGAGGGAGTCGCCGTGAACCGTCCGAGGAGGGTCACCTGGCGCCGCGTGGCCACGATCGCCGTGGTGGTCGCCTGCGTGGGCTACGCGCCGATCGCGATAACCGAGTTGTGGCCGTACGCGCACCCGGGCGCACCGGCGTTCGGGGAGTGAGTCCTGTCCCGTGCGGTGTCGCCGCGCTATGTCGCCGACGCCGTCGCGACCCGGATCGGACCGTACGCGCGCAGCCTGGTCGCCATGATCGTCCACTCGGTTCTGGGCGGCGCGCTGATGCTGCTCGGGCCGGTCCAACTGCTCTCGGCGGTGCGGCGGCGCATTCGGCTGCACCGGGCCGTGGGCGTGGTGTTCGCGCTGACGGTGTACGTCTCGATGGCGGGCGCCGCGCTCTATCTGGTGCGCACCGCGCCGGGTGACGCGTTCAGCGGGGCGGCGTTCTGGATCGTGCTCGCCACCATCCTGGTCGGCACCGTGCTGAGCGTGACGTTCGGCATCTTCGCCGCCGTCGGGAGGTTCCCCGACCTGCATCAGCGGTGGATGCTGCTGTGCTACGGCTTCCTGATGACCGCGCCGCTGCTGCGCCTTGAGTGGGGCGCGCTCCCGTGGGTCCTTCCCGGCCTTTCCATGGAGGACATCAACCGGGTCGCGATCATGCACCTCGGCTGCGTGGTCGCGTTCGGTGCGCCGGCCGCCTCCCGCGCGATGGACAAGCGGGTGACGGCTCCCGGGGTGGTCGGGACGTGGGTGCCGATGCCGGTGCTCGCCGCGGCCCATCTCGCCGGCGCGGTCGCCCTGGCATGGATCGCCAGGTCCTACCTGGGGTGGGGCGCCGAAGGGCAGCGCCTGCTGGTCGCGTACCTGATCCCGTACGCCGCGACGTACATCGTCATGCTCGTCCGCCAGCGGCGCGCGGGCCGGGACGGAAGAAGCTGGGCGCGCGAGGAGTGGCGCCTGCATCTGGCCGCCCTGTGCCTTGCTCCTGCGCTCTCGGCCTCCGCGGCGCTGCTGTTCGAGCGGTATGTGGGGCTCGACCGGCACACGGCGCTCTCGGCGGGAGTCGCCGTCGGCTGCGGTGTGTTGGCGTTCGCGGCGACCGCCGTGGTGGGCCTGCGCGTCATGCACGGCCGCGAGCTGGCCGAGGACGGCCTGAACGCCGGGCGGCCGCCACGGCCTGTTCGATCTCCTCGGGCGGGAGTTGGTTCCGCACGTCCGGAAGAGCTTCCAGCAATCGTCCCAGGACAGCGTGAATCCAGGACTTCTCGATCTCGGAGTCCGCCGATCTCTCGTCGGCGAAGACGCCGCTGCGGGAAAGCGACGAAGTGAAGTAATTCCAGTACTGGTCACTCTCGTTTTACGGCATGGATTTTGCGATCGGGAATCTGCTTATCGCTGTGACGCGTAGTTGCATTCCTCGAACTCCCCGGCGACGGCTGCGAGGTTCTCTCTCGTCACACGATTGGCGCGGCCAACGCGGTGTTGCTGCCGGGGCTGTTGGGGCATACGGCCCCCGTCCGCGTCGCCAGGCGGCGCGATGGGGGGCGGCTCGTCCCCACACATGCAGCGCGGAGGGCGAGTCGAGAAGAGGCCAACGCGTGGCCGAAAGTGGACTATTGGCGCTCTCGCTCGGCCACGGAGATGGATTTTCGGCACGGCCGTAACAGTCATCTCGGCCGCATCAGAAACCCCCTTTTTCAACGCCTTTGCGGAAACGTTCCGTTGACGTGAGAGGGAACTCGCATCCGCATTTTTCGATTGGGCGTTCCCTGATATGCCGCCCGCGGCGACTCGTTCGGGTGAACCGTCTGTACATCAGGGTACCGAATGTCAATCGCGAGCGAATACCGTGAGTGACATTCCACGCTCCATCGAATGGGAGGGGGACCGCATGGCGAACCCTGAAGAAACGCCTGTACTCGGCAACCGGCAGCCGCACTCCATCACCATTGGTCCGGACAAATACTTATGGGTGACCACACACAACAACGCCCTGGTGAAGGTCCACCCGAATTCACCGGAAACACAGTCCCCGATCGTCCGGGACATCCCGAAACTGACCGCGGGAATCATTCCCGACCCTGATGTCAATCGCGACCGCAAGTGCGTGTGGTTCGCCTCCCCGTCCGACGAACAGTCCCCCGACCCCATCTACGAGTTCGACATCGAGGACGAGGAGTTCAGGAAGCACGATCTGGAGCCTGACGCCAGGGCCCAGACCGTCACCTCGATGCGGGTCCAGGACCTGGCCTTCCGGTCGGTCGCCGGGAACTCGGAAGACAACGATCCGACCTACTCGTACTACATCGTCTTCGCCGAGCCCGTCTACTCGTACGTGGGCCACATCAAGTGCGGGGAGCGGCCCGTCACCAAGTACGCCCTGCCGAAGACCGACGACGAGTTCAACACGTGGCTGTGGTCCGTGGCCGTCAGCGTCGAGGACAAGTACTACACCTACTGGGCCACGGGACAGAAGCGCAACGGGCGGAAAACCAACGGGCTCTATTTGTGTACACCGCGGAGGACCGGATTACAGTGGCAGCGGATCGAAATGCCACAGTCCGCGGATCAGACCCCGATCCACGTCATCACGGATTCCCGGTACGTGTGGTTCGGGACGAGCAATCCCAACAAGCTGTGCCGCTACAACATTCTGGACCCCGGAATGACGCAGAGCGAGTACACGCTCCCTGACGAGCCCCGCCAGCTGGCGTTCGGGCCCGACAACATGATCTGGGTGGCGGGCAAGAACCATATCCACCGTTTCAGGAAGAACGCAGCGGTCAAGCACGAGTCTTCCGTTGCGCTTCCCACCGGCAGTGAGGCACAGGGGCTCTGTATCAGCCCCGGACAGGTGGCCACCCACGGCAGTCCGGAGACGAACGCGGTGGTCTGGTACACCAGCCCCGTCAACAAGAAGATCGGCAGGTACGTCGTCCCCAACGACCCCTCGCACGTGCTCGGCAAGACCCAGCTCGTGAGGCAGCCGGTGGACACCGTCGCTCCCGGGGAGCTCGTGGATGTGCCGCTCGTGGCCTCGTATGTCGCCAACGCCTCCCCCACTCCCGGCATTCCGCTCACCTGCCGGCTGGTGGTGGCGGATCCGCTGCACAGCACCACCGCCTTCACCGACGGCAGCCGCGAGTGCGTCATCACCACGGACGCGAACGGCCAGGCCTATGTGCCGCCGCTGCGCGCCGGGGTGGAAGAGGAGGAGGTCCAGGTACAGATCGCCTACTCCGACACCGAGCCGCCCACCACCGTCCCGCTCACCATCAAGCAGCCGGAGCAGCCGTGACACCCCCGCCGCAGAAGGAGAACGCGGTGACGGCACCTGAGTCCCCCAACCACTACCCCCTCAGCGAGGGTGCCCAGCCCGTCGCGGTCGCACCCCCGCTGACCGGCGACCCGTACCTGTGGTTCGTGACAGGCGATGCGAGGATCGGCCGGTTCCGGACCGGCACCCCGTACGACAGCAGGGTCTTCACCCCCAACTACTCGGCCAGGAAGGCCGAAACGCTGACCACACTGAGCACCACGGTGTGGACGTACGCGCACACCAGCGCCGACGGCCGCGTGGTGAGCTGTACCGCCTCCGGTGACTACGGGCTCCACGGCACCGGACCCGCCGTCGCCTGCCAGGCGCTGGCGGTCGGCCATAACAGCGAGGACCGGGAACGGCTCGTCGCGACGCACGCGAGCAGGAAGTCCCTGGTCTTCATCGATACCAGGAAGGGCGGGGTGGAGTACTCCACCACCTACAAGCACGCCCTGTACGGCCTGGCCATCAGCTCCGACACCCCCAAGGAGTACTGGGTCTCGTGCCCGGAGGCGAAGGAGCTCCTCACCTTCGACGCCTCGGACGGAGGGTTCTCCCCGCATCCGATCGGCCTCGAATTCGAGCCGCGTGACGTTGCCGTCTCCGAGGCGATCATGCGGACCGTGTGGGTGGGGACCTCGGCCAAGAAGATCGCCAAGTACAACGTGGACGACCCCGGGACGGTGTACATCGACACTCCCGCCGTCCCGGGGCGGCTGCTCGTCCTGCCGGACGGGACGCTCTGGTTCACCATGCCGGACGCGGACCAGATCGGCTACATCAATCCGGGCGAGGCCGAGGTGGCCGGCAGCGTCGCGACGGGCAAGGGCACCAGGCCCTCGGGCCTCGCCCTCGACAGGAACGGGCAGCTGTGGGCCGGCCTGGAGGGCACGGGGCAGATGTTCCGGGTCTCCGAGTACCAGCTCAAGGCCGTCTCCGGACAGGGGCAGGAGGCCACGGTCGGCCAGGACTTCCCCCATCCGCTCACGGTCCGGGCGGAGAGGCTGGACCAGACACCCGAGCCAGGGGCGGCCATCACCTTCACGGTCGTCGGTGACAATGCCCGCTTCTTCCCGGGTGACCGGCAGACCGACCAGCGGACCACCGGGGAGGACGGTACGGCGCAGAGCTCCTTGCTGCGCGCGAAGGAGCCGGGCACGTTCACGGTCACCGCCGAATGGACCGAGAAACAGGGGTACACCCGCTTCGAGAACCTCGTTGTCCGGGCGACCGTCGACAAGGCCGACTCCACCCGCTACCACTCGGGCGCCGGCCAGCACGCCGATCCCGGGGAGAACTTCGACCGTCGGCTGAGGGTGGTGGTCGTCGACAAGAACGGCGCTCCCGTGCCGAAGGTCCGGGTCACCTTCCGGGTCATGGGCTCGAATCCTGCGAGCTTCGGCGGCAATCCGACGGCCAACGCCACCAGCGGGGACGACGGCACCGCCACCGCTCCGGTCCTGACGGCGGGCCAGCAGTCCGCCTCGTTCAAGGTCGAGGCATGGGCCAAGGACGCCCAGGCCGGAACCGTGTTCCGTGAGTACATCGACTGACCGTCCCGACCCGCTGTCCGCCCCTCTTCTCTGCCTGGAGAATCACCTATGCAGGAGCAAGCCCCCGGGCTGCGCACCGAGTTCGAGTTCGAGCTGCCCCACGGCTACGTGGACGGCAGCGGCACCGTGCACCGGCGAGGCAGTATGCGGCTCGCCACCGCCCGGGACGAACTGTCGCCGCTGGTCGACCAGCGGGTGCGGGAGAACCCGGCGTATCTCGGGGTCGTGCTGCTCAGCCTGGTGATCACCAGGCTGGGGAGCCTGACCGATATCCATGCCGACGTGGTGGAGCGGCTGTTCGCCGCGGACCTGGCCTATCTCCAGGACTTCTACCGCGAGATCAACGGCTTGGGCCCCGACCACCAGGCCGTCGCCTGCCCGTCCTGCGGCACGCAGTTCGCCGTACCGGGTCGAACGGCAGGTGACCGCCTGGGGGAAGGATGACGCACCCCGCGCAGCGGCTGCGGGAGGAGTCCGCGTACCTCGCCTACCACTTCCACTGGTCGCACGCGGACATCCTCGGTCTCCCGCACGGTGAACGGCGCGCATGGGTGCGGGAGATCGCCCGGATCAACACCTCACGTACGGAGAAGGGAGGGATACCGTGAGACTGCGTCTGCCCCGGCGCCACCGCGCGACACGGAGTGCGACACAGAGTGCGACGCGGAGTACGGCACGGAGTGCGCCGCCCGCGACGGGCGGCGGGCCCGTGTCCGTCCACCGACCTCCTGTTGCAGCGCTGATGAGGCTGCCCTGGGTTCCGGGCAGCCGGCTCCCGGGTTTCCGGCACGAGCTCGCCGCCTGGCGTCCGGCGCCCGCCGTGTCCGCGGCGGGGCGACTGCTGCCGCGCGGGGTGCCTCTGGGTGGGCGCGGCGCGGTGCTGGGGATGCCGCGCGGTGCCGGCTTCGGCGCCGAAAGCGGTGCCACGGGGGGCGCTGCCCTGCCGCGCCCCCCGTACAGACCGGCGTCCGAGGAGCCGGACGACCGCCCCGGCACGGCGCGCCCTGGCGGGGAGGCCGCGTCCACCACGCGTGGCTCTCTTCTGAGGACGGTACGAGGCACCCTGCGGGCGCTCCGTTCGGTGGGCCCCGGTAGTAGCCCCAGTGGTAGTGGTGGCGTACGCCTCGGAGTTCGCCGAACGGGGGCCCGGGCGCCGGGCGTTGGGGGGTCTCTGCCTCCGAAAACGCCACGGCCTGTTGAGGGCGTGCACGGGATGGGCGCGTACGGAGAGGTGGCATACAGAGAGGGCGCATCCGGAGAGGGCGCGTACGGACGGGAGTCGCCAGGGGAATCGCGGCCCCTGTCCACCGGGACGGCTCCCCGCCCTCCCCGACCGTTGCCCGCGGACCGCGGCAACCCGCTGTACGGGGAAGCAGCATCCGGGCCGCCCGTGTCGCCGACGCCGGTGGCGCCTCGCGTGGTGCCTCCAGCCGTGGCCCCCGCGGTGCCTCCAGCAGCGCCCCCTCCCCCACCGGTTGACCGGTCCTGGGCCCCCACGGCCGCCCCGTTCGGGGGAGCATCACCCGGTCCGCCTCCATACGCCGCCGCCGACCCGACGCCCGTGCACCGCACCACCCCTTACCCGCGCGCAGCCCCCGGGCCGCGCAAGGCCCCCGCTCCCCCCATCATCCCGATGCCCGCGCACCACGACGCCCCGTACAGGCCGGAGGTTTCTTCCGTCTCCGGACGGCCCGCGGAGCAACTCGAAGGGGCGGCCACTCGGTACGAGAAGGCCTGGATGCCTTCCGTGGCTGGCACAGACCGGCCCTCTCCGGAGTACGACGCTCAGGACGGCCCCGCTCTCGGGGTGACGCCCCAGGAGCCGACGATTCCTGGCCACATCCACCAGTCGCCCGCTCCCGACGGCCCCCCTCTCGCCTCAGATACCGCCGCACCCAGCGGTGCGCCCCCGCTCCCCACCGACGCCGCGCTTCCCCTGGCAGATGCCGTGCCCCTCCCGTACACCGCCGCCCCGCGCCCCGGGCAGGCGCGGCTCGGCGAACCGATGCGTCAACTGCCCGTATCAGCCGTGCCGTTCGCCTCGCCGCCCTCCGTGCCATCTTCCGAGCCGCTCGCCATGCCGGCCGCCCGGCGGCCACCGTCCCCCCACACCGACAGCCGCACGCCGACCCCGCCACCCACCCGAGCGAACCCTCACCCCATCACCACCCCGCCCCCCAATGGACCAACCCCTCGCCCCGACACCGCCGCCCTCGCACGGGACATCGCGCTGGGGCACGCCGATGTGCTCGCGGAGGCCGTGCTTCCGGAGCTGGAGCGGGCACAGATTCCGGTCTGGCCGGTGGCACCGGCCGCCCCGGGGAGCGACCGCGCCCCCCGGTGACCGCCCGGCGGGCGCTGCGCCGCCACCCCTCCGGCGTCATCTCCCTCCGCCGTCGCCCCCTCCCCGACACCTCCCTCCCCCGACACCGGAGCCGCCGCCATGCCGGACCAGCCGTTCGCCGTCAGCTCGATGTTCCAGCTCTCCATCGGGCCCCATGCACTGGGCGCGTTCAGCTCGTGCGACGGGCTGGGGTGCTCCATGGACGTGGAGGAGCGGGTCGAGGGCGGGATGAACGGGCGGGTGTGGCATCTGCCGACGCGGCTGCGTTACTCCAACGTCGTACTGAGCCGGCCGCTGACCCGGCAGACCACGCTGGTGTGGGCCTGGCTACAGCTCCAGGTGAACGAACCGGTCCGGATGCCGGGCCAGTTGGTGGCGCTGGGACCGGACCGCAAGCCACTGGTCAGATGGCTGCTGGACGGGGTGCTGCCGGTCCGCTGGAGCGGGCCCTCCTTCGATACGGAGCAGTCGCAGGTAGCCCGCGAAACCCTGGAGATCGCCCACAACGGCTTTCTGGAAGTCCTCTTCTGACCGCTCTCACCCACGTCCCCGAAAGGACCCCATGCCTACCCTGCCCCTGGGAGGCGCTCCCGTACGAGCCGTCCTGGTGATCTACGATCCGCCGGCCGGCACCGGGAACACGCCGGGCCCCGAACACGCCCGCGTCAAGCTGCACTTCAACCCCGAGCGGATCGCGGTGACCAAGGCCGCGAGCTGGAAGCGCGGCAGGGCCCCGTCCAACGGCTCGGCGGCCCGCGCCCAGTTCGTGTCCGCGCAGCCCCGCACCATGACCCTCGATGTGTTCCTGGACGCGCCGGGCAGCAAGGGCGGCGTGCAGGAGCAGGTCGAGCGGCTGCTGAGCTGCTGCGTGCCCACCTCGCAGAGCGTGGCGGCCAAGCCGGCCTCGGCGCCATGGGTGCGGCTGGAGTGGGGGCGCGCGCAGACCACGGCCTTTCTGGCGCTGGTGACGCAGGTCAACGCCACCTATACCCGGTTCGGCACGGACGGTACGCCGCTGCGCGCGGAGTGCACGGTGACGCTGGAGGAGGCGGGTGGCTCGCCCGCACGGCAGAACCCCAGCTCGGGCGGTGACGGCCCGGTCGGCACGCACCGCCTGGTCGCGGGTGACACGCTGCCGGGTCTCGCCTGGAAGGCGTACGGGGACCCGACGCAATGGCGCGCCATCGCCCGCGCCAACGACCTCGACGACCCACAGGGCGTCCCGCCGGGGACGGTGCTGGTCCTGCCGACGCTCGAAGAGCAGGCCCCGGGGGGTGCGCGATGACGGTCAGGGCCTACGCCGCCGAGCCGGTCGTCTCCTTCGGCGGCACGCCTCTGCAACAGGCGTGGCACGAGCGGCTGGTGAACGCCGTCGTCGAGTCGGCCACGCATCTGCCGTCCACAGCGGAGCTGCGCTTCAGCGACCCCGACCACCAGCTGCTGTCCGCGGCCCGTATCGCCGTCGGCCGCGCGGTGACGGTCGCGGTGGCGGCGGAGCGGCGCAGGGCGCGGGCGACGGTCTTCGACGGGGAGGTCACGGCGCTGGAGGCGGAGGTGGACGCGGCGGGGTCCTTCACGGTGGTCCGCGCGACGGACCGGGGGCACCGGCTGATGCGGGGCCGGCGCGTGGCAGCGTATGTGAACCGTACGGTCGCGGAGATCGCCGCCGAGGCGGCGGCGCGGCACGGGCTGCGGACCGGGCGCATCGAGGCCGAGACCGCGCGGGTGCCGCATCTGGCGCAGCCCAATCTGACCGACTGGGAGCTGCTGGCGCACCTCGCCGACCAGCGGGGTCTGCATCTGGCGGTGGAGGGTTCGGAGCTGACGATGCGGCGGCTGCGGCCCGCTTCGGAGGCGCCGGCGCCGTCGACGGGCGCGGACCGCAGCCCGTTCGTGCTGCAGTACCGCGAGAATCTGCTGTCGCTGCGGGCCTCCGTCAGTTCGGTGGGCCAGGTGGGCGCCGTGGAGGTGCGCGGCTGGGACGAGGGGGCGAAGGCGCCGGTCGTGGCGAAGGCGTCGGCGACCGACAGCGTGCGGGTGCGGATCGGTGCCTCGCCCGGTGAGCTGGGGCGGGCGTTCGGCGGCAAGGGTGGGGAACTCCTGGTCGCCGGGCGGCCGTACACCACGGCGCCGGAGGTGGGGGCGGCGGCGAACGCCCTGGCGGCGGATGCTGCCGCCGCCGTCGCCGGGCTGGAGGCGACGGTCGCCGGTACCCCGCAGCTGCGGGCCGGGTGTCCGGTCACCGTGAGCGGCACGGGTGAGCCGTTCGCCGGGCGCTATACGACGACCGCCTGCCGCCACACCTTCGACGGTGAGCACGGCTATCTGACGCAGGTGCGGGTGGGCGCGCTGCCGCCGCCGGTCGTACCGCATCCGCCGCCGCTGTGCGGGATGGGCGTGGCGGTCGGGATCGTCACGGATACCAAGGAGCCGGGCCGTGGCCAGCGGGGCGCCGTACGTCTGCAGCTGCCGTGGCTTTCCCAGGACTATGTGACGGACTGGGTGCGCACCGTGCAGTGGGGCGGCGCGGGCGGGGGCGGGGTGGTCAGCCCGGAGGTGGGCGACGAGGTGCTGATCGGGTTCGAGCACGGACGGCTGGACCGGCCGTACGTGCTGGGCGGGCTCTACAACGGCAAGGACGCGCCCACCGATCACGGTCTGCCGCTGGTGGATGCCAACACGGGCCGCGCCAATCGGTGTTCGGTCAGCTCGCGGTCCGGCGACCGGCTGGAGCTGCTGAGCGCGGCCAAGGGCCCGCAGGGCGTCCGGCTCACGTCCGGCGACGGCAAGCTGAGCGCGCATCTGGACCGCAAGGACACGGCCATCACCCTTGAGGCCGGTGAGCCGGGCAAGGGGCTGAAGGTCTCGCTCGACGCGCCCGAGCGGAAGATCACCATCGACGCGGGCGCGGACGGCGAGGTCGTCATCTCGGCGGGCAAGGTCACCCTCCGGGCCGGGGGCGAGTCGATCACGCTCGACAGCGGGGGGACGCTCACCATCGGCGGCACCACGACCAAGATCACCGGTAATCCGGTGGACATCAACTGACCTCCGGATGTGGCTCGTTGGGAGTGAGTACGTGAACGGCACAGACACGGCGGGCGGCGCCCTCACACCGGGCCTGGACGCGAGCGGGGTGATCGGCGCGGGCTGGTGCTTCCCCGGCGCGCTCACCCACACCGGCCGGGTGGCGCTGGCGTCCGGCACGGACGAGGTGGAACAGGCCGTCCGCCTGATCCTCGGCACCGCGCCGGGCGAGCGGCCGATGCGGCCCGAGTTCGGCTGCGGTATCCACCGGCTGGTCTTCGATCCGCTGAACGCGGGCACCGTGGCCCGTGCCGACACCGAGGTGCGGCAGGCGCTGGAGCGCTGGGAGCCGCGTATCGAGGTGGACGAGCTGCGGTTCAGCACCGATTCGGAGGTGGACGGCGTGCTCTACATCGACATCCGCTACCGGCTGCGCGCCACCAACGAGCCGCGCAATCTCGTCTTTCCCTTCTACACGCTGCCGGAGTGAACGATGCCCGAGCTGCCCCTCCCCGATCTGGACGACCTCCGCTTCCAGCCGCTGGTGGACGCCGCGAAGCGCGCGCTGCCCGGCCGGGCGCCGGACTGGAGCGACCACAATGTCTCCGACCCGGGCGTGACGCTGATCGAGGCCTGCGCCGAGCGCGTGGACCTGCTCCTGTACCGGGTGGCGCGGATGACGCCGGCGCAGCGTGACCGGCTGCTGCGGCTGATGGGCATCACACCGGTGCCCGCGACGCCGTGCCGGGTGCGGGTGCGGTTCAGCGACACCGTCGGTGTGCAGGAGACCACGGTTCCCGAGGGGACCGAGCTGAGGTCGGAGGGTGAGCCGGCCGTCGTTCTGCGTACGGTGTCGGAGGTCAAGGTTCCGCGGGGCGGCTCGGCAACGGTGGAGGCCGTGGAGCAACCGGAGGAAGTCCGCGAGGTGCTGGGCACCTCGGCCCAAGTCCCCGCCCAGCGCTTCCGGCCCGCACGCCGCCCGTGGTCGCCGCCCGTCCCCCTGCCGGAGCCGCCGGCCTCGCCGCTCACCTCGGTCACGGTCGAGGGGCGGGTGTGGGCTCCCGTACGGAGCTTTGCGAAGGCGGGCGACCGGGAGGAGTGCTACTGGTGGGACGAGGCGACGGGCGAGGTGGTGTTCGGGCCGCTGGTGCCGTTCGCGGGCAGGTCCCGGCAGATCGGCGAGGTTCCGCAGCAGGGCGCCACGATCACCGCCGAGTACACCGCCTGCCGGGGCACGCTCAGCGAACTGCCCCCGGGCACACCCCTGTACGGAGCGGCCGGGGTGCCGTCGGCGAAGGCCGACCGGATTCTGGCCGCCGGTCAGGACGCGGAGACCTGGCGGGAGGCCCTGGACCGGGCGGCGCTCGGCCTGGCGCCGCTGCGCCGCGCGGTGACGGTGCAGGACCACGAGCGGCTGCTGTCCGAGCATGCGTCGCTGGTCGCCCGCTGCCGGGTCAGCGCCACGGTCCGCCCGGCCGACACCACCGTCCCGGCGGGGCTGCTGGCGCCCCCGCGCCCGGTGCCGCTGTCCACGTGCGCGGTGCCCGTACGGCCGGAGCAACAGCCGTGGGCCGTGCACTACTTCCCCGGCGACACCGGTGTGGTGTACAAGCGGGTGCTGCTGCTGGACGGCAGCGAGCAGACGGTCTCGGGCGACGAGCCTCCGGAGTTCGCGAAGACCAAGGTCGACGCCGTCCTCCACCTCAAGAACGCCGTCGACCGGCTGTGGTTCGTCGGTGAGCGGTGCGCATGGGGGGCCGCGGCGAGCAAGCTGATCTCGGCGCAATTCCTCGGCCTGCCCGAGGAGTTCGCCCAGGATCTCAACGCCGTCGCGGCCCTGCCCGTCCCTGACGCGGACGATGAGTACGAGGTGTTCCTCTTCAAGGGGGAGGCGTTCTACCACCGGCGCTACAAGTATGCGCCGGGCACGCTCTTCCCCTCCGTGGGCCGTGGCGTGCGCTCGCTGATCGCGGAGTCCTTCCCCGGTCTGTCGCCCGACTGCCAGCGCTCGCCGGATGCCGTGGTGACCGTGGGCGAGGTCTTCTACTTCCTCAAGGGCCCCAGGGCCGAACCCGCCGTGTGGCATTCGGAGGAGGCCGCGCTGCGGGTGCTGCTCGTGCCGCCCCTGCCCTCGGCCTCCTCTCGTGCCCTGACGGAGGACGAGTTGGCGGTGCCGCGGGCGGCGCTGGAGGAGACCAAGGCCGTTCTCTCCGGTGCCCGGCTGCTCGGTGAGCGCCTGCACGCCGGTCCGCCGGACTACGCCGGCTTCAAGGTGAAGGCCACCGTCCACCCGTGGGCGCGGAATGCCCAGGCGGTCAAGGACGCCGCCGTACGCGCCCTGTTCGGCTACTTCCACCCCACACAGGGCGGGCCGGACGGGCAGGGCTGGGCCTGGGGACGGCGGGTGCACGCCGGGGATGTGTTCACCGCGCTGGAGAAGGTCCCGGAGATCCGTGCCGTCGGCGACGCGCAGGTGACCGACAAAGAGGGCGCCACCCGCCCCGCGATCGAGGTGTCGGACAGCGGGCTCGTCCACCTGCTGGACGTGGACATCACCGTCGAGAAGAGCTGAGGGGCGGCACCGTCATGCCGAAGAAGCACCAGGACGCGCCGGCTGTGGAACCCGTGCCGCTGCCCGCCGTGTACGCGCACGACCAGGTGACCCGGGCCTTCGCCGACGGGGTCGGCGCGGCGATCGGCCCGGTCGGCGGTCTGCTCGACCGGCTGGAGGAGGTCCTCGACCCCTGGCGTGCCCCGCCGGCCTTCCTGGACTGGCTCGTCCGCATCACGGGCGCGCGCGTCGAAACGGACTGGGACGAGCGGCAGCGGCGTACCGCCGTCGCGCTCGCGCCCTGGCTCGCCGCGCACCGCGGCCGGCCGTACGCGCTGCGGCGCGAGGCCGAGGAGATCTACGGCTGGCCCCCGGAGCGGCTGCACATCTCCGATCCGGGCGGGGTCTACGAGGGGAACGAGAAGCCGCCGCCCGGCCGGATGCTCACCGTCACCCTCCAAGTGCAAGGCCGGCGCGAGGACTTCGAGCTGCCGCTGTTCCGGCTGGTGGCAGCGCACTGTCCCGCGCATCTGCCGTTCAAGACCGAAGTCACCGGAGGCGCGTGACGATGACACTGCCGATGCCCGAGTACGACGGCCGCAGCCGCGCGGACATCACGGGCGCCGCGGCGGCCTCGGTCCGCGCGGCGCAGCCCCTGTGGGCGGGCCGGGACCGCACCGATCCGGGGCACGCGCTGATCGAGACCTGCGCCGACATGGTGGAGGCGCTGCGCGACCGGTTGAACCGGGCGCCGGACCGGCACCGGCTGGAGCTGCTGCGGATGCTCGGCGTCCGCCCGTACCGTGCCTCGGCCTCCCGCGCCGAGGTGCTGTTCCAGCTCGCGGCGCCCTCGCCGGAGCCGGTCCCGGTCCCGGCGGGTGTGGAGGTGGCCACGCGGCCGGTGGGCGCGGAGGAACCGGTCGTCTTCAGCACGGTGTGCGAGGCGCTGGTCAACCCCTGTGTGCTGGTCGCGGCGGGCCGGTTCGCCGAGAAGGGTGCGCAGGGCGGTGTGGTGCACGGCTCGCTGACGCGGTTCGGCGCTCCCGGACGGGATGCGGTCGAGCCGGGCGGGCTGCCCTTCGCGGGGCCGCCCTTCCACCTCAACCTCCCCTACTTCGGGGACTATCCGCTCAGCGCGGACACTCCGGTGCGGCCGCCCTCCGTCGCCACGTCGCCCGGCCCCGACGTCACGCTGGCCGTGCTGTCGGTGCCGGTGCCCGACACCCGCGTCACCTTCGAGGTCGGCTTCGGCAAGGGCCTGGCAGAGGAGAAGGAGGTGTGGGAGGCATGGCAGGGGTCGCACTGGGCCCCGTGCACGCTGGTGGCACACACGGTCGGCGAGGACGGGACGACACGGATCACGCTCGACATCCCCGCCACCCACGCCCCCGCGCGGCTGCTGATCGACCCTTCCGGATCCGAACATGACGCGCGTCCCTGGCAGTTACGGGATGTCGGGCTCGTCAGGCGCATTCCTCAGGTCGGGCCGGTGTTCCGGCATGAACCGGCCTCCCTCGCCCTGCAACCCGTGCTCACCGTCAAGGTGCCCGCCGTGCAGGCGTGTCTCGTCCAGGACGAGGAGCTGGGCCGGGCGACCGGCCAGGCCGGCGAACGCTTCCGCTTCGCGCACCCTCCCCTGCTGCACGCCACCGACACACTCACCGTCGAGGCGCTCGGCGCGGACGGGGCGCGGGGGCGGTGGTCGCACGTCCCCTCGCTGGCCGCCTCCGGCCCCGACGACCGGCACTTCACGCTCGATCCGCGCACCGGAGAGGCCGTGTTCGCGCCGGTCACCCGCACCGGACGGGGCCTGCGCCGGCACGGTGCCGCACTGCCCGAGGGCTCCCTCGTACGCGCTCCGCGCTATCTGACCGGCGGCGGCACGCGCGGTAATGTGCCGGCCCGCACGGTCACCACGCTGCGTACGCCGCTGCCGTACGTCTCGGCCGTGACCAACCCCGCGCCGGCCACCGGAGGCACCGAGGAGGAGACATCGGAGGCGTACGCCCGGCGGCGGCCGCTCGGCTCACCCGTGCCCGAACGGGCCGTCACCCCGCTCGACTACGAGGAGCTGGCGCTGGCCGCCTCGGCGGGGATGGCGCGCATCCACCATGTGCGCACCGTCACCGACAACACGCTCGATCCGGCACGGAACCTCCTCTTCGCCAAACCGGCCGACACCATGGTCGAGTTCACGCTGGAGTCGGACACCTCGTCGGTTCTCCAGGACACCGAAATCACCGCGGCCGGCATGGTCTTCACCACCCAGGACGAGGCCACCCGCACCGGCGCCGCGCGGGCCGGGGTGGCGCCACTGCACCTGGATTCGACGGTGACCGGTGCCACCGATCTCTTCACAGCGGGCGACTACCAGGCGCAGGGCACGGCGAGCGGCGCGTTCCGCCCGGGCGGCAAGCTGGTGCTCTGTCTCGTCCACATCCCGGGGAGCGTGGCACCGAAGGAACTCGCCCTGTGGGTCAAGCCGAACACCGACGTCCCCGGCCGCCGCCTGGCCCTCTCCGTCTTCCTGCCGCGCACGGGCATGCCGTGGTGGAACCCGGACGCACCCGCGGCGTACACGTCCGTGACTGCCGACACGAAGGTGCTGGGAGGGGCTTTTCCGCTGCGGCTGGGCGCCTCGCCCCGCTGGCGTCCGGAGGACGATCCGCCGGAGACCGAGATCGACAGGGCCGTGGCCGGCCACGGCAGCTTCCCGCCCCTGCGCGGGTCGTGGCTCGCGCTCCAGATCCACGACCCGTCGGGGGACGAGACCACCACGTACGAGGTCCACTTCGATGCGGGCACCACGGGCGAGGTGAAGGCGCTGCAGTACGCCCTGGTCGACGAGCCGGCGACCGCCATCTCGGACGAAACGCCGGGCCAGGTCTTCCAGCTGTTGCAGCCCAAGGTCTACGTCGCGCCGGAGCAGGAACTGCCCGAGGTCGTGGTGGGCACGGACACCTACTGGACCGCGGTGGACTCCTTCCACAACTCCACGGTGAACTCCCAGCACGTCGTGATCAACGCCCTGACCGGCCAGGTGCACTTCGGACCGAAGGTGGGGAAGGACCAGCACGGCGCCGTCCCGGGCAAGGACCTGCAGATCTCCGTGGAGCCGTACAGCACCACGCTCGGCGCCGGCGGCAACGGCGTGGAACGGGGTACCGCGTGCACGGGTGTGCCGCCGGGCATCGTCTCCGCGCGGATCACCAAGACATCGGCGAACGGCAGTGACGGCTACACCGACACCAGTGGCGGTACCTTCCAGGCGGGTGTCCGGCTGCGGGTGATCCCGGCCGTCACCGCCGACGAGCGCGGCTGGTTCCCGTTCCATATGCTCACCCCCACCCAGGATGCCTGCGACACCCTGCGCAGAGCGCTGCGGGCCCGGCAGCCCGCAGGGGTTCCGGTGTGGCTGGAGACACCGCGCTACGTGGGCATCCGTATCGAGGCCCAGGTGCGCCCCGCCGACTACCAGACGGCGACGGAGCGTTCGGAGCTGGCAGCCGCGGCGGAAAAGGCTCTCTACCGCTGGTTCAACCCCGTCGACGGCGGCCCGGACGGCACTGGCTGGCCGCTGGGGCGGCCGGTGTACGCGGGCGAGGCGTACCGCGTGCTGGAGCAGGTGCCGGGCCTCGCGTGGGTCGCCTCGGCGGCGCTCTTCCAGCTCGAACCGACCGCGGGCGGAGGCGGCACGCGGGCCGAGACCATCGCGTTCGCCGACGACCAGACCGTCTACTCCGTGGAGCACCGCGTCACCGTCGCGGAAACCCCCTGACCCCGTCCCGGAAGGAAGGCACTCATGGGCCCGGCAGTGCAGCGCATCCTCGCCGTCGACTGGGCGGCCGACAAGCTGGTGATCGCCGTGCTCGATACGGACGGCACGGTGCGGGAGGTCACCACACCTCCCGTAGGAGCGAACCCGCGTGCGGTGGCGGCCGATTCGGCGGCAGCCACGGCGTATGTCGCCAACCACACGGACAATTCGTTCTCCGCGGTCGACCTGAGCACGGGGTCCGGCACGCCGAAGAGTGCGCCCGGCGCACCGTGCGCGGTGCTCGCGGGGCTCGCCGGGGACCAGGTGTGCCTCGCGGCCTGGGGCGACAGCAAGGTGTACCTCCACACTCCGGGTACGAACGACACGGTGCCCGTCGACGTGGCCGCCGGGCCGTTCGCGCTGGCGGCGGCCCCCGGAGCGGAGTTGCTCTGTGTCGCGCACGACAAGGACGACGCGGCGGCGAAGCTGCTGAAGATCGTCAAGCTCGGCACCGACGACCCGCCGGCCACCGTGCACCTGCCCGGCCCCGCCCGCGCGCTGGCCGTCGCCTCTTCGGGAGCGTACGGCTATGTGGCGTGCCGGGGTGCGAGCCCCGCCGCTCCGGGCACCGTGGCGGTGGTGGA
The DNA here is from genome assembly GCF_003389455.1 of Streptomyces inhibens. Classification (GTDB taxonomy): domain Bacteria; phylum Actinomycetota; class Actinomycetes; order Streptomycetales; family Streptomycetaceae; genus Streptomyces; species Streptomyces inhibens. Next base: position 8,419 of record NZ_QUAC01000310.1, on the reverse strand, counting down.
CCTGGCCCGCGGCCTGCACTCGACCCCTGCGGTGGGCCACGAACCGCTGGCCGTGGCGGTGAGCGGCGCGGGCGACCGCATCTGCGTCGCCAACGGCGGCTCGGCCTCGCTCTCCGTCGCACCGCTCACCGACGGCCACCCCGGCACCTTCACCACACTGCCGGTCACCCCACAGCCGCACACGGTGGCCTTCTCACCGGACGGCACCCTGCTCTATGTCCTCAGCCGGACCACGGGCCTGCTGACCGCCGTGCATCTGGGCACCGTCGGCGGTGTGCTGAGCGGCACCCGTACGGATGTCGCCCTGGGCGCCGCGGTACCCGCCTCGGTCGTGTTCGGGGCCGACGGCACGCACGCGTACGTCACCGATCAGGCGGCCGGCAGGCTGATCCCCGTGCGGGTGGGGCCCACGGTCGCGCAGCGGGTCGGCACCGGGGCTTCCTCCCGCCCCCGTTCCGTCTGCGTGACGCCGAAGGGCGACTGGGCGGCTGTCGCCGACTCTGCGGCCCACCGCATCATGGTGAGTGACCTGTCCGGCGACTCCCCGGGCGAGCCGAAGCCCATCCCGCTCCCCGGGGACGCGGAGAAGGTGAAGCCTTGGGGCATCGCGACCAGCCCCGTCGACACACAGACCGTTGTCTGTGCGACCAGCCCGGAGTCGGACCAGCTCTTCAAAGTCACCCCGAAAGCGGGCCAGCCCTTGGGCGGGGACGTGGACGTCACGGCCACCGCGCTACCGAGCGGCGCGTCCCCGCGCGGGGTCGCCGTCACCCCCGACGGCAGATACGCGCTCACGGCCAACTCCGGCGGACAGTCGCTCTCACGGGTGGACCTCCACGGGGGAATGTCGACCATCGCGGAGGACGTCGTGCGGTGCGCGGAGCCCGTCGGCGTGGAGATCGGCGGCGTCGACGGCGACACCCTCTACGTCGCGGACTACCGGCCGCCGGGCAACGGGCATGTCTCCGTCCTGAAGCGGCGGAGCACGGAGTGGGAATGGACCGGCAACATCACCGCCGCCGAGGGGATTCTCTCGGGCCCGCACGAACTCGCCCTGTCCCCCCAAGGCAGATTTCTGTATGTCGCCAGCTACGACAACGGCACCATCGCGGTCTTCGAGTCGACGGAAGACGGCTGGGCAGCCCGTGAATCCATCAAGCCGAGCGGGCTGGTCAACCCGTACGGGCTGGCGCTGTCCTCCGACGGGAACTACCTCTACGCCGCATGCAAGGACACAAACCGGGTCACCCAGCTCCATTCCGAGGACGGCGGCCTGACCTTCACTCACCAGTGCTGGCTCAATTTCCCGCGGCTCAACGAGGGCAAGTCCTCGGCCTCGCTGACACTCTCCAAGGACAGCACGTACCTGTACGCGAGTCATCAGACGCAGGGCTTTGTCCACGGCATCCAGGTGCCCCAGTCGTCGAACACCCCGCTGATTCCGCTGCGGGGCAACAACCCGGAGCTGAAGGGATCGCGAGGCATCGTCTGCCGTGGCGATGAGCTGTACGTCGTCAGTGCGGCCGAGCACGGCGGGCAACGGGCCCTGACCGTCCTCACGCTCGACCCGGAGGACCCCCTCACGGTCACCGAGAACGCCCGGCCCACACCCCTGCTCGACGCGGAGCCCTGCGCGATCGCCGCCCGCCCCGACGGTCCCGTCTACATCACCAACTTCAGGGACAAAACCGTCTCCGTGCGCGGGGATTCGGTCACCACCGTCGCGCTCGCGCCGGCGGAGGGCTGCGAGCCCGAGGAGGTGGCATGCACCTCGGACGGCGCCTACGCGTACGTCACCGACCGCGCCACGGCCCGGCCCGTGGTCCACTACCTCTCCCCCTCCGCATTCACCCCCGCCTCCCTGCCCGCCCCCGCCCCCTCGGCGGGTGTCGCCTGTGCCCCGGACGGGCTGCGGGCGTATGTCGCTCATCCCGGCGACAACAGCATCTCGATCCTGCGGCGTTCGGCCGTCCTGACCGGTCCCGCACGCCCGGCGCAGCGCGCCGCCTCCCGGACCGTCGCGCAGCACCCGAGTGAGCCGTACGCCTATGCGCTGGTCACCGAGGAGGGCGCCGGCAGCCTCCAGGTCATGTCGCTGGCGGACGCCTCCGCGCCCGTGGAGATGGCGGGCGCGACGGTCCCCCTCTCCGGGGACGCCGCGGCCGGCCTCACCATGACGCCGGAGGGAGAGCGGATCTACGCGGTCGGCGCCGGAGGCACGCTATGGGTCCTCGCGACCGACTCCGCCGAGCGACCGACGCTGGCGCGCACCCTCGATACCGGCCTCACGGCGGTGTGTGACCTGGCCACCGGGCCGGGCGATCCGGCGCATCTGTATGTCGCCACGTATGAGAAAGGCCAAGGCTCCCTCCATGTACTGGAGTTGGGGCCCACGGGTGAGGCGGTGGTGGCCCGTGCGGACGCCGGGATCGCGCTGCCGGGCGCGGGCCGGCCGCACTCGCTGTGCGTACATCCGCTCGGTGGTCACGGCTTTCTCAGCACCGCGGGCGAAGGGGTGTACGTCCTGGACCTCACCGACCCCGCTCGGCCCTCCCTCGGCGGAAGGGTGGCCGCCGGCGCGGGGTCGGTGGACTTCCCGTCCGGCTCCGACGAGGCGCTGCTCACCCAGGAGGACGGGGTCAGTGGGATCAGGCTGGGACCGCCCGAGCTTCTCCCCCGCGCCTGGACGGGCCTCGCGGCCCCCTCGCGGCTCGCGGTCTCCCCCGATGGCCGGGAGGTCTACGCGACCGCCGAGGGCGGCGACACGGTGCAGGTCATCGACGCCGGGACGGGCATCGTCCGCTTCACGCTCAAGGCGGGCCAGGCCCTCTCCGGTCTCGCCGCACACCCGGACCCCGCGAAGCGGCGCCTGTATGTGGCGGACACGGCCGGGGAGCAGTTCCTCGCGGTCGACACCGGGATGCACGTTCCGGGGGCCGTGACGGACGTGGGCATGGATGTGCGGCAGGCGGTTCGGGCGGTTTCCCGGGAGGCGAAATGATCCAGCTCGTCGACGCAGCGCTGGAGGACCGCGTACGGGAGGGCCTGGGCCGGCCCGCCGGGCTCACGGTCGAGTTCACGCCCCCGACCGGAGGCAAACGTCCCGGGGAGACGCCGGGTACCAAGACCGTCGGCATCTACCTCCACGACATCCGCGAGGACCTGGACCGCCGCCAGACGGGCACGGTCAACCTCTACAGCGACGACAAGCCCGACCCGCGGAAGGTCGCGCACCACGATCCGCCCCGCTATGCGCGGCTGTCGTATCTGGTCACGGCCTGGACCTCGGACCCGCGGCAGTCCCACCAGATGCTCGGCGATCTGCTGATCGACCTGGCACGGGACCGCGAGTTCGCGGTCCAGCTGCCGGAGTCGCTGGAGGCGATGCGGCTCTCCGCCCTCCTCGAAGTGGGCCGCCCGCCGATCGGGGAACGGGCGCTGGCCGAGCTGTGGAGCGCGGTCGGCCACTTCCTCCAGCCGGTGCTGAATGTGACGGTCGTCCTGCCGCTGCCCACGCACATGCCCGCGTTCTACACCCACTGGGTGACCAAGAACCTCGAACTCCCCGACAGCCGCATCGAGTTCCCCCTTCCCACACCCCCGCCGCACTGGAAGAAGTGGCCCCCGAAACCGAAACCGAAGCCGAAGCCCCAGCCGCCGTCCACGTCCACACCCACGTCCACGCCGCAGCCTCCCGCCACCGGGTCCGGTACGGAGGAGGGCACATGACGGCCACCGCCCCGGCCGCGGCATACGGACGCGACGAGACGGAGGCCCGCCCGCTCCTCGCCCGTCTCGCGCTGGTCCAGTCCCGCATCCAGCGGGCGGTGACCGCCCGGGCCGAGTGCGATCCGCAGCCCCCCGACGACCCGTTCCGGGGGTTGTATCTGTCCGACGAGCTCGCCCCGCACATGCTGCGCGGCACCTCCGCACCGCTGCCGCCGGACGAGGGCGACGCACTGACCGCGGCGGCGCTGGACGCCACCGAGCAAGAGGCCGAGGAGGCCGGGCGCACGGTGCCGCTGCGCCGGCTCGCCGCCCGCTTCGGACTGTCGGAGCTGGAGCGGGATCTGCTGCTGGTGGCGCTGGCGCCGGACCTCGACGCACGGGTCGAGCGCTGCTACGGCTACCTCAACGACGACATCACCCGCCGCCGCGCCACCATCGGACTGACCTTCGTGCTGTGCGGTCTGCCCCCGCACTCCGTACGGGGGCGGGCCGCGCTGGATCCGGACGGGGCGCTGCGCGCGGGCGGACTGCTGGAGATCGAGCCGGGCGAGGAGGGCTCGCGTCCGTATTTGACGAGGGCCCTGCGCGTGCCGGACCGGGTGGCCGCTCATCTGCTCGGCCACGACGAGCCCGAAGTCCTTCCCGGCGCGCTCCGCGGTGTCGCCCAACTCACCGACTGCGGAGGCCCGTTGGGTAAGCGGGACGGACCGCCCCTGTACCTGCGCGGCGCCTCGGCCCGTACGGAGCATCCACGCTCCGGAGGCGGCCCCGTGATCCGGCTCGATCTGTCCGGGCTCTCCGGTGGCGCGCACACGCCCGACACCCTCCTGCGGGCCGCGGCGCTGGAGGCGCGGCTGCGCGGCGTCGGGCTGGTCGCCGGGCCCGTGGAGGCGCTGGCCGACGGGGGTCCGTACGGCGTACGGCAGTCGCTGGTGCCGCTCACGGCGCCGCATGCTCCCCCGCTCCCCCTGACACTGACCGGCGCCCGGCCGTGGGACCCGGACTGGTCGTGCCCGGGGGCAACGGCGCCGGTCGAGCTGCGCCCGGACGGCAGCGCGGTCCCGGCGCGGCTCGACCGGAGCGCCTGCCGCAGCCGGCGCGGTGACGGCGCGCTCGGCCGGATGTCGCGGCATGTGCGCCCGGTCGCCGGCTGGGCGGATCTGGTGCTGTCCGCGCAGCCCCGGGCGCTGCTGGAGGACCTGGCCCGTCGGGCCCGCCACCGGGAACGCGTGCTGCTGGACTGGAAGCTACGGCCCGGGGGCGGGCGCGGGATCGGGGTGAGCGCCCTGTTCAGCGGGCCCTCCGGGACAGGAAAGACGCTCGCGGCCGAGGTGGTGGCGGGCGATCTGGGCCTGGATCTGTATGTCATCGACTTGTCGACCGTCGTGGACAAGTACATCGGCGAGACGGAGAAGCACCTCGAAGCGCTGTTCACCGAGGCCGAGCACACCGACGCCGCGCTGCTCTTCGACGAGGCGGACGCGGTCTTCGGTAAACGCGCGCAGACGGTGGACGCGCACGACCGGTACGCCAACACCTCCACCGCCTATCTGTTGCAGCGCCTGGAGACCTTCAACGGGCTGGCGCTGCTCACCACCAACATGCACGCCAATATCGACACCGCCTTCCTGCGCCGCCTCGATCTCGTCGTACCGTTCGCCTCCCCCGACGCGCCCGAACGACGTGTCCTGTGGGAGCGCTGCCTGGGCACCGAGGTCCCGCGCGCCCCGGGGCTCGACCTCGACCTGCTGGCCGAGGAGTTCGACCTGTCCGGGGGCGCCATTCGCTGCTGTGTGCTGACCGCCGCCTATCGCGCCGCCGAGTCCGGACGCCCGGTCGGCACCGGCGAGCTGCTGGCTGCCGTACGCGACGAATATCTCAAGCTCGGCCGCTATCTGGACGAGAGCCGGTTCCCGTCCCTCCAGGAGGCGTGAGTCCATGAACCCGACCGGCGCACACACGACAGAGCCCGAGCCCGTCGCCGGCCCGAGCCACATCCCCGACCCGGCCCCCGCGCCAGTCGCCCCGCCCCGCCCCGCGCTCGCCCCGGTGCCGGCTCCGCTCCGCGTACCCCACGCTCACGAGCGCGCGCGGCGCTCACCGCGCTGGCAGTCGGCCACCACGGAGTACGAGCAGCGGCTCGGTGTCGCGCTGGAGCGTGCGCCCGCCGTGCGGCGCGTCGCCCAACTCGCCGTGCTGCGCCTCGCCTCGGTGCTCGGCCAGGAATTCACCCCGGAGCGCGCGGCCGGCGCCTTCTTCAAGGACGACCCGTCCAGCGCCGGCCAGGTCGGCACCGGAGGCGACCTGGGCGCCCGGCTGCGGGACGCCTGCGCACCCGGCTCGGGCGCCACCGTGCGCCAGCTCATGACGGCGTTCTACAACGCGGCGTACTACAAGTACGGCCAGCAGGCCGAGAAGCCCGACGACGAGCGCGAGGTGTCGTTCAAGACCCTTCTGCACCGCGTCGTCCTGGACGGCGACACCGCCCTCGCCGACCGGCTGGGACTCGACACCCCTGCGCTGCGCGGCTATCGCGCGTATCTGCTGAGCAAGGACCGCAAACGGCTCAAGTCGCTGCCGGGCATCCCTGCCCACCTCTTCGCCGACGATGTCTTCGCGCTGGGCAATCTGCCCGCCCGGCACGGGCTCGGCAAGGCGGTCTCCATGGGCCGCAGTCAGTGGGGCCGGACCGAGCGCCCCGATCAGCAGACGGGGCCGGGAAAGCCCACGCTGCGCGAGTACGACAGGCTCGGCATGCCGTTCAGCGAGGAGGAGTTGGCGTACCTGGAGGAGAATCTGAAACCCCTCACGGTCTCCGGGCTCGACCACGACGAGCAGGGACGCCTGCAACCCGCTTCCCTCACGGTCACCCCGGACGCCATGCGGGCGGCGCGGCTCGACCACCGGCTGCCGGGCGCCGAGTTCCCGCTGCCATGGACACCCGGCGCGGCCATGTACGCGATGGATCCCTCCGCCCTCTGGTACCGCAAGCACGACAAGCACGGTGTGCCCCTGGTGGCGGGGATCTCCGGGACCACGACCAGGATGGTCAGCGCCATGCACTGGCTCCGTCCGCCCGCGGGCGAGGACCGGCAGCTCGTGGAGCGGCAGTTCTTTCTCGCGGTGGTCGCCTGGATGCTGCCTACGCGGGACCACTCGCTCTACGAGATCCTGCGCGGCGCCAAGGCCGCGGGGCTCACCGGCCTGGCGGATCTGCCCGCCTCCTCCCAGGACGCGGTGGGCATGTACCGCGCCTTTCATGTCTTCCTCCGCGAGACCCTTCCGGGCACCGCGCTGCCCGAACCTCCGCATGCGCAGCTTTACTTGGACCTGGCGAAGGCCGGCCCGGAGGACGACGGACTGATCACCGTGGACAAGCGGATGGTGCGCGCCGCCCGTGCGAGGCGCCGGAAGCTCGACAGGCAGGGACATCACCCCGCGCTCACCGAGCCGTATCTGCTCGCCCTGGAGCAGTACACCGGCGGCAGCCACCAGCTCATCAACCGCGTGCTGTCCTGGCGTGCATTGCCCACGCTCGGCACGCGCCTCCTGGCGGGCGAGATGATCGGCCCGCTGAAGGAGGACCAGGTCGCCGAGATCCCCTTCGCCACCTGGCGCGACCCCGAGCTGAAGCGGCGCATCGACGCCTATACGGCGCGCGACCTCGACGGGGTCGCGTCCAAGCGGCAGACCAAACGGCTGCTGGACGCCATCCAGAGCCGTATGGAGGCACTGTCGGAACGGCTGAGCGAAGAGGGCCAACTGCACGCCGACATGCTCGCCGAGGCGCTCTCCCATCTGCCGCCTGTCACCGGGACCGTCTACCGCGCCGCATGGGAACCCTTCCACCAGGGCGCACGGCACACCTTCGCCCCCTTCGGCAGCACCAGCCGCGACGACGAGCAGGCCCTGGAGTTCCTGCCGCTCCAGCGCCCTCCGGTCGGCGGGCGGAGGGTGCTCTACCACGTGAACCTCACGGGCCGCAGCGGCCGCGACATCGCGGAGTTCTCCAAGCACCCGGACGAAGAGGAGGTCCTTCTCCTCCCGGGTGCGACGTTCACGGAGACCGGCCGTTTCAAGGGCCTGATCAAGCAGATCAAGGGCAAGGACTACACCTACGACTACGTATTCCTCACGGAGACGGGCTGAGCGGACTCAGCCCGCGTTCACCGGCCTGGGCATGGGGAGACGCAAGAACTCGGCGTTCCCGGACGTCGGGGGTGTGGGGTCAGAGCCCTTGTCATTGCTGGCCGCGACGCTGACCGTGTACGTATACGCCAGCTTCGTCCTGCCGTCATCGATCACGAGGGGCAGGCCCCCTTTGGTGTTGCTGTGGGCGGCCTTGTGCGCCGGCATCAGATGGAACGTGAGGGTTCCTGTCCCCTTCACGGGGAACAGAGGCCGGACATAGTCGGCCGTCACCGGAGCCATCCCCTCGATATCGGTCGGCACACAGACGTGCGGACCGCAGGCGGTGAACCTCCCCGTGCCCTTGAGCGGCACGATCAGAGCGGGAGGGAGCCAGCTCGCTCCCTCAGGCGGGAGGACGACGAGCTTGTCGCCCTCCCTGACCACCGGATACGCCACAGCCCTCCCCTACCCCGCGCCCTGTCCGGCGATCTGTGCGATCGAGAAGTGCACGAACTCGGCGGGACGCACCGGCGCAACCCCGATGTCGCAATGCACCTCA
>NZ_QUAC01000244.1 GCF_003389455.1 Streptomyces inhibens | reverse complement strand
CCCCGCCAAGGCGGCGGGGCCGGGCCGGCTCCCGGTCAGCCCCCGGCGCAGGTGGTCGGGGTGGCGTGGGCCGGGTCGAGGGCGTTGGCCGTCTCGTGGAAGGCGACGCCGTCGGCGAGCCCGATGGCCAGATGCTCGGCGAGGTCGGCCGGACAGAGGTCCTGGAGCAGGACGTTGCGCACGTCGGGGCCGTCGAGGAACCCGCTCCGGTAGGGCGTGACCACCTCGTCATACTTGGTGGCGATCACGGTGTAATGCACCCCGGGGACGGTGTCGCCGCCCTGGTTGAGGCGGTTGAGGACGTCGGAGCCGACGATCTGGTCGGTCAGCCCCGGGGTCAGCTTGCCGAGGTACTCCTTGGCGCCGGGGAAGTGGTCCAGCAGGCGGGTCAGGCCGTCCAGGTCGGTGCCGTGGTTGTCAGGGGCCAGCCCGATCAGCGCGTTCACCTTGTCCGCGCCGCCGTAGTACTTCAGGTACACCCGCGGCATCATGCCGCCCTGCGAGTGCCCGACGAGATCGGCCTTGTGCGTCCCGGTGGCGGCCAGCACCCGGTCGACGTACGTGGCGAGCTGCCGGGCGGACGCATCGACCCCACCCAGCCCGTGGAAGAACGGGACGCCGGGCAGTTGACCGTAGTCCAGGGAGAAGACGCAGTACCCGCGGGCCACCAAGTAGGGCGCGAGACCGAGCCAGTTGTCCACGGAATTGCCGAGGGTGCCGTGCACCAGGACCACCGGCCGCGGATGCGCGGCGGAGGGCTTGCAGGAGTAGTTGTTCCAGCCGCTGCTGACGGTGGAGGCAAGGCGAGAGGGGCGACGCGAAGCGTCTCCGGCCGGGGTGGTGGCGGGCGACGGGTGGGCAGCGGCGGGTGTAGTGGTGGCACCGAAGGCCAGGGCGAGGGCGGGGAGGAGGGTGAGCGTTCGTGACCAGCGCAGCTTCATACGATGCTCCTTGCGGGGCGAGGGGACTCCGAAGTGCTCGGTGAGCCGTTCACCTGCGATCCGGATCGCAAGGGCCAACGCAGTTGACTGGCAAGTAAGTTACGGCCGGGTAAGCAGTGCGTACCAGCGGTGCGACGGTGAAGGAAACGACACACAACTCTCACCGGACGTCCGGGGTGCACGGCGCCCGAATCGTGCATGCGCGGCGGACGGAAGCGCGCCGGACCGCAACGGCCTCAGGATGCCGTGCCCCCTACGTCACGGCCGGGCCGATTGTCGGTCCCGTCCCGTACAGTCGGTAACGCCTTGACCAGGGAAGTGGCGTGAGGGGAGACACCCATGGAGACGGCGCGGACGGATCGGCCCGTAGATCTGACGGGGATCGAGGAGATTGCGTCGGAGGCGGAGCTGCGCGAGCTGATCGGTGAGCCCAGCTCCCATGCCGCGAACAAGACCCGCCACCGGTTGCAGGAGCTCGACCGTCAGTGGCTGGCGCGCTCCCCGTTCTGCCTGATAGCCACCGCGGACGCGCAGGGCCGGTGCGATGTCTCCCCCAAGGGCGACCCCGCGGGCTTCACCCACGTCCTGGACGACACCACCCTGGTGATCCCGGACCGCCCCGGCAACAAGCGCCTGGACGGCCTGCTGAACATCCTCGGCAATCCGCATGTCGGGCTGAACTACGTCCTTCCGGGGCGCGGCGACACCCTGCGCATCAATGGCCGCGCGCGGGTGCTGCGCGATGCCCCGTTCTTCGACGAGCTGATCGTCAAGGGCAACCGTCCGCGGCTGGCGCTGCTGGTGGAGGTCGAGGAGGTCTACTACCACTGCTCCAAGGCCTTTCTGCGCTCGGATCTGTGGAAGCCGGAGACCTGGCAGCCGGAGGCGCTGCCCTCGCGGGCCCGGATCGTCAAGAGCCTGGAGGCCCAGGACAGGTCTCTGGAGGAGCTGGAGGAGCACTACGGGCCGGGGTATGCGGAGCGGCTCTACGGCTGAGGCGCCGAGGCCGGCCGGCTGACGTACAAAGGCCCGCCGGCCGGGGTGCTAAGGCCGCCCGGCCCCGGGGCCGGATGGCTTCGTGCCCGGGGGCAGGGGCGTGGGGCCGGCCCCGCCGAGCGTCGCCGCGGGCCCGAGGACCCCGGTCCCGAAGCGTGCCCTGGCCCGGTCGATGGCCGCCTCGATGCGGTGCGCCTTGTCGTCGGCGGGGTCGAAGGTCAGCTGGCGCGCGGCGAGTTCGGCGCGGCACAGATCCTCCGCGCGCAGCGCCACCGACCGTACCCGCGCGCGCTGCAGCCCGAGCGCGGCATGCAGCGCATAGGCCGCCTCGGTCAGCGCGGGCCCGTGTGCGGTCGGACCGTCCAGCCGCCGGGTGCGGATGGTCGTGGAGCGGTCGGCGTAGCGGACGGTGAGGGTGAGCGCGCGGGCCACCTGCCCGCTCGCACGCATCCGGGCCCCGAGGCCGTCGGCGAGCGAGAGCAGTGCCCGGCGGCGCCTGGCCGGATCCAACTCGTCGTGGGCGAAGCGGTGTTCCGCGCCCATCGAGCGGGCGGCGGCATTGGGCGTCACCGGCGTCGGGTCGATGCCGTGGGCCCGCTCGTATACGACCCGGCCCGTCTTCGCGCCGAGGATCCGTTGCAGGGTCGCGGGCGGTGCGGCGGCGATCCGGCCGACGCTGTCGAGTCCGTACGCACACAGGGCGCGCGCGGTCGCCGGGCCGACGCCGTACAGCGCCGAGGCCGGCCGGCGGTCGAGGAACGCGGTGACGGCTTCGGCGTCATCGGGCACGACCCGGATCTCTCCGGGTGCCGCCTCTTGGGCCGCCATCCGGGCGAGCAGCGGGTTGGCGGCGATCCCGATCGTGCACCGTACGCCGTGCCAGGCCAGCGCGCGCAGCCGCACCAGCTCGGCGATGCCCGCGGCGTCCCGGTCGAAGTAGCGCAGCGCACCGCGTACGTCCGCCAGCGCGGCGTCCGGCGGCAGCGCCTCGATCATCGGCGTGAACTGCGCGAGCAGCCGCAGCAGTTGCTCGAACTCCCCGGCGCTCACGGGGGTGTCGCCGACGGCCCGGAACCGTACATGGAGCATGCCCGGCGGCCGCGCGGCGCCGCGGGGCTCCGCACCGGGGGTCATCCCGCGCTCCCTGGGCTGGAGTGCCACAACTTGCGGCCGGTGGCGGCGCGTTCGCCCGGGGGCTGGAGGTCGGCCCACGGGTGCAGCTCGTACCCGGTCTCCAGCCGGATGGTGCGGCCGGGGGCGCCGACCGGCTCGGGCTCCCGGCCCCCGTCCCGATCCCGGTCCTCGTCCCGGTCCCCGTCCTTCCCGGGCTCCGCCCCGGGCACCTCGTCCGCCGCCCCCGCCCCCTGGTTCCGCCCCGCCGCGAGACGGGCGACGACCGCCTCCAGGCCGCCCTCGCGGCGCAGTTCGGCCAGCTCGGCGAGGTTCCAGGCAGCGGCGCCGACCACGCTGAGGCTGCGCGGACCGCGCCGCTGGACCGTGCCGCGCACCAGCAGCAGCCAGGAGTGGAAGACGGTGTGTGCGCAAACAGCATGACTGTCATCGAAGAAAGCGCAGTCGACCAGCCCCGTACTGTCGTCGAGGGTGGTGAAGATGACCCGGCGGCCGGAGCGGATCGGCGGTGTCTGGGTGGCCGCCTTGGCCCCGGCGACCAGCACCGTCTCGCCGTGCCTGGCATTGCGCAGCAGCCGGGCCGGCAGCGCGCCCAGCTCCGCGAGGAACTCCTGGTGATCAGCCATCAGATGGCGGGAGGCGTCCATGCCGAGGACGCCCAGCTCGGCGCTGAGCCGTTCGACCTCGCCGAGGTCGGGCAGCCCCACCGGCTCGACCACATCGGCCATCGCCTCCTGCTCCGTATGCAGCACCAGCTGTCCGCCGGAGGCGCTCCGTCGGTGGTGGTGCAGCTCGGCGATGTGCAGCAGCAGGTCCCGGCGGTTCGCGCCGAAGGAGTCCAACGCGCCCACCCGGGCGAGGCGTTCGGCCACCGGGCGGGACAGCCTGGCCCGCTGCCACAGGTCCTGGAGCGAGCGGTAGGGCCGCCCGGCCTCGATCCGCCGCGCCTCGGCCTCGCTCATCCCATGGACGTCGGAGAGCGCGAGCCGCAGCCCCCAGACGCCGCCCGAGCCACCATTACCGGACACCAGTTCGATTCGATGAGCGACCGCCGACCGGTTCACGTCCAACGGCAGCACCGGCACCCCGCGCCGCCGCGCATCCGCGAGCAGCAGCCGCTTCGGGTACATCCCGGGGTCGTGGGTGAGCAGTCCGGCGTAGAAGGCCGCGGGGTGGTGCGCCTTGAGCCAGGCGGACTGGTAGGTGGGCACCGCGAAGGCCACCGCATGCGCCTTGCAGAAGCCGTACGAGCCGAAGGCCTCGACGATCTCCCAGGTGCGCGCGATCACTTCGGACGGGTAACCGCGCCGCTCGGCGTGCTGCGCGAACCAGACGCGCACCCTGCCCTGCAGCTCCGGATGCGACAGCGCGCGCCGCTTCTCGTCCGCCTCGTCCCGGGCGCAGCCCGTCATGATCCGCAGCAGCTCGATGATCTGCTCGTGGAACACCACCACCCCGTAGGTCTCGCGCAGCGGTTCCTCCAGGTCGGGGTGCGGATAGCGGACCGCCTTGCGGCCGTGCCGGGCCTCGATGAAGGGCCGCACCATGTCGGCGGCGACCGGCCCCGGCCGGAAGAGCGAGATGTCGACGACCAGGTCGTGGAAGGTGGCCGGCTGCAGCCGGCCGACCAGGTCGCGCTGGCCCGGTGATTCGATCTGGAAGCAGCCGAGCGTCTCGGTCGAGCGGATCAGGTCGTAGGTGGCGGGGTCTCCCGGCGGCACCTGTGCGGGGTCGTCGAGATCGATCCGGTGCCCCGTGGCCCGGCCGATCTCGGCGACCGCATGCGCCATCGCGGACTGCATCCGTACGCCCAGCACATCGAGCTTGAGCAGCCCGAGGTCCTCCACGTCCTCCTTGTCGAACTGGGACATGGCGAGGGGGGCACCTCCCGTGCCCTTAAGGCCATGGGGGACCTCGCCGCTGGTGGGCACGGTGGGCGTACGGTCGAGCAGGGTGGCATCGGAGAGCAGCACGCCGCAGGGGTGCATGGCGATACCGCGCGGCAGGGCGTCCAGCGCCTCGACCAGCTGCCACAGCCGCTCGCTGCCGGCCTCCCGTACCCCGCGCAGCTCCGGGAGTTCGGCCAGCGCCGCCCGTGCGTCGCGGGCGCGGATGTGCGGGAAGGCCTTGGCGAGCCGGTCCACCTCGGCCGGGTCCATGCCCAGGGCGGCGCCCACGTCGCGTACGGCGTGCCGTACGCGATAGGTCTCGGGCATCGAGACCGTGGCGACCCGCTCCGCGCCGAAGCGGTCGAAGATCGCGCGGTAGACCTCCAGCCGGCGCGCGGACTCCACATCGATGTCGATGTCCGGCAGCGCCGCCCGCCGCTCGGACAGGAAGCGCTCCATCAGCAGCCCGTGCTCGACCGGGTCGGCGTGCGCGATGCCCAGGAGGTGGTTGACCAGGGACCCGGCGCCGGACCCGCGGGCCGCGACCCGGATGCCGCGCTCCCGTATGTCGTCGACGACCTGGGCAACCGTCAGGAAGTACGAGGGGTAGCCGAGCCGTTCGATCGTCCGCAGCTCCTCGTGCAGCCGCTCCCAGCGCACGCGGTCGCGGTCGTAGCCGCGCAGCACCATCCCGGCGGCGCAGCGCGAGCGCAGCACCCGGGCGGCGGTGCGGTGCTCCGCGCCGACCAGCCGCGGCTCGGGGAAGTGGATCCGGCCGAGCCCGATGTCGTCCCGCGGGTCGACCAGGCACTCGCCCGCGGTCTCCTCGGTCATGGCGAGAAGCTGGTGCGCCAGGCCGCGCCGGAATCCGGCCGCCTCGGCGATCCGCCCGGCGGTGCGGCTCATCGTGGCGGTGTCCTTGAGCCAGCGCTCGCCGCCGTCCCGGGCCTCGGGGCGGTGCCGGTCCACCGGCACCAGGCGGCGGGCGGAGTCCAGGACGTCGGCGACCGGGCCCTGGCCGGGGTCGGCGTAGCGGACCGCGTTGGTCAGGACGGCGCGGATGCCCTGTTCGACGGCGAAGCCGAGGGTGCGGGCGGCCAGCCGCGGGGAGCCGGGGCCGCTGCCGGGCCGCCCGTGGTCGACGACCTCCAGGCGCAGCGCCTCGCCGTACAGCTCGCGCCAGGGGGCGACGATCCGGGCGGCGCGGTCCGGGCGGCCGGCGGCCAGCGCCCGGCCGACCTCGGAGTCCGGGCCGAGCAGCACGGTCAGTCCGTCCGTGAGGGGTTCCAGGGCGCTCCACGGGAGGACGGGCTGTTCGCCCCGGCCTGTGTGGGCGGCCGAGACCAGCCGGCACAGGGCGGCCCAGCCGGCCGCTCCGTCGCGGGCCAGGAAGACGGCGCGGGCGGCGGACTCGTCGAGGAACGCACCGCCGCGCACCGGGGTGCGGCGGCGCACGGTGACTGTGCCGGCTGCGGGTCCCGACTCCCGCTCCGCCACGGCCAGTTCGGCGCCGAACAGCGGGCGGATGCCGGCCTCGGCGGCGGCCTTGGCGAACCGTACGGCTCCGGAGAGCCCGTCCCGGTCGGTCAGTGCGAGGGCGTCCATCCCGCGTTCGGCGGCGCGCTCGGCGAGCCGTTCCGGATGGGAGGCGCCGTAGCGCAGGGAGTACCCCGAAGCGGTGTGCAGATGCGTGAACCCGGGCATCCGCACCTCCTGCGCCTCATCCGCCCCCCCCGACTGACCTTGTGTCCCTCGTTCCTCCCCTCCACCATAACCGCTCATCGAACATTCGTACGAACAACACGCCGGGGGCCGACCCCCGCCATCCGCCGATCGGCCCCGCCCGCCCGGCACGCCCCTCCCGCCTACCGAAAGATAGGCGTGCAAAAGCCCCATACCGGCAGCCGAAGTGTGGCGAGGAGCGGCGCATGGCCACGACGGACGACGGCACGCGCACCACCTTCCTCGGGGAGGTCAAAAGCGCGGTGACGCCCCATGCCACGCTGCTGGTGCTCGGTGTACTGGGCCTGATGATCGCGTTCATCACGTCGTACACCGGCGCCTTCCACCACCCCAGGCCGACCGACGTACCGTTCGGCGTGGTCGCCCCCGCGCAGGTCAGCCGGCAGCTGGTGGGGAAACTGGACCGGCTGCCCGGCTCCCCCCTGGACGCCCGGGCGGTGGCCTCCGAACGCGACGCGCTGCGCCTGATCGCGGACCGGGAGATCGCCGGCGCACTGATCGTCGACCCGCGCGGCAGCACCGACCGGCTGCTGGTCGCCGGCGGTGGCGGCGCCTCGCTCTCCCAGGCGGTCGAGCTGGTCGTCCGCGCGGCGGAGAAGTCGCAGCACCGCACCGTACGCACGGGAGATGTGACCCCGGCGAACCCGGGCGACAGCCGCAGCCTGTCCTCCTTCTACCTGGTGGTCGGCTGGTGCGTCGGCGGCTATCTGTGCGCGGCGATCCTCGCGATCAGCGCCGGGGCGCGCCCCTCAAACGGGCACCGGGCGGTCATCCGGCTGGCCGCGCTCGCCCTGTACGCGATCGTCGCCGGGCTGGCCGGCGCGATCGTCGTCGGACCGGTCCTCGGTGCGCTGCCCGGCTCGTTGTTCGGACTGTGGGGCCTCGGCGCCCTGGTCGTCTTCGCGGTGGGCGCCACCACCCTGGCCTGCCAGGCCCTGCTGGGCATCATCGGCATCGGCCTGGCGATCCTGCTGATCGTCATCCTGGGCAACCCGAGCGCGGGCGGCGCCTACCCCTACCCCCTGCTCCCCCCGTTCTGGCGCGCGATCGGCCCCGCCCTCCCTCCGGGCGCGGGCACCTGGACGGCGCGCTCCCTCGCCTACTTCCGCGGCAACGCGATCACCGGACCGCTGCTGGTGCTCTCCGCCTGGGCGGTGGGCGGCACCTTGATCACCCTCGTCCTTTCGGTCTTCCGCAAGAAGGAGGAGGGCAACGGGGCGGAGGGCGGCCGCAAGGAGGGCGAGCGGCTACCGGGCTGAGCCCGTCCCGCTCCGAACGGATGGAATGCCGCCCCGGGGCGCGTAGCCGCTCGCGCCCCGTGGAAAACACGCTGCACCACCAGGGGGCGACGGCGACTCAGACCCAGCCCCAGACCCAGGAGCAGCATCATGACCATCCCCGCCGACCGGCTGTCCCACCCCGCGGTGCGTGACCTGGTCACCGCCATCAACGGCCACGACGAGCAGGCGTTCTTCGCCGCTCTCGCGCCCGGCGCGACGATGTCCGACGACGGGTCCGACCGGGATCTGCGGGAGTGGTGCGAGCGGGAGATCTTCGCCACGCGCGGGCACATGGATGTGCAGTCGGAGGCGGACGGGGGGCTGTCCCTCGTGGCGAACTACCGCAATGACACCTGGGAGGAGATGCGTACGCACTGGCAGTTCACGATCGAGGACGGCAAGGTGAGCCGCTTCGAGACCGGGCAGGCCTGACGGGCCCCGGCCCCACCCGGGTCAGAGCGAACACGCCCCACCCGGGCCTGACCGCACACGCCCCCACCCGGGCCCTACCGCGCACACCCCCCACGGCTCACATATGCGTTCCGCCGTCGATCCGGATCTCCGTGCCGGTGATGAACGCGCCGTCCTGCGAGGCGAGCATCGCGATGACACCGGCGACGGTCTCGGGGCCCGCGAAGCCCTCGCCGATGGCCGGGGCGAGCTTGCCGAACAAGGTCATATCGGCGTCCTCGGGCAGGCCCGGTCCGCGGCCGCTGGTCATCCCGCTGGCGATGGAGCCCGGCGCCACGCACACCGCGCGCAGCCCCCGCTTGCTGTACTCGGCGGCGATGGCGTGCGTCATGGACTGGATGCCGCCCTTGCTCGCCGCGTACGCCGACATGTACGGGTGCGCGAACGAGGCGGAGGTGGAGCTGAAGTTGACCACGACCGGCGACTCGCCCTCCAGGAGGGCGGGCAGCGACTCACGGATCATCAGGAAGGTGCCGGTCAGATTGATCGTAATGATCTTGTTGAAGAGGTCCAGGCTGGTCTCATGGGTGTGCGCGGAGCGCAGGATGCCGGCCGCGTTGACCAGGACGTCCAGGCCGCCGAGGCCGGCCACCGCGGCGGCGACACCGGCGCGGACCGCCGCCTCGTCGGCTATGTCCAGCACCGCGGTCTCCAGCCGGCCGGCGGCCCCGTCCGCGGCGGCGCGCTCGGCGGTGAGCCGCAGGCCCGCGGCGTCGATGTCCGCCGCCACCACCCGGCCGCCCTCGGCGAGGATCCGGTGGACGGTGGCCTGTCCAATGCCCGAGCCGGCGCCGGTGATCAGTACGCGGCGGCCGTCGAAGCGGTTCAAGCGGTTCATGGTGCTGCTCCATTCTCAAGGTGCGTATGCACGGTACGCCTAAGTGGCATGACGTGCCACTCTCGCATGACATGCCGATCTGTCGTCGCGCTCCGTAAGCTGATCCCATGCCCCCCGAGCCCCGTACCGCACCGCCCTCCCGTCCCTCCCGTCCCTCCCGCCCCTCGCTCACCGAGCGGCGCAAGGCCGAGACCCAGCTGGAGATCGCCCGCACCGCGGCGGCGCTGTTCGCGGAGCGCGGCGCCGCGGTCACCGCGGACGAGATCGCACGCGCCTCGGGGGTCGCACTGCGCACCTTCTACCGCTACTTCCGCACCAAGGAGGACGCGGTGGCGCCGCTGCTCGCCGTCGGGGTGCGGCAGTGGATCGACGATCTGGCCGCGCCGCCGGCCGGGCCGGGCGCACCTCCCGTACGCGAGGTGCTGGAGCGGGCGGCCCGCCGGGCGCTGACCCCCGCCGACGAGCCGGCCGCGGAGGCGCTGCGCCGGACCCGCGGGCTGCTGCGGGTGATGCCGGGCGATCCGGCGCTGCGGGCGGTCTGGCATCGGGTGCACCACGACTCCGAGGAGGCGCTGACGCCGGTCCTGGCACGGCTGACCGGCGCCGGCTCGCTGGAGGTACGGCTGGCCGCGGCCGCCGCGAACACCGCGATGCGGGTCGCGGTGGAGGAGTGGGCGGCGGGGGACGAGCCGGCGGAGGGGCCGCAGGGGCCGGCCGAGCTGGTGGCGCGGGGCATGCGGGCGCTGACCGCGGGGCTGCCCGAGCTGGACGGGGCGAACGGGCCGAACGGGCGGCGCGAGGAAGCCCGGTAGGGCGACGCACGGAGCCCGGTAAGACGGCGCAAGGGGCCCGGTAGGACGGCGGGAGTCGGGGTTCTTACCTTCGCGGGAACCCCCGGCGGCGCGGAGGGTTCCTCCGGCCCCCCTCTTCGGCCAATCGCCGGAGATCGAAACCCGCCCGAACGGCCGGTCGGCGGCCGGATCCCTTCCTTCCGGGTCCGTGCGGCTTTTGCCGGAAGCATGACCGACACGGCATCCCCGCTGGCTGCGCACCATTTATTCACAACTCCTCCGTAACATCCCCGAAATGTTCGCGCCATTACGCTCAGCTTTCATCTAACGACTCAAAGCAATCGCCGCGTGCGCACCCGGGATGCTTTCGGGGTGCGGTTGGGCCAGACTCCCGTCCGGTATCTGCACCTTCGAGCAAGGGAGTGTTCGTCATGCGGTACATCACTGGGGCGGTCGCGTTCGGCGCGGCGCTGGTTCTGGGCACGCTGGCCACCACCGCACAGGCCGCCGCCGCACCGGCGCAGCCCGCGCGCAGCGGTGGGCTCTACGCCCCGACGGAACTGGTGCTGACGGTCGGCCAGGGCACCAGTCGCGAGACCGCCACGGTGCAGCGCGCGGTGACGCTCAGCTGTACACCGGTGGCGACCGGCAGCCACCCGGCGCCGAGAGCCGCCTGCGCCCAACTGCGGTCGGTGGCAGGTGACTTCCGCGCGGTGACCGAAGCCGCGTCGGAGCGACTGTGCACCAAGGAGTGGGACCCCATACTGGTCACCGCGGACGGCGTATGGCAGGGCAAGCGGGTGTCGTACACGTATACCTTCGCCAACTCCTGCGCCATGACCGACGGCAGCGGCTCGGTCTTCGAGTTCTGACCGGACCGGTCGAGGTCCCCGGGCACCGGACGGCGGTGCCCGGGGACCGCTGCGTTCGGCGTCCTAGGCTCGGCGCATGGCTCTCAACTCACCGCGGCCGCAAGGCCCGACGGAGGGGACCGGCGTTGCCGTGCTCTCCGACATCCATGGTGTGCTGCCGGCGCTGGAGGCGGTGCTCGCCGAGCCGGACGTACGCGCCGCCGGCCGCATCGTGCTCACCGGCGATCTGCTCGCCGGGCCGCTCCCCCGCCAGACCCTGGATCTACTGCGCGGCCTCGGCGACCGCGCCGTGTGGATCAGTGGGAACGCCGACCGCGAGATGGCGGCCCTGCGGACGGGGAAGGAGGACGACCCGGCGGATCCGGTCGGCCTCTGGGCGGCGGACCAACTCCGCCCGGACGACCTGGACTTCCTGCGGTCACTGCCCGCCATCGCGACGCTGGAGGTGGCCGGGCTGGGGCCGGTCCTCTTCTGTCACGCCACCCCGCGCGACGACGAGGAGATGGTGCTCGTCGACTCCCGGCCCGAGCGCTGGGCCGAGGTGCTGAAGGAGGTGCCCGATGCGGTACGGACCGTGGTCTGCGGGCATACCCATATGCCGTATGTGCGGTTCACGCACGGGCGGCTGGTGGTCAACCCGGGCAGCGTCGGCATGCCGTACGGCAGACCGGGCGCGCACTGGGCGCTGCTGGGGCCCGGCGGCGGGGCGGTCACCCTGCGGCACACTCCGTTCGACTACGACACCGCCTGCGCCCGTATTGCCCGGGAATCGCGCTATCCCTCGGCGGCCGCCTGGGCGGATACGTATGTACGGGCCCGGCATTCGGCCGAGGAGGCGCTGGCCGCTTTCGGGCCCGGCGACGGACGCGCGGCGGAGGGGCGGGCAGCCGAGGGGCGGACGGCGGACTGAGCGCCGCGGGACGGCGCCGGCCCCCGGACGTGGTGCGGGTCCGGGGGCCGGTGCCGTGCTCTGCGCCGTGCGCGCCGCGCGGGTCGGCGCGGTGTGCCGTGCCGGTTCAGCCGATCTGCGCGCCGTAGGCCTCCAGGGCCTCCGGTACCGGCTGGAAGAAGGTTTCGCCGCCGCCGGAGCAGTCGCCGCTGCCACCGGAGGTGAGGCCGAGTGCGCTCTCACCGTCGAAGAGCGCGCCACCGCTGTCGCCGGGCTCGGCGCAGACATCGGTCTGGATCAGACCGTCGACGGTGCCCTCCTGGTAGTTGACGCTGGCGTTCAGCGCCTTGACGGTGCCGTCGTGCACCTGGGTGGTGCTGCCGCTGCGCTGCACCTTCTCGCCGACGGTGGCCTCCGCGGCCTTGGTGATCTTCTGCGTGCTGCCGTTGTAGAGGTCGACCTCGCTCGGGTGCGCGGTGTCACCGGTGTACTTGGCGAGGGAGTAGTCGTCGCCGGGGAACTTGGAGTCCTCGGTGGTGGCGATCTCCGAGCCGCCCTGCTGGTCGGACCAGCTCTTGACGGCGTTGCCGCAGTGGCCGGCCGTCAGGAAGTACGGCTGGCCGTCCTTGACGACGTTGAAGCCGAGCGAGCAGCGGGCACCGCTCCCCCAGATCGCGTCGCCGCCGCCGATGAAGGGCTTGAACTCACCCTTGCTGTGGCGGACCTCGACCTTGTCACCGAGGCTCTTGGCGACCTTGGTGAGCCGGTCCAGCTCGGCGCCCTTGACCGTACGGTCGGCGGTCACCACGACCTTGTTGCTCTGCGGGTCCACGCCCCAGGCCGTGCCGGGGATGGTCGCCTTCGACTTCAGCGTCTGCCGGGCCGCGTCGAGCTGGGCCAGCGTGTGCTTGACGAGTCTGGCCTCCGCCCCCTTCGCCCGTACGACCTTGGCCGCCGCCTCACTGACGACGTTGACCACCAGCTTCTTCGCCTTGGCGTCGTAGAACGCGCCGGCCGTACCGGTCTTGAACTGGGACGCCAGGGTGCTCGCCGCGGCGGAGGTCAGCTTGGCCACCGTGGGGGTGGGGGCCGGGGCCGCATTGGCGTTGGCGAGGGTGACAGTGGCGGTGGCGGCGAGCGCAAGCGCTCCCGCGCCTGCCATCACGGCGCGCCGCTTGGGTATGCGTCGGTGCTTCAACTCAGAGCCTCCCGTGGGGGGATGGGCCCGAACTGTGGGGAGTTGCACGGGCCCGGAGAGTGAGAATCGGGACACGAACGGCTCCGCCCCGCGGAGCAGCGCCTCGGGGAGTCGCGTCCATGCCAACGTGCGGAGCCGAGTATTCCCACCCGTCTCACTCGTGCACAAGACCGAGTTCCGGTCTTGCATACGGGAGTTCACCTTTTCACCACACGATGGACACACCGATATCCGCGCACGTCGTCCTGAGTGCGGACATCAGCGGGCACGCGAGGCGCTCGGCGGCCGGCAACGTGTGAGGACTCCAGCTGGCCGGATCACACCGGTCGGGGGCCGGCCCCTGCGCAGCAGAGATCGCCGTACACCGCCCCACTCATGGGCGTGTACGACGATCGGTCGGGGCCCGGCGGACGCACCGGGCGCGGGCGCCGGCGGGCCGGCGCTACGGCAGGTTCTCCGCCTCCGGGAGCTCCTCCAGCTGCGGCAGCGGCCCCATGCCGTCACCACTCTCGACGGGGGTACGCGGCACCTCGGGCGTAGGCGGCACCTCGGGCGTAGGCGACATCTCCGGGGCGGTCGAGCCGGCCGGCGGCTGTACGCGCTCCCGTTCCGCCTCCGCCTCGGCCTGGGCGGTCTGCGCCTGGGCCTGCAGCCCGGAGCGCTCCAGGAATCGCAGCAGCTCCACGGGGAAGGGCAGGACGAGGGTGGAGTTCTTCTCCGCGGCGACCGCCACCACGGTCTGCAACAGCCGCAGTTGCAGCGCCGCCGGCTGGTCGGACATCGCCGCGGCGGCCTCGGCCAGCTTCTTGGAGGCCTGTAGCTCGGCGTCGGCGTTGATCACGCGGGCGCGCCGGTCGCGGGTGGCCTCGGCCTGGCGGGCCATCGACCGCTTCATCGTCTCCGGCAGCGAGACGTCCTTGATCTCCACCCGGTCGACGGTCACCCCCCAGCCGATGGCCGGGCTGTCCATCATCAGCTCCAGCCCCTGGTTGAGTTTCTCCCGGTTGGAGAGCAGATCGTCCAGTTCGCTCTTGCCGATGATCGACCGCAGCGAGGTCTGGGCCATCTGTGAGACCGCGAAGCGGTAGTCCTCGACCCGGACGACCGCGTCGGCGGCATCCACGACCTTGAAATAGACCACCGCGTCGACGCGGACCGTGACGTTGTCGCGGGTGATGCCTTCCTGGGCGGGCACCGGCATCGTCACGATCTGCATATTGACCTTACGCATCCGGTCGATGCCCGGAATGATCATGGTGAAGCCCGGTCCCCGCACCACGGATGCCAGCTTTCCCAGGCGGAGCACCACACCGCGTTCGTACTGCTTGACCACCCGCGCCGCCGCCATGAAATACACCGCGCCGGCGCATGCCAGGCCCACCCCGGCCGTCACCAGTTCTTCGACCATCACGGCCCCCTGATGTGTGCCGTATGCCGTCCGAATCGGGCGTGATTCCATGGTATGCCCGGCCCGGAGGCCGGTCGAGGCTCGCGGCGGGCACGGCCGGGCCCCCGTCCGCCGGCGGACGGGGGCCCTTGTGTGGTGCGGTGTACGGATACCGGTGCGTGCGAGGTGCAGGTATCAGCCGGCCGGCGTCAGTAGACGCTCACGCCGTACGCGCTGAGCGCCTCGGTGACCGGCTGGAAGAACGTGGTGCCGCCGGAGGTGCAGTCGCCGCTGCCGCCGGAGGTGAGGCCGAGCGCCGTGGTCCCCGAGTAGAGCGGGCCGCCGCTGTCGCCGGGCTCGGCGCAGACGGTGGTCTGGATGAGTCCGGAGACGATGTCGCCGCCGCCGTAGTTGACGGTGGCGTTCAGGGCGGTGACCTTGCCGCTGTGGGTGCCGGTGGTGGAGCCACGGCGGGTGACCGACTGGCCCACGGACGGGGTGGCGGCGCTGGTGATGTCCTGGCTGCCGACGGTGCCCGGGTGGGTGACCGAGCCGGTGTACTTGACGATGCCGTAGTCGTTGCCGGGGAAGCTGCTGCCCACCGTGCTGCCGATGGAGGCGCCGGAGCCGGTGCTCCAGGGCGGGTTGCCGTCGGTGCAGTGACCGGCCGTCAGGAAGTA
The DNA here is from genome assembly GCF_003389455.1 of Streptomyces inhibens. Lineage (GTDB taxonomy): Bacteria > Actinomycetota > Actinomycetes > Streptomycetales > Streptomycetaceae > Streptomyces > Streptomyces inhibens. The sequence goes on along the minus strand of NZ_QUAC01000244.1, from coordinate 17,190 downwards.
ATAGGTGCTGCCACTGCGGACGTTGAAGCCCAGCGAGCAGCGCCAGCTGGGTGCGTAGATCGGGTCGCCGCCGGAGATGAACTTGCGGAAGGTGCCCGCGGTGCGCTCGATGCGGACCGCGTCGGCGTTGGTGCCCGCGGCCTGCTTGATCTTGGCGATCTCGGCCCGGGAGACCGTGCGGTCGGCGGTGACGACCAGGGTGTGGGTCGCGCTGTCGACCCGCCAGGCGGTGCCGGCGACATCCGCGGCGCGTACCGCGTTGCCTGCGGCGGAGAGCTGGGAGGCGCTGAACGTCGTGGCGGGTGCGGGGTTCTGGGCGTTGGCGGTCGGGACGGCGATGGCGCCGATGGCCATCAGTCCGGACGCCACGGCGATCAGCCGGGTGCGTCTCGCTATGCCGCTGCGGGGGGTGGTGCGCTCGTTCCTCACTGATTCCTCCGAGGGGATCGGGGGGCCGCCTGTGGGCAGCCCGGTGAGGCGCAGCCAAAGGGCACACCAGAATCCGCACGTTCATTTCGGCGTGCCCCTGACAAGCGCTGAGCGGAGTTTCGGGCGCACCACCCCCGCAGCGCAAGAGGCCCACACGAATGTCTTGTGCGGGACACACGGTTGTTGCACGGCCAGAGCCCCAACACTCCGCCCCGGCAGCCTGGTTGGCGGCTGCCGGGGCGGTGCTGACCCCCTCGGTCGGCGACTTGGACGGATCAGTGGACGATGCGGTTCCGCTCGCCCGCCCGCAGGGCGATGGGCAGGGTGTTGCCGGGCGGCGGGAAGGGGCAGAGGAAGTGGTCGGCGAACGCGCACGGCGGCAGCAGGGTGCGGTTGAGGTCGACGGTGACGGTGCCGTCTTCGGCGGGCGCGGGCGCCCGCAGGAAGCGGAAGCGGTAGCTGTCGGTGCCGCTGGTGGCATCGGCGAGCACGGCCCACAGGGAGCCGTCGCCCTCGACCGCGACCTGGAGGGTGTGCTCGTCCCCCTCGAAGGTGAAGGCGAGTTCACCGGCGAGGCCGAGACCGCGCCGCTGTCCGTCGGCGTTGGGCACCTGGACCGTGCGGCCCTGTGCGTACGGCCGGAACAGGCCGGGCCGCACCCAGCGCTCGTCGTGGTCGAAGACGTCGATACCGGCGAACCCGCGGCGGGCCGGGGCGGCGGGATCGTAGTCGCGCACCGCCCAGAGGCCCTCGCGCCGCAGTACGAGCAGATGCCGCTCACCGTGTACCACCCGGACCGCTTCGGGACCGGCGTCCTGGCCGAGCCGGAACGCGCCCGCCGCCGGCCTGCCGTCGACGGTGAGCCCCTCCTCGGCGTCCGCCCGCAGCACGACCGCGTCGCCCTCCTCGGTCCAGATGCCCGGCAGCCCCTCGATACGGCCGTCGGGACGGTCGGCCAGCCAGTGGGTGCCGGCCAGGGCGAGCGGGCCGTACGGCTGGGAGACGCCGGCAACGCGCTGGGCGCGCCAGTCCTGCCACTCCTGGAGTGCGTGGGTGCTCATGACCGTGAACCCTTCCCTACGGGGTGTGCGGGCTCCGTCAGCCCCAAGTAGGAGCGCAGGGTCGTGCCGGTGTATTCCGTGCGGTACCCGCCGCGCCCCTGGAGGAGCGGTACGACACGGTCGACGAACAGGCCCTTGGGGCCGTTGCGGGGCGTCCAGCGCGACGGCCAGATGCAGCGGGCGCGGGGTACGGACATGGGGGTGGGCCTTCCTTTCTGTGCCGGGCGCCGGGTCAGTTCGCGGTCCTGGGCAGGCCGGGCGGGTTGATCTGCGAGGTCTTCAGCCGCTCGCCGGTCAGCCCCCAGCGCGCCAGCACCTTGCCGTAGCGGCCGTCGTCGATGACCTTCTGCAGGGCCGCGGCATAGGCCTTGACCAGGCCGCTGTTCTTCTTCGTGGTGGCGGCGATCTTGCCCTGGACGCTGCCGCCGCCGGAGAAGGTGCCGACGATCTCCGTCTGCCCCGCGGTGTTCACGTGGTACGCGGCGGTCGGGTTCGGGCCGAAGAAGCCGTCGAGACGGCCCGACTGGAGCGCGAGGTAGGTGTCGGAGGGCTTGTGGAAGTACTTGATGTCGACCGGCTTGCGGCCGGCCCTCTCGTTCTCCTTGCTCCAGTCGACCAGGATCTTCTCCTGGTTGGTGCCGGAGTCGACCGCGATGGTCCGGCCCGCGACATCCTTGGGGCCGCGGACCTTCCAGCCGCTGCCCTTCTTCGCCTCCATCGCCAGCTGGTCGAGCCGGTAGGTGGCGAAGTCGTACTTGTCCTTGCGCTCCTCGGTGACGGTGACATTGGAGAAGACCGCGTCGAGCTTGCCGCTGTCCAGGCCGACGAAGAGGTTCTCCCAGGACAGCGGGTCGAAGCGGGGCTTGAGGCCGAGGGTGTCGGCGACGAGGGTGGCGATGTCCTCCTCGACGCCGATGAGGGTCGTGTCGTCNTGTCGGCGACGAGGGTGGCGATGTCCTCCTCGACGCCGATGAGGGTCGTGTCGTCGGTGGCATGGAAGGTCAGCGGCGGGCTGCCGTCGGCGCTCACGCCGATCCGCAGGTCACCGCTCCTGCGGACCCGGGCGGGCACCAGCGCGGCGATCTTCGGGTCCTTGGTGCCGTGGATGCGGTGCTGGTCGGGGCCGATATTGATCTTCAGCCCATCGGCTCCGGCGGCCGCGACATTCTCGCTGTTCCCGCCCGGCGCCGTACCGCCGCCGCAGGCGGTGAGCAGTACGGAGCCGGCGGCGAGCGCGAGGACGGCGGTCAGGGTGCGGCGGTTCAACGGAGTGCTCCTCATGCTCAAAGGACCTTGGAGAGAAAGGACTTGGTGCGCTCATGGCGCGGGTGGTCGAGGACCTCCCCGGGCGGGCCCTGTTCGACGATCCGTCCGCCGTCCATGAAGACGACGGTGTCGGCGACCTCGCGGGCGAAGCCGATCTCATGGGTGACGACGATCATGGTGGTGCCCTGGTGCGCCAAGTCCTTGATGACATCGAGGACTTCGCCGACCAGCTCCGGGTCGAGCGCGGAGGTCGGCTCGTCGAAGAGCAGCAGCTTGGGTTCCAGGGCGAGCGCCCGGGCGATGGCGACCCGCTGCTGCTGGCCGCCGGAGAGCTGCCGGGGGTAGGCGTCCGCCTTGTCCGCGAGTCCGACCCGCGCCAGCAGGGCGCGCGCGGACTCGACGGCGCCCTTCTTCGGGCGGCCGAGCGCGGAGACGGGAGCCTCGGTGATGTTGTCCAGCACGGTCAGGTGCGGGAAGAGGTTGAAGTTCTGGAAGACGAAGCCGATCTCCGTGCGCTGCTTGAGGATCTCGCGTTCGCGCAGCTCGTAGAGCTTGTTGCCGGACTGCTTGTAGCCCACCAGCGCGCCGTCCACGCTCACCGAGCCGCTGTCGACCTTCTCCAGGTGGTTGATGGTGCGCAGCAGGGTGGACTTGCCGGAGCCGGACGGGCCGAGGACGACGGCGACCTCGCCGGTACGGACCGCCAGGTCCACCCCCTTCAGGACCTCCAGCGAGCCGAAGCTCTTGCGGACCGAGCGGACCTCGACCATCGCGCCCTGCGTGCTCATCGGGTGGCTCCCTTGGAGAAGTGGCGTTCCACGTAGTACTGGAGGACGGAGAGCACGGTGGTCAGCAGGATGTACCAGGCGGTGGCCACCATCAGCAGGGGCACGACCCGGCCGTTCCGTCCGTAGATGACCTGGACCTGGTAGAAGAGCTCGCCGATCGCCATGACGGAGACGATCGAGGTGCCTTTGAAGAGCGAGATGACCTCATTGGTGGCGTTCGGCAGGATCGAGCGCATCGCCTGCGGCAGCACGATGCGGCGCAGTTGCCGCAGCCGGGGGATGCCGAGCGCGGCGGCCGCCTCCAGCTGTCCGCCGTCCACCGCGAGCACCCCGCCGCGCACGATCTCGGCGGCGTACGCGGCCTGGTGCAGCGCCAGGCCGAGCACCGCCGCGCCCATCGCGCCGACCAGGCCCATGGTGTCGAAGTGGAAGAAGCCGGGGCCGAACGGGATACCGAAGTCCAGGCGCTTGTAGAGGTAGGCGAGGTTGAACCAGAACAGCAGCTGGACGATGAGCGGGATGGAGCGGAAGGCCCAGATGTAGCCGAACGCGACCCAGCGCAGGAAGGGGCTTGCGGACAGCCGCATGAAGGCCAGCACGATGCCCAGCGCAAAGCCGAGGGCGGTGCCGTACACGGTGAGCTGGAGGGTGGTCCAGACGGCCCTGAGCACCGTCTCGGCGGTGAAGAACTGGGCGAACACCTCCCATTCCCAGGCCGGGTTGGTGACCAGACCGTGAATGAACTGGGCGATCAGCACGGCTGTCACCACGATCGCGGCCCAGCGCCAGGGATGGCGTACGGGGACGACCTTCAGGGCCGGCGGGGCGTCGGCCGGCGGTGGTCCGGCCCGTTGGGGAGCGGCCTGTTGGGGAGCGGCCTGTTCGACGGGGGGATCACTGGTCAGCGACATGGGAGTCCTCGGGGGTGGGTGCGGTGCGGGGGACGGAGGCGGCGGATACGGGGACGGGCACGGCGGCCCGCTCCCGGAGGAAGGTGAGCAGCGCCCGCGCGGTGGCGTCGTTCTGCCGGAAGGCGGGGGCATTGGTACGGGGGCGGGCGAAGGCGCCGCCGGAGCGGGCGTCGGTGTGCGGGCCGAGGGCGAAGCGGCGCGGGTGCGGGCGGCCGGACCGGTCCAGGATCCGGGCGTCGGCGGCGGCCACCGCCAGCAGCTGGGGGTCCCCCCTGCTCTTCAAGAGCTCGGGGGAGGGCGTGGCCGCCGCCCCGTCGGCGTACAGGGCGCGCAGCAGGGCGTCCCGGGTGTGCTCGACGGTCGGCTCCGGCAGCCGCGCCTCCACCAGCGCGCGGGCCTCGACGGACTCCCCCGGCACACTGGCGCTCTCGGCACGGAACACCCCGCGCCGCTCATCGGCGGTGACGGTGGTGTCGGCGCCCAGGAAGCGCACCACACCGGCCCGGGAGAGCGCGAGGAGCTGGTGTAGCCGCGGCCCCGGCGGGCCGGAGGCGAGATAGCTGAAGAAGCCGTGCCACCAGGGGCCGCGGTCGCCGATCCGCACCAGCTGGCCGTAGACCGACAGCAGCGCGAGGAAGACCGCCAGGTCGGGGCTGTGCTCGGGGTCGTGGCGGCGGGCGAGGTCGGCCTCGATATAGCCGCGCAGGCCCTCTTGCAGTGCGTCGCCGTCGGGGTAGCGCACACCTGCCAGCGGATGGTCCAGGGCGTCCAGGTCGAGGCGGTCGGCGGGGTCCGGGACCGCGGCGCTGACCAGGGCCTGGAGCGCGGCGCCGGCGGGGTCGGCGGCGGCGTACTTCTCCTCGAAGTCCGGCCAGTTCATACGGGTGCGCCCGGGGTGGGCGGTGAACAGCCGGTGGTAGTGGGCAAAGCCCAGTTCCTTGTCGATCAGCGGCCAGACATCGCGCCGGAAGTCGATCCCGGGCCGGGCGAGCAGTGCATCGACCTGTTCGGGCCCGAAGAAGCGGGGCAGCGGCGGCCGTTCGCCGGCCGGCTCGTAGCCGATCTTGGAGTGGTACGGGACCCCGCGCCGCGACCCGACGTGCAGAACGGGCTCACGCCCCGAGGGCCGGTAGGTCAGCTGTCCGTCGGCGCCGGCCGTGTACGTACCGCCGCGGCCCTCGGTCAGCAGCACCATCAGGTCGATGAAGGCCAGCCCGAAGCCGCGGACGAGCACCGGCTCGCCGGGGCGCAGTGCGCTCAGATCGCTGTCCGCGGTGAACGCCGGGGGCAGATACGTCAGCCCGTGGCGGGCCGCGAACTCGCTCAACTCCCGTTGCTCCGGCGGGAGTTCGGCCTCCAGATGCCCCAGGGCGAGTACGACGAGGTCGGCGAGGAGCGGGGTGGGGCGGCCGTCCAGCCACACCTGCTGCCGGCCGTCGCGTGAGCCCGAGACCCGTACCGCCGTGCGCAGGTGCTCATGGACGGCAACGGTCGGCGGCAGCGCGGCCACCGACCGCTCGTACACCCAGTTCAGATAGGCGCTCTGCAGCCGCCGGCCGGCGAAGTCGCGCGGTCCGAGTTCTGCGATCGCGTCGGCCAGGCCGGGTTCGACGGCGATCTCGCCGGCCCGCACCGCGCGGGCCCACTCGGCGAGCGAGGGGCCGGGCCGCACCGGACCGTCCAGCTCCACGCTCTCGTCGGTGAACATGGTGACGTCCTCGGCCGTGGAGTTCATCCACAGCAGGGACGACTGATCGGCGCGCCAGATGCGGCCGCCGCCGGGCGGATGCGGATCGACGAGGTGCAGGTCGAGGGGGGTATCGCCGTAGAGCTCGGGGGCGTTGGCGGCGATCCGCTCCAGCAGTCCGGTGCCCCGCGGTCCGGCTCCCACGATCACGACGGACGGCCGTACGGACGACAGCGCGGGCGGCGTCATCGGGCACCGGCCGTACCGCGCGCATAGTGCCGCTCGACGTAGAACTGGCCGACGCCGAGCACCGAGGTGACCACGACGTACCAGAAGGTGGCGACCAGCAGCAGCGGGATGACCTGGTAGGTGCGGTGGTAGACCAGCTGCACGGAGTAGAGCAGGTCCTGGACGGCGATGACGCTGACGATGGAGGTGCCCTTGAGGGTGCCGATCAGCATGTTGCCGGCCGGCGGCACGATGGAGCGCATCGCCTGCGGCAGCACGATGCGGCGCAGCCGTCGCCAGGCGCCCAGCCCCAGCGACTGGGCGGCCTCCAGCTGGCCCTTGTCGACGGAGAGGATGCCGCCGCGGACCACCTCGGCGGCGTAGGCGGCCTCGTGCAGGGTGAGGCCGATGATGGCGATGGTGACCGGGCCGAGCAGATTGACGGTCCTGATGCCGAGGATCGTCGGGTACAGCGCCCCGATGTTGAACCAGAACAGCAGCTGCACCAGGATCGGCATCGACCGGAAGAGCCAGACATATCCCCAACTGACGCCGCGCAGCACGGGGTTGGCGGACAGCCGCATCGTCGCGAGCAGGGTGCCCAGCGCAAAGCCCAGCACCATGACGAGCACGGTCAGCCACAGGGTGAGGCCCAGGCCGCGCAGCACCGCGGTGGTCAGGAAGTAGTCGGCGACCACGTCCCACTGGAAGGCGTCGTTGCGTACGACGGAGACGACGGCCAGCGCCAGCAGCACGAGGACGGTGGCGGCCGCCGCCCACTGGCCGGTGCGGCGCCGCGGCACGATCCGCGGGACGGTGGCGCCGGTGCCGCCGGGCGGGGCCGCGGCAGGCGGGGCGAGGGCTTCGAGGGTGTCGGAAGCTGGGTCTACCAAAGACATGGCGAAGGCTCCGTGGATGCAGAGAGCGAACACGGGAGTCGCGTGCCTTCACACAGGCAGAAAAAGACAGAACGGGCCGCGCCCCTCAGCACGACCGGCTCTTGAGGCTATGCGGTGAACGCGCCCCGCTGTCAAGGCTGTCCACACTGCGAGCGAGGGATCACTTCATGGTTGACGCGGAAACGGATGCCTGTTCCACTTAGTCGCATGTATGCATGGCAGCGGCTGGTCACCCGGGACCACATCGACTTCGGTCGCGTGTGGTCGTCGTCCTGTTGAGCTGACCCCCTGCCCTGAAGCCCGCCGCCGATAAGGCCGGGCCGTTTCGCGGTTCTTCTCTCCCTGTCACCGCGCGCCTTCACACCTCGCGCCGCCGTACCGGCGCACCCTCCCCTCGCACACCCGCAGTACCTTTCCGGCTTTTCTGTCCTCATTTCCTTCGGCACGCTCGAAGAAGGGCGCGGTATGCGCTTCGGCATCATGACTTTGATCGACAACGTCCCGGACGCGGCGTCCGGGCATCTCCTCACCCCGCACGAACGGCTCCACGAGGTCGTCGAACTCGCCGTTCTGGCCGAGGAGTTGGGCTTCGACGCATTCGGCGTCGGAGAGCGGCACGGCCCGCCGTTCCTGTCCAGCTCGCCGCCCACGGTGCTGAGCGCGATCGCGGCCCGTACGCATCGCATCCGGCTGTTCACCACCGTCACCGTGCTGTCCACCCTCGACCCCGTCCGGGTCGCGGAGGACTTCGCCACCGTCGACCAGCTCTCCGGCGGCCGGCTGGAGCTGACCATCGGCAAGGGCAACGCCCCCGAGCCCTGGCAGCTCTTCGACCGCAACCCGGACGACCAGTACGCGCTGCAGGAGGAGAACTACGAGCTGCTGCGCCGGCTGTGGAGCGAGGAGCAGGTCACCTGGTCGGGCCGCTTCCGGCCCCCGCTCAAGGACGCGACCACGCTCCCCCGCCCGTATCAGCAGCCGCCCACCATCTGGCACGGCAGCGCCACCAGCGAACGCTCGGTGGAGCTGGCCGCCCTGTGGGGCGATCCGGTCTTCGCCGCCAATGTCATCCAGCCGGTGGCCAATTACGCCAAGCTGATCGACCACTACCGCGCACGCTGGGCGGACTACGGACACGATCCCTCGGCGGCCGTGGTCGGCTCGGGCGGCACCCTGTACGCCGCGGCCGATGACCGCACCGCCCGCCGGGAGTTCGCGCCGTACTACGAGGCGGCCGTCACGGCCCGCGACGTACCGGGCAACAACACCCCCTTCCGCAGCCTGGACGAGGCCGCGGACCACGGTCCGGCGCTGGTCGGGTCGCCCGAGCGGATCGCCGACAAGATCCTTCAGCAGCATGTGGCCTACGGGCATGCGCTGCAGTTCTTCTCCGTGGACAGCGCCGGGCTGCCCTTCCACCGCAAGGCCGAGGTGCTGCGGCTGACCGCCGCCGAGGTACTGCCGCAGCTGCGCCATGAACTGCCCGATGCGCTGCCGTGGCCGTCCGCCGCCGCCGCACCCCCGGCGCCGTCGCCGGCCACGGAGGGGGTCCGATGACGGCCGCCGCGCACCGGCCGCCGGAGACCACCCGTCTGACGGTCCGGCACACCACCGTCACCGATCCTCTCGCCCGCCCGCTGCTCGACGAACTCACCCATGAATACAGCACCCGGTACGAGAGACCCGTCGATCTGAGCCTGGAGTACCCCGCCGAGGAGTTCGCCCCGCCCCGGGGCGCGTTCCTGCTGCTCCTGGAGGACGGCGGCCCGGTCGCCGGCGGCGCGTACCGCCGCTATGACGCGCACACCGCCGAGCTGAAACGGATTTGGACGCACTCCGCGCACCGCAGGCGCGGGCTGGGCCGGCAAGTCCTCGACGCCCTGGAGCAGGACGCCGCCGCCCGCGGCTACACCCGTGTGTATCTGACGACCGGCCCGCGCCAGCCGGAGGCCAAGGGCCTCTATCTCGCCGCGGGCTACCGCCCCCTGTTCGATCTGTCCGCCGCCCCGGAGTCGATCGGCCCGCTGCCGTTCGAAAAGCACCTGGAGATCCCGCGCCCATGACGTTCACCATGCCCCGCACCACCGCACTGCGCGCCGCCGCGCTCCTGGCCACCGCGGTACTGACGCTCACCGCCTGCGGCTCGGGCGACCGGGCCGGCGGCGCCGGAGCTGCCGGACCCGCGGCCGCCGAAGCCAAGATCCCCACCACGGACGTGGTCTCGTCGGTCAAGAAGGACCCGGCCGCCGCCGAACTGCTGCCCGCCGACATCCGCGCCCGGGGCAGCCTCTCGCTCGCCACCAGCGTCGGCACCCCGCCCGGCGCCACATATCTGGCCGACGGCAAGACCCTGGCCGGCCAGGACATCGACTTCGCCGACGCCGTCGGCAAGGTCCTCGGCCTCAGGATCGACCGCGAGGTGTCGAGCTTCGAGGCGATCCTGCCGGCCCTCGGCAGCGGCAAATACGACCTGGGCACCGGCAACTTCGGCGTCACCGACGAGCGCCGCAGAACCATCGACTTCGTCACCTACATCAACGACGGCCAGGGCTTCGCGGTCCGCAAGGACAGCCCGCTGAAGAAAGTCACCTCGCTGAAGCAGCTGTGCGGGCTGACGGTCGCCACCGGCGCGGGCACCACCTTCGAGGCGACGCTGGAGGAGAACCAGCATCTGTGCAAGGAGGCCGGCAAGAAGCCGTACGACGTCAAGACCTACGCCGAGCAGGGCGCGCTGTGGATCTCGCTCCAGCAGGGCCGCACCGATGTGGTGATGAGCACCATCAACGGACTGCGCTACGCCGTCAAGCAGCAGCCGGGTCTGCGGTTCCTCAATGAGTTCAAGCGACTCGACGTCGGCTTCGCGTTCAAGAAGGGCACCCCGCTGGCGCCCGCCGTACGGGCCGCGGTGGGCCAGCTGATAAAGGACGGTACCTACGACCGGATCCTGAAGAAGTGGGGCACCGGCGCCTCGGCGATCAAGACGTCGCGGATCAGCCCGCCGGAGATCCACTGAGCCAAGTGAACTCCCCTGTCCGGGCCCGGACTTGGCGGCCCGCAGGGTAGTCGGCGCGGCAGCGCGGAGCCCGCTGCCGCGTCAACATCCCTCCAGCGGGCCGGCCGCCCGGCCGTCGGGCCGTATCTCTGCCGGGTTACCAGACCGTTGGCATTTGCCCTGGTCCCGTGCACGAACCGACCCATGGGTCCGCCCCCTGTCCCGCGGGCCGTTTGCCCGCATCACCCGTTCGAGCACTGACCGTGATGGTTGTCGTACTGTCAGTTCCGTCCTGGGGCGCGCGAGCTGACGGCGCGCCACCCTCTTTGCACCAGATGTGTCACGAACCCCCCGTGCGGCCGCTATCCACTTGGCACACACTCGGCCTCATGGACGACGATAGGGGCGGACACACACAGACCACGGGTGAGAGGAGGCGTCAATGGGATCGGTGCGCAAGGCGAGTGCTTGGCTTGGCCTCGTCGACGACAATGATGACGAGCGCTACTACGACGACGACTACGCCGAGGGACCCGACACCGGAGAGTCGGTCGGCAACCCCTGGGTCACCGACCCCCGGGTCCGGGTGGCCGACGAGGCCGCCCAGGACCAGGGCACCCGCATCGCCACGGTCACCCCGGAGAGCTTCCGGGATGCCCGTGGCATCGGCGAGCTGTTCCGTGACGGCGTCCCGGTGATCGTCAACCTGACGGCCATGGAGTCCGCCGACGCCAAGCGTGTGGTGGACTTCGCGGCCGGCCTGACCTTCGGCCTGCGCGGTTCGATCGAGCGGGTCGCCACCCGGGTGTTCCTGCTGACCCCCGCCGACTACAAGGTCGTCAGCGGCGAGGCCCGCGCCCACCGCAACGGCGGCTTCTTCAACCAGAGTTGAGCCAGGTACCGCGGCCTCCGGCTGGGGGTCCGGGGGTTACCCCCCGGGTAATGCAGCAATCAGAGTTGAGCCAGGCACCGCAGCCTCCGGCTGGGGGTCCGGGGGTTACCCCCCCCCGGGTAATGCAGCAATCAGAGTTGAGCGGGTCCCGCATGCTTCCGACCGGGGATCAACCAGAGTTCCTGGGCGAGGCCGCTCACCGGAAGGCATCCAGGCCGGTGAGCGCCTTGCCCAGCACCAGTTGGTGCATCTCGACGGTGCCCTCGTAGGTGAGCACCGATTCGAGGTTGGTCGCATGCCGCATGACGGGGTACTCCAGCGAGATCCCGTTGGCGCCCAGGATCGTCCGAGCCGTGCGGCAGATCTCGATCGCCTCCCGTACGTTGTTCAGCTTGCCGAAGCTGATCTGCTCGGGGCGCAGCCGCCCCGCGTCCATCCGCAGCCCCAGGTGATGGGCCAGCAGAATCCCCTTGTGCAGTTCGACGGCCATGTCGGCGAGCTTGGCCTGGGTGAGCTGGAAGCCGCCGATGGGCTTGCCGAACTGCTCCCGCGTCTTCGCGTAGTCCAGCGCCGCCTCGAAGCTGGCACGCGCGGCTCCCATGGATCCCCAGACGATGCCGTAACGGGCGTGGCTGAGACAGCCGAGCGGGCCGCGCAGCCCGGTGACCTCGGGGAGCACCGCGTCGGCCGGCAGCCGTACCTCGTCCATGACGAGTTCGCTGGTCACCGAGGCGCGCAGGGACCACTTGTGCTTGATCTCGGGGGCCGAGAACCCCGGGGTGTCGGTGGGGACGACAAAGCCGCGGATGCCTTCGTCGGTACGGGCCCAGACCACCGCGACACCGGCCACCGAGCCATTGGTGATCCACATCTTGCGCCCGCTCAGCACCCAGTCTCCGCCGTCGCGCTTGGCGTACGTCCGCATCCCGGCGGGGTCGGAGCCGTGGTCGGGCTCGGTCAGACCGAAGCAGCCGATGATCTCGCCGGCCGCCATCCGCGGCAGCCACTGCTGCTTCTGCTCCTCGGAGCCGAAGCGCCAGATCGCGTACATGGCGAGCGAGCCCTGGACGGAGACCAGCGAGCGGATGCCGGAGTCGGCCGCCTCCAGTTCGAGGCAGGCCAGACCGTATTGGACGGCGGAGGCGCCCGCGCAGCCGTAGCCGGTCAGGGACATACCGAGTGCCCCGAGGGAGCCCAGCTCACGGGCGAGCTCATGGATGCCGGGCAGTTCGCCCCGCTCGTACCAGTCGGCGATCTCCGGCAGGACCCGGTCGGCGGTCCACCGGCGGACGGTGTCGCGGACGGCACGGTCCTCGTCGGTGAGCAGATCGTCGATGCCCAGGGGGTCGCTGGGGTCGAACGGCGGAAGCGTCGAGGACGGCGTTGCGGACATGGCGGGGCCTCCGGCAGGTTCAGCACTCGCGCGAAAAACTAGCAGTGGTAGTTATTGCGCGTCCGACGGTACGGCCCACGGTGCCGCGCGGGCAAGGGTCACCGCCGCGTATGCACACAAAGGAAGGCGTGCACACACAAAGGGGAAGAAGCCCGGCCGGAGGAGGGATCAGCGACCGGAGCTCGCCGGAGCCGGCTCGCTGCCGCGGCCGGCGCCCGCAACCGCGCCGTCACTCGCGCCGGTGTCACCTTCCGCCCGCTCCGTGGAGTCCGCGGCCCGGCGCGGCAGCCGCAGCGCGATCGCCGCGCCGACCAGCAGCAGCACGGCGCTGGCGACGAGGGTGATGTGCAGCCCGCGGACGAAGGAGTCCCGGGCCGCCTCGCGCAGCGCGGCCTTGGCGGCCGGGCCCAGGCCGGCGGCCACCTTGTAGGCCTCGCCGAGGGAGTGCGCGGCCGAGGCGGCGGCCCGCCCGGGGACACCGTCGACATGGCTCAGACCGGGGGCATAGGCGGCGTTCATCACGCTGCCGAGCAGCGCGACACCGATGCCGGCACCGAGCTGGTACGAGGTCTCCCCGATGGCGGCGGCGCCGCCCGACTGCTCGGCGGGGGCCTCGCTGAGCATCGACTCGTACGCCCCGAAGAGCGTGGACTGGAAGCCGAAGCCGAGCAGCACAAAGCCGAGGGACAGCAGCCAGGGGCGGTCCTGGCTGCTCATCGCGGTCAGACAGAGCACCGCGACAGCGGTCAGCACGAAGCCGAGCGAGACCATGGCGCGCGGGCCGAGGGCCTGCAGCATCTTCGAGCCGGTCAGGCCGGCGGCCATCGCGGCGAAGACCAGGGGCAGCATCCGCAGCCCGGTCTCCAGGGGGCTGAGCCCCAGGACGAGCTGGAGGTACTGGACGGCGATCAGCTGCAGGCCCACCAGGGCGAGCATGGCCAGCACGATGCAGCCGACGGAGGTGCCGAACGCGGGCCGGGAGAACAGCCGCATATCGATCAGCGGGTGCTCGCGCCGGTGCTGGCGCCGTACGAAGAGGGTCAGCAGCGCGATGCCGACGACGATCGGCACCAGCGTGGTCGTGCCCAGCACGGCCGCGCCGCTGCCGATCCGCTTCACGCCGAGGACGATGCCCAGCACACCGAGCGCCGCGATGATCGCGCCGATCACGTCCCAGGGGCCGTTGCGCTCACCGCGCGACTCCGGCAGCAGCCAGCGGCCTATCAGGAGCATCGCGGCCATCATCGGGATGTTGATGAGGAAGACCGAGCCCCACCAGAAGTTCTCCACGAGGAAGCCGCCGAGGACCGGGCCGACCGCGGCGCCGACCGCGGCCACCGCGCTCCACACACCGATGGCGACCGCGCGCTCGCGCCGGTCGGGGAAGACCTGCCGCAGGATCGACAGCGTCGCGGGCATGATCATCGCGCCGCCGATGCCGAGCAGCGCGCGGGCCACCATCAGGATCTGCGGATTGGGCGCGAGCGCGGCGGCGGCCGAGGCCAGGCCGAAGAGGCCGTAGCCGAGGAGGAGGACGCGGCGGCGGCCGACGCGGTCGCCGAGGGTGCCGAAGAGGATCAGCAGCGAGGCCGCGATCAACGGGTAGACATCGACGATCCAGAGGAGCTCCACCGGCCCCGGCCGCAGGTCCTCGGTGACCGAGGGCACGGCGACGTACAGGATCGTGGTGTCCAGCGCGACGAAGAGCAGGCTGACACAGAGCACGATCAGCACGGTCCAGCGGTTCACACCGCCGCCCGAAAGTCGGGGAACACCAGCCGTCCGTCCCCTGCCGGACGTGGTCGTCCCGGACATGCAGCACCTCCAGTCATGCTCTCGCGGCCACGGATCAGGGCGCGAAAACGCCCCGGGGGAACCGGCGGCACGGGCGAGTTGAGACGTCAGACTACGCGAGTCCCCGTGACTGCCGCGTGGCTCACCTCACGATGAGACGCTCATCGCAGCGCCGTACGTTCCCCCACCGGCCGTCGGCAATCGTTCTTCGGCCACCTGGATAATCGACCGGATGAACGAGCTTGCCACCGCCGACGTTCCCGGCCGGACCCGATGCGACGGCTTTGCCGTACGGGCCGCGCTGCGCCGCGCCGCGCCCGCGCTGGCGGCGTTCGCCGCGGTGCGGATGCTGGGCCTGGCCGTGCTCGCCGTCTGGTCGGCGGCGAACGGCAAGAGCTGGCACACGCTGCTGACCGCCCGCTGGGACTCGCTCTGGTACACCCGGGTCGCCGAGCAGGGCTACGGCTACAGCGTGCAGCTGGCCAACGGTGATGTGCACTCCAACCTGGCGTTCTTCCCGCTGCTGCCGTGGCTGGAGCGGGGGCTGTCGGCGCTCTCACCGCTGTCGCCCGCCGACGCCGGGATGGTGGTGGCCTGGCTGGCGTCGCTGGCCGCGGCCTGGGCGCTGTACGCGACCGGCGAGCGGCTGCACGGACCGGGAACCGGGGTCGCGCTGGCGGCGCTGTGGGCCGCGCTGCCGGTCGGCATCGTGCAGTCGATGGCGTACTCGGAGTCCCTGTTCACCGCGCTCGCGGCCTGGGGCGTCTACTGCGTGCTGACCGGGCGCTGGGTGTGGGCGGGCGTGCTGGCCTCGCTGGCCGGGCTGACCCGGCCGGTGGGTGCGGCGGTGGTCGCGGCGTTGTGGATCACCGCGGCGGTGACGGTGTGGCGGGCGCGGGCCGGCGGTGCGGGGTGGCGCGCGGCGCTCCGTGAGCACCGGGGCATGCTGCTCGGCGTGCTGCTGGCGCCGCTGGGCTGGTGCGGCTACTTCCTGTGGGTGGGGGCGCAACGGGGCTCGCTCACCGGCTATCTGGAGGTCCAGGGCGGCTGGGGCAACGGCTTCGACGGCGGTCTCGCGTTCGCCTCGTTCATCGGCCACCAGCTCTCCGGGCCCGCGTTCGCGGCCGGACTCGGCCTGCTGGTCGGCGTCGGTCTGGTGATCTGGCTGTATGTGCACGGCGTACGCCGGGGCCAGCCGCTGCCGTTGGCGGTCTACGGCGGGACGGTGCTGCTGCTCGCGCTGACCGCCAAGGGCTACTTCGGGTCCAAGCCGCGGCTGATGCTGCCGGCCTATCCGCTGCTGCTGCCGCTCGCGGCGGGGCTCGCGCGGTGGCGCCCGGTGCGGTCGTGGCTGGTCATCGGGGTGGTGGCGGTGGGGTCCGCGGTCTACGGGGCGTTCTGGCTGAACGGTTCGGGCCCGCCGTGATCTTCACGGGCCCTCAGTGATCATCTTCTGGCCGCCGTGACCGGACGCTCCCGCTCCGCGAGCGCCACCCCGAGGAAACATCACACGACGCCCGAGCAAATGACGGATAAACTCCGTCGGAGAAAAACAGATAAGGCGCTCAGGGTGACGACACGCGAGCGTCGGGAAGGGATAGAGAATCGCCGCGAATTCCCTTCCAAATCCCTGCGGCGGGGCCGCGCTTGAGACGCATTCCACATCACATCGTCATTACAAAGCGCACAGTTTGACCAAGCACCTACATCACACGCGGTAACGTCGATTGAGTGCGTACCGATGACAAGCTCGACCAGATGGAGGAGCGCCCGACCGATCGCGCCCGACCACCCCGCATGACCCGGACCCGCCTGTGGCTGTTCTGGGGCACGCTGGCGGTGTATCTCGCGATCGTGGCCGGAGTGCTGGCCACTTCATGGCTGGTCACGTTCGACTGGCAAGTCATGTTCTTCAGGCCCTACAAGCAGTGGCCCGAGATTCATGCCTTCCTCGACTACTTCGTGGTGCTGGGGCAGCGCGGGCCGACCGCGGTGGCGGTGGCGGCCTGGCTGGGCTGGCGCTGCTGGCACCAGCGCAACCTCCACCCGCTGCTGGTGCTCGGCGCCTCGCTGCTGCTGCTGAACATCACCGTGGGCGCCGCCAAGCTCGGCATGAGCCGGCTCGGCCCGCACTACGCGACCACCGTCGGCGCCAACGAGATGTGGCTCGGGGGCGACATATTCCCCTCGGGTCACACCGCGAACGCCGTGGTCACCTGGGGCGTGCTCGCCTACCTGGCGACCACCCCGCTGCGCCGCCGCACCCTCTCGGTGATCGCCGCACTCGGCGCGCTGGGCGTCGGCATGACGACCGTTTACCTCGGCACGCACTGGGTCAGCGATGTGCTGCTCGGCTGGGCCGCGGGGCTGTTGGTGCTGCTGGCGATGCCGTGGCTGGAGCCCGGCGTCACCTGGGTGGAGGACCGCCTCATGGGCATCCTGCTGCGGCTGTGGCTGCGACTGCGCCCCGATTCGCTGCGTGGCCCGCTGCCGGTCGGCTCGCTGGCTCCGGGAGTCTCCCGGCAGCGCATCGCCCCCGAGGGCGAGGTGCTCGTACGCGAGGCGATCGGTGCCGGCACGGGCGGCCGCTCGGCCGCCCACGCCCCGGACGGCTGGCCGCACCACCCGTCGCGCCCGTACACCATCCGGTCGGAGCGCACTCCGGTCACCCCGGCGGGCAGCCGGCGGCCGCCGCACGCGGACCGCGTCCCGCGCACCACGCCGCTGAGCCCGACCTCCGGGCGCGGCCGCAACGGGAGCGGCTGACCACCCCACGAGCCGCGGGGCCGGTACGCACAACCCCACCCCGCAACGAAGGCCCCGGCCGCTCTCTCCCGAGCGGCCGGGGCC
>NZ_QUAC01000245.1 GCF_003389455.1 Streptomyces inhibens | reverse complement strand
CGACATCCACGAAGCCTTTCTCACCCTGGGATGCGCACTCATCTGCTGGCGGCGCCTGAAGTCATTGCGTTAGGAGTTCTTAGAGCAGGCCCGCGCCCCACATCCCTCCCGTGAGGTGCTGGCCCAACTCGCCCGCGCGCTGCGCCTGTCGGACGCCGAGCTCGACCACCTCCACCACCTCGCCGGTGCCCGCCCGCGCCGCCACCCGGGCCTTCGCGGGAGGTACGGCAGAGCATCGTCGACCTGCTGCACCGGCTGCCGGAGGCTGCAGCGATCGTGATGTCGGCGACGTACGAGGTCATTGCCTGGAACGACCTGACCGCTGCCCTGATGGAGGACTTCTCCGCCCTGTCGCGCCGGGACCGAAACCTCGTCCGACGCACCTTCCTCGGCCCGTACCGGCACGGCCGACGGCTGTACGGCGTCTCGGACGCGGACGAGTT
This sequence comes from Streptomyces inhibens, assembly GCF_003389455.1. Taxonomy (GTDB): domain Bacteria; phylum Actinomycetota; class Actinomycetes; order Streptomycetales; family Streptomycetaceae; genus Streptomyces; species Streptomyces inhibens. Next base: position 41,194 of record NZ_QUAC01000245.1, on the reverse strand, counting down.
CGCCCGGACCTCGGCCCAGCACCTGCGCGCCACCGCAGCTCGCTACCCCAACGACCCGGAGGTGACCAGCCTGGTCAAGGAACTTCTCGCCGGCAGCACGGAGTTCGCCCGGCTCTGGGCCGCCCACGACGTGACCGCCCGGCCCACCCTCCCCCAGACCGGTGTGCCCAGCATGGCCTCCACCAGGCCGGCGGGCGTGTCCTGGTACTCGTCCACGAAGACGATCGGGAACCGATCAGCGGCCAGGTCCCGGAACTTGGGGAGGCCGAAGAACTTCCGCGCCAGGGCGGGAAGATCGTCGTGAGCCAACCGCACCTGAAGGTCGTCGTGGTCCACCTTCCGGAAGCCGGTGCTGTAGTCGACGGTGTATCCGTCCAGCGACGTGCGGCCCTCCAGCCTGGACTGCATGACGTCCAACTCGACGACGTAACGCAACAGGTGCTTCCGGAAGGGAGAAAGCATCTGCCACAGGAAGCGAGGTGAGAGGGCAACGTCGGGCCAGCGGTGTGCGAGGCCGTCGATCATCAGGGCGAGGGTGAAGTCGAACCGGTCATGGCCCTCGCCGGCGGTGAGCTCGGCGGCGTGGCGGGTGGTGTGGGGGAAGGTCTCGGCAGGCTGGGCGGTGAACCGGCGTAGCAATTCGCCGCGGTCGACGACCCAAGCGGCGTCATCATGTGCTGATCGCTGGCGCACGATCGATGCCTCAAGGCAGTAGGCGGCCACGTACAGCAAGAGGGCGTCGATAGCCCAGGCGGCGGCCTGCGGGGCGACGCCGCCGGCGAGCAGGATCGCCAGCATTCCTTCGCTGACGCGCAGGGTCTCGAGGTCAGTGGGGGCCATGGCGAGCGCGGCGCGAGAGATTCCGGGGTATTTCAGGTACTGGTCGCGTATCTGGGTGCACACGCCGCGGATCTGCTCCCGCCAGGCCGCGGGGTCGGACTCGGGTAGTACGAGCTCGGCACACAGCCGCCCGATGAGCAGCTCGTCGAGGTCGGCCTTGTTGACCACGTGGGCGTAGAGCGAGGCGGGTCCGGTGTCGAGCGCGCCGGCCAGTCGGCGCATGGTCAGTGCCTCGTACTCCTCTGTGGCGATGACGCCCAGCGCGGTGTCGATGACCTGTTCCACGGTGAGAGGGACCTTGCGGCGCCGCGGCCTGGGGGCGGCTTCGGCCTCGGGGTTCGGCGGCTGGTGGCGCGCCGCGCGCCGCTCCCTCGGGTTCACCGATCCCGACCTCGCCGCGCACACCGCGGCCGACGGAGCGAGGATGGTGCCACAGCGTGAGCTGGAGCAGCTGCTGGCCGACCATGTCGCGCGACTCCGCGTACCGGTGCTTCGCGGGGTGGAGGTCACCGCGCTCGAAGACACCGGCGACGGCGTGCTCGTCGGCACTACTGCCGGCACAGTGCGCACCGGGTGGCTGGTCGGGTGCGACGGCGGGCACAGCGCCGTGCGCCGCCTCGCGGGCATCGACTTCCCCGGCACCGACCCCGAACTCACCGGACACCTGGCGGTCGTCGACATCGCCGACCCGGAGAAGCTCGCGAACGGATGGGCGTGGTCGAGCCGGGGGGCGTACCGCTACGGGCCACAGCCCGGGCGGGTGGTCACCGTGGAGTTCGACGGCGCTCTCGCCGACCTCCCCCACGCTCGGCTTCGCTCGCGCGGGGGGGGACCCCCATGGCGCCGGTGACCCTCGAGGAGGTGCAGACCAGTCTGCGCCGGGTCTCGGGCACCGACGTCACGCTGACCGCGCTGCGCGGCCGCGCGACCCGCTGGAGCGACAACGCCCGCCAGGCCGCTACCTATTGGTCGGGCCGGGTGCTGCTGGCCGGCGACGCCGCGCATGTGCACTCGCCGTTCGGCGGTCAGGGGCTCAATCTCGGGGTCGGTGACGCGATGAACCTCGGTTGGAAGCTCGGTGCCGTGGTCGCCGGGTGGGTGCCCGAAGGGCTGCTCGACACCTACGACGCCGAGCGTCGTCCCCTTGGCGCCTGGGTGCTGGACTGGACGCGGGCCCAGATCCGGGTGATGCGCGGGGACGCCAAGTCGGCCGCACTGCGGGAGGTCGTCGCCGATTTGCTGAGCACTTGGGCGGGCACGACCCACGCGGTCAAGAAGATCTCCGGCGTCACGCAGCGCATCGGCCTGCCCGGCGACCATCCGCTGGTCGGCCGGTTCGTCCCCGACCTTTGGCTGAGGGACGGCTCCCGTCTGGTCGACCACGGTCACGGCGGCGGGTTCCTGCTGCTCGACCGCACTCCGGACGGCGCGTTCGCCCACCTCGCCGCGGCCTGGGCCGGGCGAGTGAGCAGCGTGACCGACGACCACGCGACGCCAACCGGGATGTTGGTACGCCCGGACGGGGTGGTCGCCTGGGCCTCCGACACCGCCGACACCGCCGACATCGCCGGCCTCGAAGCCGCCCTGCACCGATGGGCCGGCGCGCCGTCGTCCTCACCCGAGCTCGAGCCGGTGGGCTGAACCCATGTCAGCGTCGACCTCAGCCGATGTACTGCCGGACGAGCTGGGCGTCGGTCAGACGGAGCGAGTGACCGCGCCGACGCGGTCTGGCACCCAGGTCACCGAGTCCCGACAAAGGGTCGCTAACCAAGATCAGATGCTCTCCAAGCTGATGATTAAGCTGATGATCCCCACGACCACCGCGCTTGTCTCCTTCCAGGGCGCAGACCCGTCCGACCCCGGAACGGACGAGCGCCCTCCTCTGGAGCATGCCTCGACCGTGGAACCGAACAACCTGACCATGCGCCCGATCACCGGACGCGAAGAGCTCGGCCTCTTCTGCCAGCTGCCGTACACCCTCAACGAGGAACTGGCAGACGACCTCGACCAAGGACGCCGACGGCCGGAATGGATGTGGATGGCGCTGCTGGGTGACCGACTGCTGGCCAGGGCGGCCTGGTGGAGCCGGCCGGGAGGCGACACCCCGGCCAGCCTGGACGTCTTGGACGTCGACGACAGCCTGCCGGTCCCTGACCGCGTGGAGATCGGTGTCCGGCTTCTGCGCACTGCCATGTCGGCCACCCTCCCCGGGGGATCAACTCCGCCCGAATACAGCCGCCTCATTCCACCGGACTGGCGCGACGGCGCTTCCTCCAGAGGCATCGTCGAGGACCGTATGGCGATCCTTGAGCGCACCGGCGCCAGACTGTTCGTCGAGCGGCTGCGCCTGGAATGGCGTCCGGGAACGCCGGGCCCCGAACCGAGCGGACGCCTGGCCTTCCGGACACCTCGCAACCCATCCGAACTGCCGGCCCTCATGACCCGGGTCCTGGACGGGACGCTGGACGCACACAGTCGCCACGACCTCGACCGGATGTCTGCCGACGCCGCGGCGACCAGACACTACGAGGACGAACTCGCGCGCTACACAAGCCCCAAGGACTGGTGGCGCGTCGCCGTTTTGCCCAACGCGGCCCCAGTGGGATTCGTTGTCCCGGCGCACAACGGCTACCACGCGATCATCGCCTACATCGCCGTGCTCCCCGAGCACCGCGGTAACCGGTACGTCGACGACCTCCTCTCCGAAGGGACCCGCGTGCTCGCCCAGCAGAATGTCCCTCGCGTTCGCGCGTCCACGGACCTGGGCAACGTCCCCATGGCGAACGCGTTCCAGCGCGCCGGCTACCTCAACTTCGGCCGTGAGATCAACATGACGTGGAGCTGACCCGCGACGGCGAGAGGGCCCGTCGCCGACAGTGGCCGTCTCGCCTGCCGGTGCACCCGTTCGACCGCCGGCAGCACACTTGGCGAGCGCCTCAAAGCCTGACGACGGTCATCTCCTGCGCGCCGTTCGCTGCGGAGCGTTCGATGACGGCAAGGAGGCGGTGATACCTGGCGGCCTCGTTGAAGTCGGGGCGGGCAGGCCGATCCTCGGTGAGGGCCTGGGCGAAGTCGCGGTGCAGTGCCGCGATCCTGACGGCCGGGCCCGATGGCACCGCATCGGGGACCGTGCGGTACGCCGCCGGCACGGCAACGGGCTCGCCGTTCACGGTGATGTTCCAGTCGGTCCAGTGCATGTACATGCCGGGACGGCGCGGCACGGCAGTCAACGTCCCTCGTTCGCACCGAGTTTGAGGAAAAAGCCGACTCGTTCCGTCGGTTGCCGCCGTGGACAGCCACGGACACGGTCGCCCCGTCGGCCAGTGTCCCGTGGAGCAGTACGTGCCCCGGAGTGCCGTTGCGCAGACGCTCCCCGGCGCCGCCCGGTGGCCGACCGCGCGCGTTCGACGTCGACGCAGCACTCGACCGCGCGCTGGACGTGTTCTGGCGCCACGGCTACGAGGGCGCGTCGCCGGCGGACCTTACCGGCGAGATGGGCATCAACAAGCCCAGCATGTACGCCGCCTTCGGCAATAAGGAGGACCTGTTCGCCAAAGTTCTCGGCCGCTACCTGCGCGGACCGGCAGCTTTCGCCGAGGTGGCGCTGGCCGCGCCGACATTCGGCGAACTTGCCGAGCGCCTGATCCTCGGCAGCGTCGAACTCACCGCGGGTGACGGCACCTCTCGTGGATGCCTCACCGTCAAAGGCGTCCACGCCTGCGGTCCGGGTGCCGAGCGCGCCCGGCGGAACGCGACCGCCGTACGCAAAGCCGCCGTGGCCGCACTGCGCAGACGCCTGGAGCAGTTGGACGACCTGCCCGCCGGAGCCGAACCGGCAACCCCGGCTCCGCTGTTGCACACGATCACCGACGGCATCGCCGTCCAAGCCGCCTCCGGCGTCCCGTGCGTCCAGCTCCAACGCGTTGCCGAAGCGGCTCTGCGACTCGTCCTCGGTGACGGCGTGCGGGACCACAGCGCCGGCCCGCGTACGTCCGAAGGAACCTGAAGGAAGCTGATAGCAGGTGCCGCCGGGGTGCAGCGCGGTTGCTGATCGTGAACCGCCGCCGCGCGGCAGTCAGCGGCTGACGGCGCCGCCCAGTGCGACGTCGTGTGGCCGGTCGCGGAAGAAGCGGACGAAGTGGCCGACGACTGCTTCGGGTTGTTCCTCGGGGATGTAGTGGCCGCTGCCGGGGACCTCGACGATTTCGAGGTCGGTGGTCCGGGATGCGAGGACCGGTTCCAGGATGGCGCGGGTGCCTTCGCCACCGCCGAGGGCCAGGACCGGAGCGGTCAGGGGAGCGTACGTCTTCCCGTCGGCGATGTCCTGGGCAAGGGCCCGGTACCAGGCGTTGCCGGCGCGGATCGCCTCATCGCTGGAGTAGGCGCGGGCGTACACGTTCGGGCAGGTCGGGGACCTGGTTGAAGGCGAACCACCACAGGAACCGGCCGGGGCCGGCGTGGATGTCGCCGTCGACTTGATGGCGCCCGGGTACCGGCAGCAGGGAGTAGCCGAAGAACCGGTCGTCTGGCGGCGCGATGTCCAACAATGCGACACGGCGCGTCATTTCAGGGTAGTTGGCGGCGAACGCGTACGCGACCATGCCCCCGATGTCGTGCCCCGCGATGTGCACGGCGTCGTGTCCGAGGTGGCCGACCAGGCCGCGGATGTCCGCGGCCATGGCTTTCTTGTCGTACCCGCCGGCGGGTTTGCCCGAGCCGCCCATGCCGCGCAGGTCGACGGCGACGACCCGGAAGTGCTCGGCGAGTGCGGGCATGATCTTGTGGAACTGCCACCACGTCTGTGGCCATCCCCCAACAGCATCAGCGGATCGCCGTTGCCGCCTTCCACGTAATGCAGGCGGACCCCGCCGATCTCGGCGTGGCGGCTGACGAACCCGCCCTCCAGCGAACGTGCCAGCTCGGCTTCGGACACTGCGCCAGGCATACGACCCCCGGGAACGAGTACGTTTGTACGGCAGAACCGTACAATAGTCGAGGCCGAACTCCCGGTGCACAGCGGCCAGTTGCAGCGCACGCGAACGGCCGATGTACGGATATACGGATATGCCGTAGCCTCGGACCGTGCCCACTCTCCTGCACCCGACCCGCGAACAGATCAAGCTCGAGGACGTGTTGGCCGCACTCGGGCACCCGGTGCGGATGAAGATCGTCCGCGCACTCGCGTCGGGAGAAGAGACCTACTGCGGTGCGATCGAGACGGGCGCGCCGAAATCCACCCTCACCCACCATTGGCGAGTCCTGCGCGAGAGCGGCATCATCCGCCTCCGCCACGAAGGCCGCAGAAACTACCTCACCTTGCGCGCGGACGCTCTCGAAGCGTGCTTTCCCGGGCTCCTCACCGTCGTCTTCCAAGGCCGGACCGAACCGTCCTGAACGCGTTGTTCCACAGACCTTCGGGCAACGCGCAGACCGCGCGGATGCGCCACGGACCTCGGCACCCCACCGGCGTCCGCAGCGGCAAGGGCTGGTGCCAGGCTCCCGCCGTGTCGGATAGCTTCGCCGCATGGAACCCTCTTCGCTTCTCCGCCACCTGCGCCGTGAACTGGACGGTTTCCGGGACTGTCTCGAGGGGGATCTCACCGCACAGGCCGAGCACTGCGGCGACTGGACACTGCTGAATCTGGCGGAGCATGTGGGCAGTTCGAACCTCTCGGCGGCCGCCGCAGTCACCCGGAAGCGCGGTGGCTACCAACCCCCTGCGGCGCCGCGCGAGCGAGCTGCTCTGGTGCGATGGTTCGACGACGCGTCGCAGACGCTGTACGAGGCACTGGACACCGATCCATCCGCTCCCGCCTGGACGTTCCACCCGCCGCACACCGTCGGCTTCTGGCAGCGGCGCCGCTGCATGGAGGCACTCGTCCACCGCTGGGACGCCGAACTCGCGTTGGGTGTCCCGAGTACCGCTCGACGCCGGACTCGCGGGCGAGGGGGTGGCCGAGGTCTTCGACACGATGGCGCCCCGGCAGATCGCCCGCGGACGCACACAGCCGCCCACGGCTGCCCTGCGCCTGGAAGCCACCGACACCGGCGCATCGTGGGAGTACGGCCCCGGTGCACCGGTGGCCGCGCTGGCCGCGCCCGCGGAATCGTTGCTGCTTCTGCTGTGGGGGCGGATGCCGCTCGACGGCGGGGTGTTCGTCTGGGACGGCGACGAGAAGGCGGGCCGGCGGATCCTACAGGGGCCTTTCACCCCCTGATCCTTACTCAGGGCGGGCACCCGACACCTGGCAGTGCGAGCTGCCGTGCCGACGCATGCCACCGCGAGCCCAGCGAGCGGAGAGCGCGGCGGCGTTGCCCGTTGCTTCACGGCGCCGCGGAACCAGCTCCGTCGAACACCTCACGGTTACGGACGATCTCGATCTGGTGTGCCTGCACCCAGCGCACCACGTGCGTGACGGTGTCGCTGAGCGATCGCCCCAGAGGGGTGAGGGCGTATTCGACGCGAGGCGGTACTTCGGCGTAGGCCGTCCTCGTGAGCAGTCCGTCGCGGGTCAAGGAGCGGAGCGTCTGGCTCAGCATCCTCTGGGACACCCCGGCGATCCGCTCGTGCAGGGTCGTGAAGCGCAGCGGTCCGTCGGCGAGCGTGGTGATGACCAGGACGGTCCACTTGTCTCCGACGCGGGCGAGCACGTCTCGCACGAGTTCGATGGTCGACGCGCACTCCGGGGTGACCCCGGCGGCCGCCAGCTGGGAGCGCAGTGCGGAATCCATGTGTCGGTTCCCTTCGAGTGCGTAGCTGACCTGAAAGTGCGTGAGCGCCAGACCTTGATCGCGGTGGCCGCACCCCGTTACATACGGATAGTAACTAATGGGCGCTCGCCCGATCCGCCACGATTCCATGTGAGGAAAAGATGGCCACCAACGCCGTCGGAACCAGTGCCGCAGACGCAGCCGCTGACGAGCAGGACAGCAGCGCGGTCCCAGGGGTGCGGCACGACACCTTCACGGTCGGATTCCATCTGGCCGCGCCGCCGAGCGCGGTGTTCGAGGCCTTTGCCGACACTCCGGTCCGGCGCCGGTGGTTCAAGCTGCCGGGCCACCAGGTGTCGTACCGCCACGACTTCACCCTGAACGGCGGCGAGACAGCGTCCAGTGTCTTCACGGTCCCGGACGCACCGCCGGAACGGCTCGCATACGCATCCCGATACCTCGACATCACCTCGGGGTCGAGGATCGTGTACGCGTACACGTCCCGGGTGGACGACGTGCCGCGCTGGACCTCGCTGGTGACCATCGAACTGCATCCGGAGGCCGACAGCACCCACCTGAGGTGGACCGAGCAAGCAGCCTTCCTCACCCCTTCCGCGGAGCCCGACCACGACTTCCCCCACCTGCGCGGCGCCACCCGCCTGCGGTTGAACGGACTCGCGGCGGCTCTGACGGCCACGGGGCAAGCCGGTACCCGTCCGCACGAGAGGCGCTGACCCCTGAGACGCGATCCGTGAGGGGCTCAATCGGGCGGGGTTCATACGTTACGACAACCCACTGACCCGGAGAGCATCTGATCTTGGTTGGCGGTGCTTTGTCGGGACTCGGTAACCTGGGTGCTAGGTGTGCGACTGACGGAGCCCTATGACAGTGGGTTCTTCAGGGCTGTCCCGTAAATGATCTCCAGGCGGGATGGGGCACGGCAGCCCGCCCGGGGCTGTACGGTCTCCGGCGGGGAGTTCGCGTGACCCCGGTCGCACGGGTCGCACTTCCGGGGTCGCTGCGTCTGGCTCCTCCGTGAGTGACGGTGGAGCCAGCACCGATCATCCACACGGTGGGAGTTCGACCGGAGCGTCTGGAGCGGGGCGCGGGTGCTTCACCCGATCAATCTGTCCACGTCTTCGTTCCTACCGCGCGCCTGTCTCCTTGACTTGGTACAGCTCGGGCACGGAGACCTTGATCGGCTCTTGCGTGGTCCGTGCGATCACGACGACCACGGGCTCGTTCGGGTCGGGATTCTCCTCGCGATGCGGGACGAACGAGGGGACAAGCAGGAAGTCGCCAGGATCGGCGGAGATCCGTACCTCCTGTATGCCGTCGTGGAAGACGAACACGGGGTGACCGCTGACCACGTAGATCCCCGCCTCGGACTCGCCGTGATGGTGGTTGTCCGTTGCACTCAACGGCGCATTCTCTACCAGGCCCATCCAGAGCTTCTTCGAGCCGACTGTGCCGCCACTGATGGCGGCATGCCCATCCAACTCGCCAGCTCGAACGTGGTGGACGCGGTTGCCCAGCGGCCCGTTGCCGTCTGCGCTCAGTGCGGATCCGACGCCTTCGTGGGTGGTCATCCTGTGGCCTCCTCATTGTTGCCGACAGCCTTTGGTCGAGCATCAGGCTGCGACCACCGCGCCCGGGACTACAACTATTGTTGCTGTAATGGCAACGCGCACCTCCGGAACCAAGACGCCCCGCCCGGGCAATCGCCAGCCGTACAACGGGCAGCCAACGGCAGGTCACTTCACTTGAAGCGGCGGGGACCGGAAACGGCGTCGGCCACCGCGCCAGTCCCCGCCCCTGCTCAGGGGCGGTCTGTCGCCGGCACGGAGTTGTCGACCGGCACCGCGGGTGCGTGTTTGGCGCGGGGTGGTCTGCTGCTGCGGTTGAAGATGATGATCGAGATCACGATGACCGCGAACCCGATGATCTCCGACACGGTCGGGCGCTGGCCCAGTACGGGCCAGGCGATCAGCCCCGCGGCGATCGGTACACCGTAGAAGTACGACGCCACCCGGTCCGCGCTCTCCGAACGCATCAAGATGAACAGCAAGCTGAGCGCACCGATCGACACGCCGACCGACATCCACAGCTCCGACAGCAGCAGCTCCGGTGTCCACCGGATGACGCCCCTCTCGAAGATCAGTGCGCCGACGAGCATGACGACGGCCGACGAGCCAGACTGAACGAATCCATTGATCAACAGGTGCGCGCCGGGGTTCTTCATCTGGTAGTAGAACTGCCCGGTGGACAGTCCTGCCAAGCCAAGGAAACCAAAGGCTATGTTGGTCGGAGTGAGCCCGGATGACGACTCCAGGCCCCGGTACACCGTGATGGCGACACCGACCACCCCGCCGATCAGGGCCAGCACTGACAGCAGCCGGACCTTTCTCGCGGTCACGACGGAGACCATCAGCCACACCAGAATTGGTTGCAGCGCGATGATCAGCGCGGAGACCGCGGGGGTCATGCCGAGGTAGAGCGCGTAGAACACCCCGGCGGAGAACACACCCTGTAGCAGGATGCCGCTGAGGATGAGGGGGACATAGCCCGAGCGTGGCCAGCCAACCCTTAAGCACACGATCAGGGCGAACAAGATAACTGCGGTCGCGCCGAACCGGATGGCCAGGTAGTAGAAAGGCTCCACATAGGGCAGGCCATATCGACCGCCCACAAAACCTGATCCGTAGATGATGACGAACACCAACGCGGTGAGCGAAACCTTGAGGTTCTGGTTCTCGCCGGCCATTAGTGCATGCCAACCTTTGAGTCGGCCGTAATCATGGCGGCGTGCGGACGAATCGCATCCGATGCTGCCTGCGTGCCGGCGAGTCGGCCGGCCAACTCGCACTCGTTGACCAGGGAGACGATCTCGTTCTTCAGGACCGCGATCGCCTTTGGGTAGTCGGCATCGTCCACGGCAAGCCGCGTGCTGGGCGTGGCCGATCGGGACGATTTCTGTAGCGTACTGATTCCATATATTCTGGACAGGATGCGTCCCAGGATCACGATTTTGTCCTGGGACGGCGCGTCGACGATGTGGCTGAGGTTGATGTCGGTGAGGTGGAGGAACGCATCTTCCAGATACGCGAACCGGCCGATGAACTCCAGCGGCGATCGAAGCCCGGACTGCTGAAACTGACGCAGGAACAGATTCGCCAGATGCTGGCACAGCAGGTCATTTGTTCCGTCAAAAACGGTGTAGACGCGCGCGTCGAGCAGGGCGTAGGCGGCAATGTTGTCCGGCGCGCCCATCCGGTACCCTTCCCCACCGCACAATTGCTGGTAGTCGATAGCCGATTCCAGCATAAGTTCGGAAGCCAGCACCTTGGTCGCCAGTGAGGCGAACATGCTGTTTTCCAGGTCTGTGTAGTAGTTCTCCGCCAGCATCAGCTGCCGATACAGCGCGTTGCACACAACGTAGTTCTGCTTGATGCGATTGACTTTGTACCGCACGTAGTCGATGTCGTGCAGCGTGCCGTCACCGATCTTCCTTGTGCTGACCTGACGCACGGCCTCTGTGTTCAACCGGCGCAGGAAACCGCTGGCCATGGCGGCTTTGCTGAACCGGGACGCGCACAGGATCTCGGCGGCGTCGCCCAGGTGCTCCCTGTTCTTGGTGAGCCTGTAGTGGCGGGGCACGCGCAGGTCCAGGGTATTCAGTCCGTATCCGAGGTTCTTCAGCCCCAGGCTGTCGTAGACCTCGGTGGTCGCGAATCCGCCGTCTGATCGTTTGTGGGCGAAGTAGGCGAACTCCTTGCGCTCTGGATGCTTGGCGCAGATGATCCACCAGTCCGCCTGCTCACTGAACGCCTGCCAATGCTTGGTTCCGGTGATCCGGTACGTGTCACCATCGTCGTGGTACGTGGTCTGCATGCGCGCGAGGTTCGAACCGCTGCTCGGTTCAGTGAAGGCGAGACCGCCGATGACGGGGTTGTTGACGAAGTCGTCGAAAACCTCTTCTTTCAGCGCGTCATCACCGCTGGCCGCCACGTTGCGGAGGAAGAGGACAGTTACGATCATCGTGTACATGCCCAGCGGCAGGTTGCGCTCGGACATGATTTCAATGACCTCACACATCTCCCGGTGGCTTTCCCGGCCGCCGTACTCGCGCGGGATGGCCGGTAAGTAGATACCTAACTCGACCAGCTTCCGCAGGCTTTCCCTGGACAGCGGCTCCTGCGGCAGTCGGGCGCTGTCGAACTCGTCGATATTGCGCTGAAAATTGTCAAGGAACTCGGCCGAGTCAAGGTCGACCAACGGGTTGCGCGAAACGCTCAAGGCAATAGTCCAATCTCAGCTGGCTATGTGGTTCTGGTGCTACAGCGTGCTCAGTTCGGCTCGCAGGTGGTCCGGGATGCTGGTGGTGGTTTCCCTTTCGTAGTCGAAGTGGACCATGATGCAAGTGCCGCGGGCGACCTCGGCGCCATTCTGCGTGGCGATCTGCTCGATAGCGATCGAGGTGTTGCCGATCTTCGCTACCTTCGTCTCGATGACGACGTCGTCGGACGCGAAGATCTGTCGGGTGAAGTCGATCTCGTACCGGCGCAGAATGAGCGCGAGATCGCGCATGTTCGCTTCTTTGCTGAACAGTCGGAAAATCGGCAACCGACCATGCTCGAACCAGACCGGCACTGCGGAGTTTGTGACATGGCCGAGCACGTCGACTTCGGAGAAGCGCGGCGAAATTGTCACCTTCACGTTCTGCCCCTCAATGGTTCAGGTTGTTCGAGTTGTTGACAGTTTCCCATCGTTAACCTTCCGCCCGGCGGCACACCAGGACTTAACTGGGTGTGACTTGTGACACGAACGCCTGCCACTGCGCCACGAGGCCGCCGACAGGGCCGCATCGAACGCGCCGCCCGACGCTGCGCGGTACTGGCGGACGAAGTCAACTGGTTCGAGGAGCCTGAACCAGCCCCACCGCGCGCGGAGTTGGAAACTCTGCGGAAGGAGAAGAGCGACTGCGGACACTTCGGGTTGCGGCACTGCCCGCAGCTGGACCGGGGTGTGGCGTATGGGTCGGAGACGGAGCGTCAGGTGATCCAACCGCAGCGCGCGGTGAGCGTCGCTTACGGGACTGACAGCGAAGTGCGCTCGCGCAGGACGAACATGCTCTCTGAGGGCGACGCCGCCTTCAGGTCATACACCCCGCCCCAGGCAGACCCCACACGACTGAGGGAAAACGAGCCAGCCACCGCCGGACAGGGCCACGAATGGCATGACGCCGAGCCTCTGACAGATCACACCAAAAACCTCAAGGCACTCACATCTGTTCGTCAGCCTGGCCTGTCGGTTGCTGTCGATAGCATTGCTCATGTGAGGGGTGACGATGCACAGCCCTCAACTTAGAGCTCCTCACCTCGATCGTTCATGAGGGGCCGTCAGCTTACTGACGGCCCCTTTGTAGTCCTCCATGGCCGCCTGCCGGCGAACCTCCACTCCCCCTTGGCCCGGTCGTGGCGTCCATCCCCCACGGCCAAGATCCGGACCATTCACGGCCCAGCATCGCGCCCGATCACTGGAGGACCGCCATTTCTGCAGGTCAGCTCCCATGCGGCGGCTGTACCACCAGCAGACCAAGAACCTGCTGGTGAGCTCCTCACCGAAGGAGGTAGCCGCAGGAGCGTCCACGTGCCGGCTTGACACACTCGAAGGCCCAGCGTTGCCTACCTGTCCGCAACAACGGACACCTCTGCGGTCGACCGACTCATGGCCGCCCAAGAGCGAGGCCGACCAGACCTCGGGCACCTTTCACACCCTCCGGCAATGCTCTGACATGAGCGAACGACTGCGCAGCCGACCACAACCGGCGCCCCATTTGCGCCCCACTGGCTCGTGGGCAGGCCGGTCTCGGGACGAGGCAAAGAAAAGGAGCCCGCGTCCAAGTCAAGACCGGTGCCAGCGCTTCAACTCCGACGCCAGCCATTGCCGGAGCTCCCTGACCTGGGCTAACGTCCCATCCCCCGTACCACTTTCCTCAGAACTTCGCAGGTGGGAGATTGTGCGTGCCGTCCGCCGAGGTGGTGGACACCCAGGCGATGGGCCGCGGCACCACCGTGGCGGTCAGCAGCCGGTAGAAGTCGTTGCGGGACATGACAGCGGGATCAAAGTCAGTGCGCATGGTGATCAGTACCCGGGGTGGCGGCCGCGGAACGTACAGCGGATCCACGACACCACCCAGCCCCTGAGTTCGCCGGAAAGTGCCCGGTATCGGAGCCATCGACTCCGATCGTCCTGCGCCCCGAATTCGCCAACTCCTCGCCGACCTGGCCAACGGCGTCATCGACGGCGTGATCTTCTACGACCTCGACCGGCTCGTCCGCCAACCCCGAGATCTCGAAGTGCTGGAGAGTCGCTGTCGGCGCGCGGCTGGCGTGGGCACCGCACACGCCGACGGACCGTGCGGCGGTGCTTGACGAGGGGGTCCAGGCGTACGGGGATGGGGCGATCTCCTTGGAGACTGCGGTGCGGATGCTGGTCGATGCCGGGTATCCGATCGATGATGCCTCGCAGGAGGCGCCCCGGATCCGAGCGCAGACGGAGGCGACTCGACCGGCGACGGCCACTGCTCGCAGTGGTCCGGATGATTCAGACAAAGAGGCGATGGATCGTCCGGGCGGTGGGGCGGAACGTGGCCAGCCGTGTGCGGATCGTGCCTCGGCGTCGGTGCCGCCGCGAAGTGGGACCTCGTCCACGCCCCAGCTTGACTGGTGGTACAGCCGTAAGCGCAAGGCCACCCGCACCATGGGGTTGGTGTACCACCGAGATGGTGCGGGCCCTGGACAGCCGATCGTTCAGGGCATGCAGGTGTCAGGGGATGTTGCCAATCCTCTGAGACGTGCCTTCACCGGACAGGCGGCCGACAGTTCCCTGAAGTGCCGGGCCCAATCTCCCGTGACACCGTCCTTGACGTTGATCTCCACAGTCCGGTTCGGCTTGAACCACCAATGAGGCTGGTGCCCGCATTTCGCGCCGAGCGAGAGGTTCGGCGTGTGCACATACTGGTTGTTCTGGTTGTACCCGCCGACGTTTGCGGTGCTGTAGTAGCCGTCGATGTCACAGACGACGACCTCATAGTTCCGCTCCGCCGCATTCGCGGCAGGAGTCAAGACCATGACACTAGCAACCAGTGTCGTGGCCACTCCCAACGACGCCAGGCACTTCCGCACGATTGAGTGTCCGGGCGCGCCTCGGCCGACATGAGTCCGGATACTCACCGTCCGGGTACGTCGGCAGCGCTCCGTGCCAGGGGCCGGCAGAGAAGGGCGTCGGGGCGGCCCAGGTGCCCGAGGCTGCTCGTGGACGCGATGCCTGCCGCGTATGCGTCGGACGGGCACTGGCCTTTGAAGTGGCCGTGGGCGAAGTCGCCGCCCGGGTCGCCGGGCGGGCGGCTGTCGCCGCGATCGAACCATACGGTCCGGCCTGCGGTGCCGAGCTGCGTGCGGGCGGGGGCGCACAGTGCGGCGGAGACCGTCGTGCCGCGCAGACTGTATCCGGTGAGGAAGTAGTCTTCGGGGCACTGGAGTTTGCGGTATCCGGGTGCCCAGTCGCCGCCCGCGGGGACATGGCGCTCGTCGCGTACGACCTCGGGGCGGCTGCCCGGGCGGCGCGGATCGCCGGCGGTGGGGGCGTCGGTGCACAGACCGCGGCCCTGGGTGTGGCTGATGCCGATCAACCGTTCGCCGTCGGGACAGGCCGCTTTGCGGGCGCCCTCGTCCCAGTCGCCCAGGTCCCGTGCGCTCAGGGACTGGACGAAGTCGCGGTGGTCGAGGGTGAGCATGTGCCAGGCCGGGGCGGGTGGCACGGGGCCCGTCCTCTGCGGGGCCGTCGTCAGCTTGCGCCAGGCCGTCGTGCGCCAGTCCCCGCCGTCCAGCACTCCGGTGCGGTGTCCCGAGTTGTCGTACCTCAGCAATGCCCAGCTGTCCCCTGCCGGGCGGCCCTGGGCGTCGGTGCTCCAGCCGACGAGCGGCCAGTAGGCGAAGTCCGTGTCGGTGGCGGCGAGATGGTCCGTCAGGTTGGCGAACCAGGCACGGCTAGCCGCGCCCGACTCGTCGGAACCGACGCCGAACTCGCTGATCCACAGGGGTGCGGTGAAGTGCTGTCCGGTCTCGGCGGCGACGAAGAAGGCCTGGTCGTACAGGACGGCGCGCAACTGGTCGGCCGACAGGTCCTGGTAGCGGGGGTCGCTGGTCTCCCCGATCCCGGTGGCGCCGCTGTGGTGCGGCCCGGTGTAGCCGTAGAAGTGGGCCGAGTAGACGAGCTTCCCGGAGACGACGAGGGTGTGCGAGAGCGTACGGACCGGGGTGAGGGTGGGGCGGCCGTGCGGCAGGCCGTCCACCGGCACACCGGTCCAGTTGATGCCCTCGATGATGACGAGGAGACGGGGGTTGGCCTCGGTCAGGATGCGATCCGCGGCCTCCTGGGCGGCGGCCTGCCAGTCGTGCCCGTCACCCAGGCCCCAGTTGGGGTCGTCCAGGATGTCGCGGCGTACTTCGTTGTAGAGGTCCGCTCCCACCACTCGGCCGTTGTCCTTGTAGCGGCGGGCCATGAAGACCCAGTCGTCGGCCCACTGCCGGGTGGTCTGGGCGCTGTTCCAGCGCTCGTTGCCGTCGATGCCGCAGCACCATCGGGTGGTGTTCGTGTGGTTGTTGAGGATGACGGCGAAGCCGCCCGCGGTGAGCTCCGCCACCACGGCGTCGAAGATCTGCAGCGGTGTCATGCCGCGCAGCCGGGGGTTGGCGGCGACCGCGGCATCGGGCACCGGGGCCGTGGCGTGGATCATCTCGTTGGAGAACGGCAGCCGGATGCTGTTGAGGCCCAGGGCACGGAAGTCGGCCAGCAGCGTGGCGATCCCGACCCGGTCGAGGCCGATCGGGATGCCGTGGGAGTTCTGGCCGGCGTGGTGACCGGCCGGGTCATTGATGTCGCCCGAGCCGTTCCAGGAGCCCTGAGCGCCGTCCCAGTTGCCGGACTTCAGCCGGAAGCGTCTGCCGTCGGCGTCGACGATGTAGCGGCCCCTGGTGGACAGCGGAGCGGTCCATGCCGCTGCCGGGTGCGCCCCGGCCACCGCAGGGTGCGCGGCCGGGGCCGCGGCGGCTCCGGGGACGAAGAGGCCGGCCATCACGAGGCACAGGGCCAGCGCACGGCACACCGCGCGCAAGAAGGTCTTCACGTCATCCGCCTGCTGCTTCGGGAGTGCTCGCCGGCTTTGTCCGGCGGACAGCCGCTCGGCAAGGTCACCACCGAGCGGGCAGGGCCAAGTTACCGGCGGTAAGGCGGATAGGCCATACCCGCGCGCCGGATCCGTGGGCCCGGCGCCCCCAACCACATCGTGTGAAGAGCGCATCATGAATTTGTCTACGATGCAGCCATGTTGGCCTATGCCCCCGCGATCCTCTTCTCCGTCCTCTTCTGCCTCGGCGTGCTGCGCGATCGCCGCAGGTTCGGCAATGCCATCCATCTGGGGCTCGCCGTCACCTTCGCGTTGCTCGCACTGATCGGCAAACTCGGCCGGTCACACGCCCTGTTGGGGGAGATCGCGGCCGTGGCGCTCCTGGCGCTGCCGACGCTGGGAACCGTCGTACTCGCCTGTTTCCTGATCGCCAACGGCGTGAAAATGGTGCGCAAGGAAGGCAGGCGCCTCGCCAACCTGCTGTCGCTGCTGGCCGGACTCGGCATTTTCGCGGTCATCGCGCTGCTGATCGCGGCCGTGGCCCTGCGCTCGCGCACCTTGCTGGTGATCGGGGCGACCGCCGTCGGGCTGGTCGGCTATGTCTCGTTCCTCTTTCTGTGCTTCGTTGGATACGCCTTCCTCTACGGGCGGTTGCCGGTCCGCCGGGACGCCGACTACGTGGTCGTGCTCGGCTCCGGGCTGATCGGCGGGTCCAAGGTGCCGCCGCTGCTGGCCAGCCGGCTGGAACGCGGACGCGCGGTGTACGAGCGGCTGGCCGCCCGCGGCACCGCGCCCGTGCTGCTGACCTCCGGCGGGCAGGGGCCGGACGAGCAGCTCCCGGAGTCCCATGCGATGGCGGACTACCTCATCGAGCGCGGGTTCCCCGCGGACCGGATCGTCCGGGAGGACCGCTCGCGCACCACCGAGGAGAATCTGCGCTTCAGCCGGGCGATCATGGAAGCGGAGAAGCCGGACTACCGGAGCGTCGTGGTCACCAACAACTACCACGCCTTCCGCGCCGCCTTGATGGCCCGGAAGACCGGCGTCAACGGTCAGGTCGTGGGCTCCCCCACTGCCGCGTACTTCTGGCCCAGCGCGACGATCCGCGAATTCGCCGCGGTGTTCCTGGAGCACAAGGTGGTCAACCTCGGTGTCTGCCTGCTGCTCGTCCTCGGCGGTGTGCTCATCTGGGGGATCCGCTGAGCGGCCGGTTCCGAGGGAGCGGGCACCGGCGGCCGGAGGCGCCACCGCACGGCCCGCCGGTGCCCCTCTCCACGCCCGGGCTTCCTTGAGCTCGATCTCGACGCATGCCGGCCATGAGGCGCCGACGTTGACGAGTTCGTGCCCGTCCCTGGTGCGAAATCCCAGCTCGTGACGCGCACCCGCTCCCTGGCTGCGCATTCCTTCCGGCACCTCGACGAACGAACGATGATCTTGGCCCGCATCGACAGCGAAGAGGCCCATTACGCCGACAAGGCCGTCGGTGCACTCCGCTCAGCAGGCATCGAGGTCCCGCTCGCGCAGGCCGTGCAGGCCGATATCGACGACGAATGGACATGGGCCGCCTACCCCATGCCGTGGCTCACGCGCGAGGAAATCCTTCAAGTCAGCGCCGAGGCACAACAGATCCACGACGACATCGCCTGCGGCCGCCTGATCATCCACGCGCACACCCGCGACGCCCACACCACGATCGACGAGTCCGCTCCAGATGCACTCCGTGCTTATGAGCGGATGGCCGACACCATCACAGACGCCATCGAAGCGCTCAAGCGCTCCGCAGGCGACGTGCCGCCCAGCGCCATCTGCCAGCAGCTCACCGCCACCATGAACTACGCGAGTCAGCTCACAGCCGAGCTGCACTACGCCTTGGCCGCCACGCACCGGCCAACTGGCTTTGTTCACGACTCATGGTCCTGGCTCAACTTCTGTGGCGAAAGGGCCGCCGGGGCCAGTCGGCTGGGGCTGAGCACGCACGGAATGGCAGGTCAGCTCCCGTCGCTGGGGACGTGTCTGGGCGTGGGCTTGCAGCTCCACAGATGTCCGTTGTCAGCGAAGTTGGTCGTTTGCCGTGCGCTGACCTGTGTCGACTGGAATGGTTGGCAAATGATCACGCGGGATCCGTGGAGGCGGGACGGTCGATACACGGCAAGTGGTCCCCGGGCCCCACCTGAACGAAAGGCATCTGTCGTTCACTGTGGGTCGGCCACGGAGATGTTGTACGTGAGCAGCCATGGCTGGTGCCCCTCGCGACGGCAGCGCACCCACAGCTGCACCGGATCACCGTCGTAGCGCTCGCGCCACGAGGCGGTGTTGGCCCAAGTGGGGGCGCAGGACCGTTCCAGAGCGAGATTGCGCCCCTCCCTCAGCTCCATAACAGCGGCGGGCACCTCGCGGCCGTTGGCGGAGGCGCCGTCGATGCTGGGCTTGAAGCGGTACGGCCCCCACACGGTATCGGCAATCTCCTGCTCGGACGGGCCCCCGCCGAGGCCCACGCCGTGGGTGTAGCCGTCGTCTCGGATGCTGACCTCGACCGCGCCCAGATGCTCCAGCGCTGGCGGGCCCTCGAACGTCAGCATCAGGCCGGCTGGTCCGCCCCGGGCCCAAGCCGGGTGACCGTGACGTCGAAGCGCGGGGTCATCTCGTGGTGCCACCGCTCCCGTTCGACCTGCGCCACCATCTCAGCGGCGGCATTCGCCCTCTCGGCCGCCTGATTGGAGTGCTGCGCGGCCTCGTTGGCGCTACGCCTGATCAGCAGCGCGACAACCGCAGTGCCGACACCGGCGAGCGCGGACAACCCACTGAGGCCATCCGCCCAGGACACATCTCCCATAGCCGAGCGTGCTATCCCGCGCGGGGCACGTCCGGGGCGGTGCGGGGCACCGAGTGCTGGCAGCACGTTCACCTCACACGACTCGATTCGCCGGCAAGGAAGCTACGACGACGGGGTTCACTGTCAAACGCCTCGATTGGATGACGGCGGGCACCCATGTCCCGTCGCAGATGATCTGGTTCACGGTTGGCGCCGTGACCTGCGGCGACCAGAAACGGTGAGACGCCAGAGGCGGCGGTTTTCTCAATCGATCTGGTCCCGCAGGTATGGATGCCGGCTGTCGTCTCAGTTGTTCCAGTCTGGCTTTGGAGCGTCGGATGCCTGGGCGGACAGCCGCGCCCAGGTCATGCTCCGGCCTCGGCTGTAACCGATGACGAGTCACTCCTGGAACCCGGCCCGTGGCTTTGATCCGGCGTTCGACCGCGCGGCGCTGCTGGTGGATCCGCCATTCAGCTGCCCCGTATTCGACGAAAGCACTAACCAAACAGAATGTTCACAATGATTCGTTGACAACAACTAGTGTGCTGATCCATCCTGGCTGCATGACATCGACTCCCGATCAATCCGCCGGCTCCTTCACGCCCCCGCATCCGGACCAGGCACGGGCGCACCGCGTATACGCGTCCCTGCTCCGCATCTCCGAGCGACACGCGGCCACCGACGAGCAACGCCGACGACAGGTTCACCCCTCCGTCATCGGGCCGCACGAAGCCATCAGGCTCGTGTCGTTCCTGCTCAGCGGAGCCGCACAGCTCGATGACGGCGAGCCGGAGGTGGACCACACCGACATCACCGCTGCGTTGAGCCTCATGCCGCTGGCTCGCGGGGACATGGACGAACTGGAAGCCGGACTCCTCCAGATGGCGCGGGGCCGCGGCATGACCTGGCCGGAGATCGCTTTCAGTCTCGGACTCGGCACTCCTCAAGCCGCCAGGCAGCGCTATGAACGACTGGTCGCCCGTACCGCCATCGACGGGGAGCAAGGCCCGGAGTAGAACAGGGCTGCCTCGTCTCGATGAACGAGCCGAGAGCGAGAGCATCATCGGATCGGGCCGTGGCGGACCAGATCATCTGAGACATCGAGCGAATCGGGCCCGTTCACTTGAGACGGGGACCAGATCGCCGGATACGGGACAGTAAACGCCTCGATTGAATGCGACGGTTAGCAGTGTCCTTTGACGTCGAAGTTAGAAGATGACTGTCCCCAAAGTTCCGACCACACCAACTGAGGCCCCGAGCACGGCCGCTAACCCTTGGCCCCTGCGCCACATTCCGATCCGGACCAGCTCGGACGGTCCACGTCACCGGCAAGAAGGCCGAAACGACTGGGTTCGCCGTCAAACACCTCGATTGGATGACAACGGACAGCAGGGCTGGCTTCGTCCATGAGCATGGACAGCTCTTCGACACCGATCCGGGAGGCACGAGGGCCCCGAGACCGGGGCGAATGTTCACGCGTTTCGGTTCTGGCTCAACTTCTGTGGTGACAGGGCCGGGGCCAGTCGGCTGGGGCTGAGCACGCACGGGATGGCAGGTCAGCTCCTGTCGCTGGGGACGTGCATGGGTGTGGGCTTGCAGCTCCACAGAAGTTGAGCCAGAACCCGAGTTTCGACAGCGCCGTGCCTTCCTAGCGGGCCGGCTGGGCCGTTCGCGGCGTACTGACGTACGTTCGACCCATGACGCACGCCATGGAATCCCGCCCGGCGGCCCAGTGAGCGGCTGGTGGGCCTACCTGGAGGAACAGACCCTCCAGGAGGTCGACGCGAACGTGCTGCACGACCGCCGGATGACGGCAGTCAAGGCCGTGTGGGAGGCCCTGCGCCCACTGGGGTTGGGCCTGCGCGAGGCGGAACAGGTGGTCCACGCGCGATACGAGGCCCTCGGCGACCGCGTGCACCGAAGGCCGCCCGATCCGCTTGACATCCCCTCACTCGCAGCCCGTGCCGCGGTCCTCCCGGGCCGGGTGGCCGCGGTCGAGGCTCTCTGGGACGGCGACACCATCCATGACTGGTTCGTGCTGCTGGCCGCGGTCCTGGACGACCCAGCCGGGGAAGGCCACCTGGCGACTGTCCACCACCGCCCTGGCGGGCCCCCGCTGGGCACCGCTGCCGCCGAGGCGGGCCGGGCCCTGGCCGACCACCTCGGGGTGCCGTTCCACTTCGCCTCCCCGGACATCCCCGACGACGAGGCCCCGCGCTGGCGGACAGTCCAGTGTCCGTCCGAAGGGTCATGATCGGAACCATAGGTGGATCGCGGCGACGCCCGGGAGCAAGGCAGGGCGCCGGGTGCCTCCCGTTCTCGTGAACATGCCCCCGGGCCGATCCGGCCGCCTCCCGAGACGGTTGACCGCTCGCATCCAATCGAGACGTCTTCTCGGCGAGCCCAGTCGTTTCACCTTCCGTCTCAGTGCACCTAGTCGTACGGGTGATCGCACTGGGGTGCGCCGGGTGGTCGTACCGGCTGGCGTGGATCTTGCAGAGCCGTGCATCGAGTGCCCGGTCCGGGCTTCGGCGGATCGAAAAACCTGGTGCGTTTGAGCCGGTTTAAGTCCGTATACTTGTGCGAAATTCACGGCGGACGGGAGGTGGAGACCGTGAAGCTTGCTGAGGCGCTGGCAGAACGTGCGGAGGCGACGCGTCGTGTAGAACAGCTGCGAGCGCGCGTCGTTGGCAGTGCGCGGTATCAGGAGGGTGAGACGCCCGCCGAGGATGCAGCCCAGTTGCTGGCCGAGGCCGGTGAGGTGCTGGGTGCCCTTGAGACGCTGATCCGGCGGATCAACCGAACCAATGCCGCAGTGGAGATGGGCCAGGACGGCACACTCACCGACGCGCTCGCGCGCCGGGATGTGCTGCGGCTGCGTCACTCGGTGGTCACTGCGGCGGCGGATGCGGCAGCGGGTACGGGCGAGCGGGGATACGGTCGCCAGCTTCGATCCGAGCTCATGATGCTCTCCGCGCTTCCGGTCGCGGAACTGCGTGGTCAAGCAGATGTACTCGCACGGGAGATCCGTGAAATCGATGTGCGGATCCAGCGTACGAACTGGGAGGCCGATCTGCTGGACTGAGCAGTCCCGGCAGAGCGTGACGATGTGGAGCAGGTAGCTGTTTCGGAGGCGTGCACACACCGAGGGCCGGCGGTTTCCGGCCCACTCCTGGCGCGTGAAGAGCAACGCAGGGGTTCAACTCCCCATCAACAGTGCAGCTCAGCACCGCGTACAGGTAATGGTGCATATCGCACAGCACATCACCACGTGCAGATCCGGGGCAGTGAGGGCGGGTTCGGGGTTTCCCACATCGCAGCAGGCCAGATCATAGGAGATGGCATTTCCTGGCGGACACCGTTGGCGATTTCGACGGTGGCCGCCAAGTGACCTCGCTACGGCAGGATGATGGCCTCAGCCTGTGCGGGGAGGGGCTGCTGGCTACGGCTCCGACTGCATCCCTTACGATCCGCGTCGACTGGATTGAGTGAGACGCGACTGGCTTCGGCGAGAACGAACAACGGTGAACAACCTCCGTCGGAACTCGTGAACATAGCCACAGGGCCGTACCGGCGCCGAGATCCACCACCGCATCACCGCATGCCTGCTGGATCGCCCGCGAGGAAGGGCTGACCTAAGGACTGTCCCGTAACTGCTGGTCACGGGTGAGATGCTCACTTGCCCCTCCTCGTTCCGCAGAGCGCATCGTCGGCCCGAGGAACACCCCGCCGTCATCTCCGTATTCAGCGACCAAAGCGCACATCTCAATCAGCAGCCAAGGCGCCCCGGAGAGCCGGACGGCCACTCCAGTCAAGCCACGGTCGGCACAGCATGGCCAGCCACATCCGGCCCTCCTGGGCCACCCAACAACTAACGGAGCATGGTCAGCATGCACTCCACCTCCTGCCGTGCCCACCAGCACGCCGCAGGTGCACGTAAGCGCACACCTCGCGTTCCGGGCAGGCCTCGCCGACCCGTTCAGCACCGATCCGACGAGGCTCTCGGCCGTTCCCGGGGCGGGCTGACCTGCGAGATCCACCTGGCCGGTGAGGGCGGACGCCGTCCGCTCGCCTTCGTGATCGCACCCGGCCAGTGGGGCGACGCCCCACAGCTGATCCCGGTCCTGGAGCGAATCAGCGTTCCGCGCCCGGAAGGCGGGCATCCTCGCACCCGTCCCGACCATCTCGGCGGCGACAAGGCGTATTCGTCCCGCCGAAACCGCCGCTACCTGCGGCGGCGCCAGATCAGGCACACGATCCCGGAGCCGAAGGGCCAGCGGGCCAACCGAAAGCGCCGTGGCAGCAAGGCGGTTGGCTCACCGGCTTCGACAAGACGATCTACAAGCGCAGGAACGAAATCGAGCGGACGATCAACGCCCTCAAGAACTTCCGGGCCGTGGCTACGGGATACGACAAACGCGCGTACGTTTTCCACGGCACCGTCACCGTCGCAGCGATCCGCCTATGGCTCCGTCCATGATCTGCCGGGCAGCACCTAATCCTTGCGGCCTGTCGCGGCGACGGTCACGCCGAGGCCAATCATCGTGAGCCCACCGACCCCGCCGACCAGGGCGAGCCGCCGCGGTGAGCGGGCAAACCAGCTCCGCGTGGTGGCCGCGACCAACCCCCACACGCTGTCGGAAGCCACCGCTATGACATTGAAGACCAGGCCGAGCACCAGCATCTGAACCGTGACGTGCCCCTGGTCACGGTCGACGAACTGAGGCAGTACGGCGGCGAAGAACACGATGGTCTTCGGGTTGGCCACGCCGACCGCGAACCCCTCCCACAACGTGCGCAGGGTGCCATGCGCGGGACCGTCACCGGTGAACGCGGCATGCAACGACCCGCGCTGCCGCACCGCCTTGACACCGAGATACACCAGGTACGCGGCGCCCACGAGCTTCAGCGCCGTGAAGACGAGGACCGAGCGCTCCACCACGGCCCCGACCCCGAGCGCCACGGCCACGACGAGCACATAGGCCCCGAGCGTGTTCCCCGCGACAGTGGTCAGCGCGGCACGGCGCCCCTGCGCCAGGGCCCGCCCGATCACGAACAGCACGCTGGGACCGGGTATCACAATCAGCAGGAACGACATGGCCGCGAAAGCCAGTAGTCGGTCGGTAGACATCATGAAGCCCATGTAACACGGAGACCGTGCACGCCTGCAGCCCATTTCCGTGCATGGACTCCCTGCCGATCAGAGAAGAACCGGCCTGCCATCAGACGCCGCGAACTGTCCAGCGGTGATCCGCCGGACGGGCCCTGGTCCGAGCACGGTTGCAAGGGCAGGTCCAAGGTCGTCAACGGGGACATCGCGGACCTCGGCACCATCGGATTCGATAGCGACATCTCCTCGGTCTTCTTCGGCTGACCACTCGGCCCACTGCACGCGGTGATCTCAAACAGCGCCGCGTGCAGTGGGCGGCCTGACTTCGCCGGGCAGGTGCGGGATGTTCACCGGCCGGGCTGAGTGACCGGTGGCGGCGCTGCTGCTTGCGCGAGCAACAGGACGGCGAGGACGGAGCCTACGAGGCGTGGGCAGGCCGAAAGCGGTGGCTCTGGTGTCGTCGCCATCCGTGACGGTGAGCTGCGGCCGGTTGCGCCAGGTGGCGTCTCATGACTGCGAAGCAGGGGTGGCCCCGATCGTCATGGAGGCGCAAGGGTCGCACCCTTCGCCGCCCGGGTCGGGACTGCCGGCCTGGCTGGTTACCGGTGTCTTACGGGGCGTCCTCCCCGGTACCCCGACGGGGCGGCTGCGGGTTTGCTGGACGCATGCTTGGGCTGGCCGATCGCGGTCGGCCCGTTTGTCCCCTTCAGGAGGTCTTGGTGTCCCGAGTGTCCCGCCGTACCTACGTGGCCCTCCTTCTCGTGCTGGTGGTCGTCGCCGGGATCGGGCTCTATCTCTTCCAGCCTTGGAAGGCGTTCACCGACACCACGGTGAACGAGTCGCTGCCCACCGCATCCGCCCCCGAAGTGAAGGACGGGCCGCAAAAGAAAGACAACGCCGGCGTGAAGGACGGGGAACCGTCGATGACCAGCACGAAGCCGAAGGACCTCGCTGAAGGTCGCTTCGTCACCCACGAGCACGACACCAGCGGCACCGCCCGTACAGTCCGGCTGGCGGACGGCGGCCAGGTGCTGCGTCTGGAGGACCTCAAGACCTCCGAGGGGCCGGATGTACGGGTCTATCTTTCGACCCGGGCTGCCGATGCGGCGAAGGCTGGGCTCGATGACGGGGCAGTCGCGCTCGGGAAGCTCAAGGGCAACCTCGGAAACCAGAACTACACCGTCCCGGCCGGCACGGACCTGCCGAAGTTCCGCAGCGTCGTGATCTGGTGCGAGCGGTTTTCGGTCTCCTTCGGCGCCGCCGACCTCGCCCCGGTGACGGGCTGACCCGTTGAACATCCGACCCGCCCCCGCTTTCGGCCCCGCCCGCCGAGTCCTCATCGTCGAGGACGCTCCGATCGTCGCTGAGGTCGACACCGGCTACCTCACCGCACTTCCGGGCCGTAGCGATCCGGTATGACAAAAGAGCGTACTTATTTCAAGGCGCTGTCACCGTCGCAGCGATACATCTGTGACTGCGCATGTGCCCCCTCGGACAGGCTCTAGCCGGTGTCGCCGGCCTGGCGCCGGTCCCAAGGGACTCCGGGCGGATCAGCGGCAACATGCGCAGACCTCGTCGCTACTGCCGACGCCTGCTGCGGGTCTTCTACATGTCATCGATGGTGGCCGCTCCGTCGTGCCCCACGTCGAAGGCGTTCTACGAACGTAAGAGGGCTGAGGGCAAGAACCACAAGCAGGCCGTCACCGCTCTCGCATGACGCCGACTGTGTAGATCCGCACGGGGACGTCCCCGGCGGCACCGGGCACCGCGGTGTCCTGCACGGAGCCGACGTCGATCGGATGGGTGAGGCCCGTCGTAGCTGACAGCTGCTGGACCGGGCCGACCGTCGGCCCGGTCCATGGGGCTGTCCAGCTGACAGCAGTCAGTATCAGTACTGGATGGTGTGGTTGTAGAGGATGTTCCGGGCCGTCGAGCCGCTGTCCAGGCCGTAATCGGGCCGGTCGTTGACGAAGTACTCGCGGAAGCTGGACTGCCAGGTCCGGGACATCATGGAGTTGCTCTTCATCCAGCCGCCGTCGACCTGGGACCACAGGTCGACCAGCGCGGTGGCAACGCGGGCCTCGCAGGCGTCGCCCGGGTCGATGCCGTTCGTGGAGCGGTCATTGGCGAGGTTCATGGAGCTGCCGTTGCCCCAGTAGTACGTGGTGTCGTTGAAGGTGTGGAACGCCACCGCGTTGGCGAAGCCCTCGGTCCAGCCGCAGCTGGTGGAGGAGGTGCGGTTGACGTAGTGGGGCGAGCAGTTGCTCACGTTCGGCCACCAGCCCTTGTAGAGCTTGCCCATGAGGGCGTGGCCCGCTTCGTGGACGGTGGTGTGCTCGGAGTCGGGGTCGTTGTCCGCGAGGTGGATCTTGTCGTCGTTGGTGGTCCAGTACGTGCCGTCGGTGGAGCCGGGGTACCACTGGACAGTGACCGGGGTGCAGTGGCCGTCCTGCTGGCTGGTTGCCCAGCAGTTGGTCGTGGAACCGCGGTTCCACCACAGCTTGTTGAGGGTGTCGAGGGTGTGCCAGGCGCGGCTCTGTCCCTCGTTGGCGTACACGTTGCCCAGGCTGGTGTTGCCCGAGATGTTGTTCAGCGAGTACGTGGCGGTGGAGTAGANCCCGAGATGTTGTTCAGCGAGTACGTGGCGGTGGAGTAGAGGCGGCCGCTGCCGTCGACCACCGACCACATCCGGCCGGCCTGTGTCTGGAACTCCACCCATGCCTGGGAGATGACAGAGGCACTTGGGGTGTAGCAGAGGTTGAACTTGCCGTCGCCGTTGCCGGTCATCCCCGTGGCGAGCTTCTGCGTACCGCTGTTGGCGGTCGGCTTGCCCCACAGGGTGATGTTGACGTTGCTGACCGGCTCGTCCCGGTTGGCCTTGCCGTTCCAACTGCCGCCCTCGGCGGACTGGAAGCGGTTGCGGAAGGTGCCGCTGACGCAGACCTGGGCGTTGGACGTGGCCGCGGCGGTGGTGCGCGGGGAGGCCGGGGCCGAGGCAGCCGAGGCATGGGCAGAGACAGGAGCAGGGGCAGCGGCCTTGGGGGTGACCGGGCGTGCCTTGCGGGCGCCGGGCCCGGGGCCGTGGACCGGCGCCGCGTCGGCCTTGGTGACCGAGACGCCCTTGTCGGAGGAGCCCTTGGATGTGCCGACGGTGAGTTCCACCGAGTCGTGCCCGGCGCGGCGCGGGTCGGGACGGTCGATGTCGCTGATGTCCGCCTGGATCTGGGCGGGTCCGGCGGCGACGGCCTTGACCTTGAGCTTGACGGTGTGGGTGCCGGGGGTGAGGGCAAGCGTCTGGCTGGTGCGCTGGCCGAAGGTGTCCGTTGTGGGTGCGGCGAGGCCGGATTCCTCGCCGGTCATCCGGAGTGCGGGCGGCAGTTGGACGGACAGGCCGGCGTGCTTGACGTCGGCCTGCGCCTCGACGTTCACGGTGAGGGTGGCCTGCTCGCCGACAGCAGGCAGATGGTCGAGAGAAGCGGTGACGCCGAGACAGCTGAGCGGCGCCTCGGAGCTCTTCTCCGCGGGGCGGATCGTACAGGTGCCGCCTGCCGGGGTGGTCGTGCCCGCGAACGCGGACGGCACGACGACGATTGCCAGACAGGCGCCTACGCCTGCCAGCGCGGTCAGAGCGGCGGGTCTCGTGACCCGTATTCGGGACATGGGCATGCCTTTCTGCGGCGCGCACGACCCCGGTCTGGCACGACCGGGTCCGGTGCACGCGGGCAGAGCTGTGAGGGGGGTAGGGCACTGCACCCCGGGCACTGCAGCCGTCGACCATCGGATCGATCGTTGGCCAGAGCAACACCCTGAGTGACAGTGGCCGAAACCATATACCTATGGCCTGCGCATGTCATCGCTCAATGCAGAAAATGTGGATCAGTGACGAACCAGACGGGACCAAGCGCAGATTGACGGACGCTCACCGGCGCCGAAGTCCAACCGCTACGGCCCGAAGCAGCGACACCAACAGCGAGCTGATCCACCGCCCGCTGCCGGCCTTCCGTACGAACGACGAGGCGGGCCGACTCGCAGCAACTGCCTGCCTTGACCCGCTCATCGGCAGGTGGCCCACCGCCCTCTTGGACTGCGCGGCCAGCCCAGGGCACCAGCTCGCCACCACCGAAGACTCCACCACCGGCCGCAGGATCAGCCTCAACATCGACAACTTCGACCGGCTCCCCTACCCCAAACGCCACCACAGCCGTCGACGGCTATGCGTGAACCTCAGCCCCGCTCTCGTCACTTCCTCATTGGAAATGTCCGACGTTCGACAGATCTGGCGCACGCTGCCCGGCGGACTGGCCATCACGTACGGTCTGCGACATGACGGTAGAGGATTCGCAGGCCCCAGTACCGCGGGTGCAGCTGGTCATTGGCATCATCCGCAGAGGCAACGAGATGCTGCTCGTGCGAGAGAGCCCCGGCGCCGGCGGTGAGATTCTCTGATCCCTCCCCGGTGGCGGGATCGAGGACGGCGAACTCATGCACGAAGCCCTCCGGCGTGAGTTACAGGAGGAGACGGGACTGCTGGTCGGCGACCCGGTGCGGACCGCATCCCTCATTCACACCGACTCCGAGCAGTACCCTTCGGCGTTGGCCGCTGCCTTCGAGATCGACGAGTGGTCGGGAGACGTCGCGCCGGAGGACGACGACATCAAACAGGCCGCATTCTTTCCCGTGCCCGACGCCCTGAAGCTGCTCGGCGAGCTGGACAGCGCAACGCAGCGAGAGCCCCATCATCGGTTATCTGACGAGGGATGTAGCGCCGGGAACCACCTGGTTGTACCGCAACCGGGGCAAGGAGGAGACGCTCGTCGCCCGCTGGTGACGCCAGACAGTGGCCACCACGCGAAGATCACAAACTACGGCTGGAGTAACGGCTGGGCGTCTGCGCGCTGGACTCCTGCCGGACCGCCTTCGTCGGCACCAGCCGCAGCGGTCGCCGCGCCTACTGCTGCACGCGCTGTGCCAACACCGATGCGGTCCGCCGCCACCGCATGAAGCGGCGCTAGCGTTCCGCCCGGTTGCAGGCGCTATGCCGAGACCAGTGCCAGGACGAGCGGGACGGCGGCGATGCCCAGAAGTGTCTGCGTCGCGGTGATCCCGGCCATCAGCGGTGCGTCGCCGCCGAGTTGCCTCGCCATGATGTACGAGGACGATGCCGTGGGCAGAGCCTGGAAGAGCACGGCGATGATCAGCGCCTGGGAGCCCAGGCCGACCATCTGAGCCGCCAGGAAGGTCGCGGCGGGCATGAGGGCGAACTTGACGGACGACGACGTGAGGATCGGCGCCGCCCACGACCGTGCCGTACCGAAGCGCAGCGCGGCGCCGATGCACAGCAGCCCCAGCGGCATCGAGGCGGCTCCGAGTGCCTGGAGCGCCGGCTCGATGCCCGGCGGCAGGCGCAGATCGAGTGCCTGAAGGAGGATGCCTCCCGCGCACGCGAGGATGAGCGGGTTGGTCACGAGCTGTTTGACGATGCCCGTCAGGCGCAGGCGTGCGCTCCCGAACCGCGCGAAGACCAGCACGCACAAGACATTGACCGTGGGTACGATCGCCGCGTTGCAGACCGCGGCGGTGGCGACGCCCTGGGTGCCGTACAGGCCGGCGGCGATGGTCACGCCGATGTAGTTGTTGAACCTGACGCTGCCCTGGAAGACCGAGGTGAAGCCGTCGTGCTTCAGTCGCATCATGGGCCTGAAGGCGATGACCAGCACGGCGACTGCCACCGTGGAGGCGACCAGAGTGCCTGCCAGGGCCCGCACCGGCAGATCGTCGGTGTCAGCCGTCGCCAGGCTGTGCAGGAACAGAGCCGGCAGCAGCACGTGATAGCTGAGGCGCTCGGCTTCGGACCAGAAACCCTCGGCCGTGATCATCGATCGCTTGAGCGCGTAGCCCAGCGCGATCAGCAGGACGACCGGAATCAGCGCCTTGACGGTCAGTGCGATCACGCCGGGATCCCGTCCAGCGTGGCGACGATGATGCGGCAGCCCTCTTCCAGGGTGGCGATGTCGGTGGCGAAGGAGAGCCGCAGGTGGCCCGGCGCACCGAAGGCGCTGCCCGGGACGGTCGCGCATCCCGCTTCGAGGAAGGTGTCCGCTGCTGCGAGGTCGTCGCTGGTCGCAAGGCGTGGAAAGAGGTAGAACGCGCCGTCTGGTTCCACCGTTTCCAGGTGCCGGCTCTGCCGCAGAATCGCCAGAGCCGCATCGCGCCGTCGGCGGTATGTTTCACATCGTTCCGCCAGAACCTCCTGAGACCCCTCCAGGGCGGCGACAGCGGCGATCTGGCTCACGGTCGCCGTCTGCGTGCAGTTCTGCGACTGCACGGCGGTGATACGACGGACAAGTTCGGACGGCCCGAACCCCCAGCCGACCCGCCAGCCGGTCATCGCGTACGCCTTGGAGACGCCGTCGACGAGCAGGATCCGCTCGCGCAGGTCAGGCGCGACCTGCGCGATGCTGATGTACTCCCCCTCGCCGTAGCGGATGTGGGCGTAGATCTCGTCCGAAAGGATCATCGCCGAGGGGTGCCGTCGCAGAACCTCGGCGAGACCGGCCAGGGTGTCATGGCTGTAGGTGGCGCCCGAAGGATTTCCGGGAGCGTTGAGCACGACCCAGCGCGTGCGTTCGGTCATGGCCGCTTCCAGGGCGTCGGGAGCGAGTCTGAACCCCGATTCGGCCGAGCAGGGAACGATCACGGGCACGGCGCCGCACAGGCGAACCATGTCCGGATAACTTGCCCAGTAAGGCGCCGGGATGATCACCTCGTCGCCCGGGCCCAGGGTGGCGAAGAGCGCGTTGAAGATGACCTGTTTGGCACCGCACCCCACGGCCACCTCGGCATCCGTGTAACTCAGGGCGCGGTCTCGTTCCAGCGCGTGCCGTGCGGCACGGCGCAGTTCCGGAATCCCGTTGGCTGGGGTGTAGCCCAACGGGCGGGCAGCGGCTTCCTGGGCGGCAAGAGCCGCGTGCACAGGCGGGGCGAAGTCGGGCTCGCCGAGCGTGAGGTCGATGATGCGACGGCCTTGCGCGCGATACTCGGCCGCGCGGCGGGCCATCTCCAGGATGGGTGAGCCGGAAGGTGTCACCGGGCAGCCAGTCACCGGTCAGCCCTCCCCAAGGCGAACGGAACATCCGTAGAGCCGGTGGCCGTTCCGTCTCGCTGGTGGGGGTGGGAAGAGCCAGTGCCCTGGGCACTGGGTGTCGAAGAGCGCATGCCGACAGGCTGATGTAATACCGCGAGGCATGACAACCATTACAGGATTCCCGCGAGAGGACTCAGCAGGCCGGACTCCCCGACGCCCCGAAAGCAAGGGCCGCGGCCATCGCTTCGCCGTCCGCCACGATGCTGAGCAGTTCGTGTGTCGGCCGGCCCAGGGCCGCCGCGAGATCGGTGACCGTGCAGCCTGCTCCCAGCACCGAGGCGACGCGGAGCGCCTGCAGCACGTCTTCGCGCAGGTAGCGCAGCCGGTGCGTGATCAGTTGGTCAGTGGCGGCAGGGGGCAGCCGACGGTGACCTCCGCGATCCCGCCGCAGACCTCGATCGCCTCCTCGCGTACCAGGGCGGCGGCCAAGTCCCCGACGTACAAAGGGTTTCCCGCCGCCTTCTCGGCCATCCGCCGCAGTCGCGGACCGGGCCTGCCGCCACACACGTCAGCCAGCAGCGCTGAGACCGCCGACGGATGGTCCACGAGATCGGCCACGACTGGTTGGCTGCTCACGTAACGCATCCCGCCGAGCTCGGCGTGCAAGTGTGGCAATACCGGGCGGCGTCACTGAGAAGAGACGGCCGCCGACGCGTTCGCTGCCCTCGAACAGGTCCACCACGAGGGGACCGCCGCGCCGCCGAAGCTCTTTCAGCACGCTGCTGTGCTGGCTTCCGGGCCGAGCAGCCGCCAGGCGGCGTACGCCCCGGACACCCCGGCGCCGATGACGGCAACGTCGATCACGCCGTCCCCACCCTCCGCCGAGGTGGCCTGCTTGGGCCCCTCTTGGACGAGCGGGCGCGCCTGCGCCGGCGTGCCCAACGCTCCGTCAACGACGGCGGCGGCGCCGAGCACCCCAGTCCCCTTGAGCAGATCGCGCCGCGTTGGTTTGCCCATCTCCGGCAGCCTCCCAGCCTGGATGTCCTCGTTATGTCACCTGCCGCGGCTACCAGACTCACATCATGACAAAGAGGGCATTTGTCGAACTGTTGGTGGCGTCGACTCACGAGTCGCGGGGGTGCGCGCTCCGAGCGGACCGAAAGCTGCGCGGCGGTGTGCCGGCGCCCGGCGTGTGATGCGGCTGCGCCGACGGCGGGTACGTCGGCACAAGGCTGCTCATCCCACATCGACGCCAAGCCGGCCGGGAACTGTCCGCGTGGCAGGAGAACACAACGCATCCCACCTGCGGGGACGTGCACAAGTCGAGCACGTCTTCTCCCGCATGAAGACCTGGAAGATCCTCCGCGCCCGCCCGCCTCAAAGGCGACGGCGTACATCAGGCGATGCGGCGCAGCACCCGCCTCCACAACCTCGCCCTCGCCGGATAGCAACCTCCGTCCAAGGCCCGCCCCGCACCATGACCAACCCGAAGATCACTCACTGACAACCTCTGGACAGCAATTGCCATCACCACGGGTTCATCGGTCGACAGCAGCGGGGAAGCACCACTGCTCTGTCGTTTCTCGCGAACAAGCGCGAACCCAGTGATCACTAACTGCTGCTGAAACTCGGGACCAAACGCTGTCGTCCGACGTGAACGAAGCCACTCATCACCCTGCACGCGCTTCACTGCCTGTCCGGACACCCCGTCGACCGGCTCCTGCGAGCTCTTCCCGACCTGCGGACCGAGGAGCTGACCGCCTGTTTCACCGCCCAGCCCCTCAAACCGCTACCCGAACGGGTGGACCACCCAGCCCGTCCGCACCCGCTGCCTGGCCGCCCTGGGCATCACCACCCACGCCTCGCACCACGTCCCGGTCAGCACCAACGTCTGCCTGCGGCATGGCCGTTGGATCGGCCGGCACGGCCGGCAACTCGACCTGCACACCGTCCCCGAGGTGATCCGCGCACAGCGGCACCACTACAACCTCGTCCGCCGCCACGGCCAGCAGATCGTCACCTACGCGATGGCCGAGGCCACCGACATCTCCTTCCGCTGATGGGACAGCAATCGGTTCGACCGGCGATGGCGCCGCCGCATGACCGCGCTCAGCGGCCCGAAATGGATGACCTTCAAGGACGACATCGAGCTCGTCGCCTGCACCTACCCGGACATCGTCACCCTCGCCGGCCTGTCCGCCTCTTCCCATCTGCGGTTCCTGCCCTTCACCGGCAACGACCGGGATCTGCAGCGGTTCATCCGGGAGGTCCGCGTCCGGGCGGCCACCGGCTACACCCTCGAAGCCGCCGACAAGCGCGACCCGCTCCTCCGCTGGATCGAGGAAGAACCACGCGACCGCAGCCTCCCCTTCTACCCCTGGCGCCCTGCGAGCCGTCCAGACCCTGACCAGGTGAGCACCCCATGACGACCGCATCCCCGCTGCGGCGGACACCAACGGCCCCGGCCGTGATCGGCCACGTCCGCGCGGCAGCAAGCCAGAGCCCCGTCCCGCAGATCAACACGCTCATACAGGCCGGCGTCGACGAAGAGGACATCTACATCGAGCGCACGAACGGCCACAAAACCGCATGACCCGAGCGGGACCTGCTGCTGCCCCAGCTCCGCTCCGGCGACACCATCACGGCCACCAGCTCGACCAGCTCTTCCACTCCGTCCAGAACCACATCATCGTGGGCACCGACCTACGAGACCGCGGCATCCGGCTCCACACCGTCGAGCAGGGCATCGACAGCAACACCCTCGACGGACGCGACTTCTTCGCCATGATGTCCGTCTTTGCCGACATGCACCGCGAGCTCGTGCTCGCCCCCACCAACGACGGTCCTGCCGCCGCCCGAGCCCGCGGCAGGACCGGCGGACGACCCCACGACTCACCCCGGAACAGATCGAACAAGCGCAACAGCTCTACGACTCCGGCACCCCGGTTCCGAAGATCGCCCCACTTTCAAAAAGGACTGGATACCTTTTCTGACGACTTTAATCTGGCCGATCGTGGTGCTGACCCTCGCGTTCAAGTTCCGCGCTGGGTTGGGGCGACTCATCGAAGCGATCAACAGCCGAGGCGAGCGCGGCGACTCCTTCGAGGCGGGGGCATCAGGGATAAGGCTCGGGCCCTCGTCCCCACAGACCCCGGCCGGGCGCGCAGCCCGTTCTTGAAGTGCCGCCGCCGCTGGCCGAACTGACCGAGGCCCCGACCGAGGCCGCTCCCAGAGTGCATCTGGTTCACAGCGCGCACCGCGACAGTGCAATCGACCGAAACGGCTACAGGTACTTTCGGCTCCGCATCGCGCTTGAGGGCGACACAGAATCCGATCTCGACCGTGTTATCAGGGTTGTCTACCACCCGCACCCGACATTTCGGGATCCCGACCGCGTCGTCACCAATCGCTCGACCGGCTTCGAGCTCACCACGGCGGCCTGGGGGGGGTTTCAACCTGACAGCCGACGTCCATGTGAAGGGCAGCACCGAGCCCATCCGGCTGGAGCGGTACCTGAATTTCTCACCGCGCGACCGATCTCAACCGGGGCTGAAACCGTGAGGTCGGTCTCGGCCCACTCACACCCGCTCGAAGCGACCAAAGGATGCCCGCAGACACGATGAACCGAGACACAGCCACCCATGCACACCTGGCGGACACGATGAACTGAGACGCCAACCTCGGACCGTCTCACCACACAATGCATCATGCCTGGTCAGAGCACTCACCGAGAGCTAGACCAAATGAGACAGGACAGGAACCATCATCATCACCCGCCGGTGTCCCTGACCGCTGTCGTCCAATCGAGGCGTTTGGCAGCGAACTCAGTCGTTCGGGCTTCCTTGCCAGCGAACCTAGGCGTGTGAGGTGAACGTCGATCGCATGGCCTGGGGGAGGTGGTGTCACCGGCTCCGGAGGCAGGTGCTTGCCCGCAGTGATGTGGAGAAGGTTTCTTCAGTTGATGCGGGGCCGCGGGCCGCAGCCCCCGAGCGAATCGGGTGGGCTACCTCGGACTGATCGTGACCCTGTAGGTGGCTCCGGCCCTGCCGTGGGTGCTCACGGTGACGGTCTGGCCGTGGTCGTCCCAACTGGCCTTGCTGCCTTGGATATCGACGCGGTAGCCGCCTGGGTACGTGTCCCTGGGCACGGTGATCCGGGTGGGTCCCTCTGCGTTGTCGCGGGTGCGGAAGGTGAGCGTGTAGGTGCGTGTAGCCGGGTCGTACGCGAACTTGAGCGGGTCGCCCGCGACGGCCCGCGCGTACGGCTGGACGAGCAGCTGGGCGTTGGGCTTCGCGGCGCCCGTCTGGTCGAGGAAGCAGTAGCCGCCGCCCCGGCACCACTGCCACCACGTCCAGCCACTGGAGAAGCGGTCCAGGGAGGCCGTCATGTCGGTGACGAACTGGCTTGCGTGCGGAACGTAGGGGTTGCCGCCCCACTCCCCCACGATCACCGGCATGCGGTTACGGGTCGGGTAGTCGCTGATCGCGGCCTCGTAGGCGGGGATGAAGGTGCCGTTGGGGTCGTAGTCGGCGCCGGTTTCCATCGCGGTCTCGTAGAAGTGCGGCGCGTAGCCGGCGTGCGGGTCGTCGATGTGGCCCATCTGGGTTGGGACGCCGACACCGACGATGACGGTTGGTTCGACGAATACCCACGACCTGTGGTCGACCAGGCGGATCGCCCGGGCAAGGCGGTTCCACAGCTCGGTGAGCTCGGTGGCCTCGAAGCGGGCCGCGGCGGCGGGGAGGTCTTCGCCTTCGAGGAACTTCGCGAACGGCTCATTCATCAGGTCGTAGCCGAGCAGCGCCGGGTGCCTGCCCAGGGCGGAGGCGACCGTCATCCACATGCGAGCGTGCGCGGCGCGGAGGTCGGCGTCCTTGTACAGGTGGTCAAAGGCGGTCTGTACGGATGGCTCGAAGTACTCGGAGAACCAGTCGTCGGGTATCGGCCAGAACGGCAACCCCTCGTCGCGGGTGGCCCAGTCGGGGACGCCGCGGGAGCCGAAGTGGGGGCCGTATACGTCCTGGTGGGCGTCGAGGATGACCTTGATGTGGTAACGGTTGGCCCAGTCGAGGATGCGGCGCATCTTGGTGAGGTAGCCGCGGTCGTAGTGCCCGGGGGTGGGTTCGAGGTCGTCCCAGAAGAACGCGAGGCGCGCGAGGTTGAAGCCCCGGGCGGCCATGTCTTTGAGGTCGCTCTCGTGAATGTCGGCGAACGCGTTGGTGCCTCGGCTGCTCTTGTCGGCGAGGTTGAAGCCGCGCCACTGGAGCGCGCGGCCTTGGCCGTCGGCGATGAAGGTGCGGTCACCGACCGTGACCCGGTCGGGGGCACGGTCGGGGGCGCGGTCGGGGTCGGCCTGGGCCTGCGCGGGGAGGACGCCGAGCAGGAGGGCGGCCACGGCGAGGGCGACGGGGGCGACGCGGGAGGTCAAGCGCATGCAGGAGCCCCTTTCGAGGATGGCTGCTTGGGCGGCGTGCTACTGGCCGGCCGGATGCTACTGGCGGGTGGGTCAAGTTCCCAGGAGTTCACGGGAGTTGGCGGGGATTCCTTCTTCAAGGGCTTCCCCGGCGTCATCGCCGGGGGATTCCCCAGGGTCTTCGCCGGGGTCTTCCTCGAGGCCTTCGCCGGGGGTTTCCTCGGGCTCTTCGCGGCGCCCGGCCCGCGCCAACCACCTCAAACCCAGCTACCTGCACGGCTTCCTCACCGGCTCGCCGAACCGGTTCGGCAAACCCCGCCTCGAACGTCTCGCGCTCCTGACCGGACACCCGCCAGAACTCCTGCAACGAGTCCTGACCCATACGCGTTCGTCTCACCGACGCCGCAAGCCGGGCCTGGCCTCCGCACCTCCCAAGAAGATCGACAAGAGAGAGCTATACCGACGCATCCGGAAGGATGCCGAGACGGAAGGACTCTCGGCAGAAGCCCTGGCAGACGGCACAACGTCACCTGGCGGACCGTCCGAGCCGCCCTGAATAGCCTCGAACCCCGCACGCGCAAGCCGATGCCTCGCCGACCAACCACCATCGATCCTGTTCAGGACCTCGTCGACTCCATGATTGAAGCTGGTCACGGCCCCGCAGAGATTTGGGCGAAGCTCATGGACGAGCACGAGACCTCGATCTCCTACGGCACCATCAGGCTCTACGTCCAGAACCAAGCACCACTACCTCCACGTCGCAGGGCACCCTTGCCAACCAATCAAGTCCGCCCAGGTCACCAACTCACAGTCGACTAACTTCGCTGTCCAAGGACAGTCCCGGTCCGTCCCGCCCGCCCGGTCATCGGGCCCGGGACGGACCGCAGGGACA
Source organism: Streptomyces inhibens (assembly GCF_003389455.1). Lineage (GTDB taxonomy): Bacteria > Actinomycetota > Actinomycetes > Streptomycetales > Streptomycetaceae > Streptomyces > Streptomyces inhibens. The sequence continues at coordinate 3,142 of NZ_QUAC01000245.1, read as the reverse complement.
CAAGATCACCATGCGGCACCCGGCCGCGCACGCGGCGGCAGCGCACGCGGCCCACAACTGCGCACTCAGCTGACGGCAGCGCCGAACCACCTGGGCAGCTGGCCGAGCAGATCCTGCTGGTCTTCGCCGACCCACGCCACGTGGCCGTCCGGCCGCAGCAGCACTGCGGGCACGTCCAGTTCCTCGCTGACGTCGACGACGTGGTCGACCCGGTCTGCCCAGCCCTCCACCGAGAGCCGGCCGGTCTGGTCGAGCAGCAGCCCGCGGCCGCCGTGCATCAGCTCGTAGAGGCGCCCCTGCTTCAGCCCCACGTCCCGCATCCGCCGGCCGAGCAGTTCGTGGCCCTCGCCGAAGTCGTAGCGGACCCCGACCGCAGTGATCATCTCGGTCACGTACCGGTTCACCTCCTCGAAGTCCAACAGCTTCGAGAACAACTCCCGCAACGCCTTTGCCCCCGGATCGGCCCCCAGCAGCACGCCCTGCGCGAGGTTGCTGGTCAGCACGCGGGCGCCCTCCGGGTGCCGTTCGGCGTGGTAGCTGTCCAGCAGCCCCTCCGGCGCCCAGCCGTTGACCTCGGCGGCCAGTTTCCAGCCGAGGTTGAACGCGTCCTGGATGCCAAGGCTGAGGCCCTGCCCGCCGGTCGGCGGGTGAATGTGCGCCGCGTCGCCGGCCAGCAGCACCCGCCCGACCCGGTAGCGCTCGGCCTGCCGGCTGGCGTCACCGACCCGGGACAGCCAGCGCGGTGAGTGCGCGCCGAAGTCGGTGCCGGCGAACACCCGCAGCCGCTGCTTGAACTCCTCGAAGGTCGGCGCAGTCCCACGGTCCTCGGACACCTCTTCGGCGGGCACGATGATGCGGTACACCCCGTCCCCCATGGGCACGGTGCCGAACCGTACGTGGGTCTTGCGGATCTCGGCCGTGACGGCGGCCAGCGTCGCCGGCTCCTCGGTCACCTCCACATCACCCAACAACGTCTCGACCTTGGCGGGCTCACCGGGGAAACCGACACCGAGCAGCTTGCGCACCGCACTGCGACCGCCGTCGCAGCCGACCAAGTAGCGGGCCTGCAGCCGCGTGCCGTCGGCCAGTTCGGCGGTTACGGCGCGCTCGTCCTGGCTCAGCCCGATCAGTTCGCTGCCGCGCCGGATCTCGGTCCCGAGTTCGACGGCTCGCTCGGTCAGCAGGCGCTCGGTGACCGGCTGCGGGACGGCAACGCCGTACGGGTGTGCGGTGTCCACCCCGTCGGGCCACGGCTTGGCGATGCCGGCGAAGAACCCGCCGACCTGGAACTTCTCGCTGACCGCGAGGAACCGGTCGAGCAGGCCGCGCTGGTCCATCATCTCGACGCTGCGCACGTGCAGGCCGCGCCCGCGGGACTGCCCGGTCGGCTCCGCCAACTTCTCCAGGACAACCACGTGCACACCGTGCAGCCGCAGTTCGGCGGCCAGCATCAACCCGGTCGGTCCACCGCCGGCAACTATTACATCGATCATCGAAAATCCCCGTTTCCGCAGGTCCTGACTTCGTCCGCTGATTCTGCGGCAGGACCCGGGTCTTGCCGCAAGTCCCCCCGTGCGCTATACCTTGAGAGTGGCAAGGAGTGGGTAACCTCCTTGCCTTCGTCTTTTGTCGTCCGCTGTGGACGGACAACCTCCTCGCGAAGCGGCGTCGCGCCGCGTACGGCGGTACGTCCGAACAGCACCTGGTCGCCGTGTAGCGCGCAGCATGCCGAAGGGCGGCCCCGGCCTCCATGGCTGGGACCGCCCTTCGGCGTACAGGCCGTCAGCCGCTCACCGGTGCATCCTCAACCACCCGCTGTCCGGGCAGGGTGATCCGGGAGCCGAGGTCCAGGCGGGAACTCATGTCGAGTTCGAACCTGCCGTACGGATTCACGTGCGTCCAGAACAGCGGTGACGGGCCCCTGCGTTCGGCGTCGGTGAGCCGGTCGGCCCACTTGGGGTCGACCAGGACCTGCTGCCTGAGCAGGGTGTTGACGTGGACCAGGGCGGACTGGAGGAGGGGCAGGGCCAGCATGCTGACCTCCTGGCTCTCCCGGTCCTTGCCGGTCAGGTCGCCGTCCTTGCCGTAGAAGAGGTCCTGGTTGGCCGAGTTCCAGTTCTCGACCACCTGCAGGCCCTCGTTGATCTCCTGCCTCATGTCGGCGTCGGACAGGTAGTCGCAGATGAACGCCGTGCGCACCACCCGGCCCAGCTCCTCGATTGCCTGGTAGGTCGGGTGCTTGGGGCCGCCCTTGGTGAAGCGCCGCAGCGCCTGCTCGGCCTCTGCGGTGCCCAGCCGCAGGGCGGTGGTGTACTGCACGATCTGGTCGTACTGCTGGGCGATCAGGCGCACGGTCCTGCTGCCCGTCCGCAGCATGCGCAGCGATTCCTCGACGATCTCTGCCACGGTGAGGCGTGGGTCGAGAGCGGCGCCCGGATCCTGGTGGACGTGCTGGACGCGGCTGCGGTATCTGCGCAGCGCGCTGTCCCGCAGCCGGCCGATGTCCTCGCCGTCCATCGTCACCCGGCCCGCCGAGGGGGTTTCAAGACGGGCGATCATCCTGGCCATCGTGGTCTTGCCCGATCCGGATTCGCCCAACAGGGCGTAGGTCTCCCCCGGCCGATGGACAGGCTGACCCCGTCCACAGCCCGGCCGGTCCCTTTGAACTCCTTCGCCAGGTGCTCGGCCGCGATCAGAGGGGCCGGGCCCGGTTCTTCCGATGCCGGGGCAGCGTGGCTCCGGCGGGTCCGGGTGGTGGTGGCCAGCTTCCGGGAGGCGGCCACCAGCGCGCGGGCGCGGGGGTGGTGCGGGAGGTCGAGGAGTCGGCGTGCGGGCCCGGTCTCCACAATCCGCCCGCCGTCGATCACCGCGATTCGGTCGGCCCGTTCGGCGGCGACGTCGAGGTCGTGGGTCACCAACAGGACCTCCGTGCCGTGTTCGTGTGCGAGGGCGCCGATGCGGTCAAGGATCTGTCGCTGGACGGTGGTGTCGAGGGCGCTGGTCGGTTCGTCCGCCAGGAGCAGGCGCGGCCGGGCGAGCGTGGCCATGGCGATGAGGACGTAGAAGTACGGGACGGTCGCGTAGCGGCAAAGGGCCCGGGAATCGGTGCTGAGGACGTGCTCGCACTCGCCGGCCGTCGCCG
>NZ_QUAC01000239.1 GCF_003389455.1 Streptomyces inhibens | reverse complement strand
GCCGGGTGCGCAACGGCCAGGCAAAGGTTCGCTCCACACACCACCGCCTCGGCAGAACTTTGAAGTCGCGGGTGTCATCGGTGCGTTTGACGATCTGCAGCAGCAGCTGCCACGACCGCCGGGCCAACTCCTTCAGGGCGCCGGAGTAGGCGCCGTCGGCCTTTCCTCGCAGTCTGTCGTGCAGCTCGATGAGCAGATTCTGCTCGCGCCAGCGGCGGAAGAAGGCATAGACGCGGTCCCAGACGGGGAAGTCGATGGGCATCGCCCGCCACTTGATGCCGTTGTCGACCAGGTAGAAGACTGCGTCGATCAGCTGCCGGTGGCAGTAGCCCTCCGGGCGCCCGCCCCTGCCCTCCAGCCAGGCCGGCACCGGCAGCGCCTCGCGCACCACCGCCCACTCGGCATCGGTCATGTCCGAGGGGGAGCACCGTCGGCGGTCGGGCTGGTCGGCGGCGTTGCCGTACAGGTGGGCGAGGCAGTCACACGACGGCACGCGGGAGTGGGACGCGACCGGCACCGACACGGCAAGACTGGGACAGCAGGGCCTACTGCACGCTCCAAGGACTTCGACATCCCAGGACTGTTCAGGTGGCCCTGCCTCTATGCGCCGACCACCGCGTGTTCATCCGGCGGGACGGCCACCTCGGACCCTCGTTCGACTGGCATGCTCCTCGGCCGGAAGGACCGGGCGCGCTCCGCCACGTCGCCAGTCCCGGCCGTCAGTTCCTCGCACGCAGCCCCGCGCGCGACCGGCAGCCCGGTCAGACGCTTCGTTGGGCTGACCGGCTGACCGGCTGACCGGCTGAACGCCAGAAGGCTTGACGATAAAGGGGCCGGTGTGCGACCGGAGTGGTCGCCGGATGACGTGGCGGCGCCAACGCACTCCACGGCGCGGATGTCACGCGCCGCGATCCAGGTCGCAGACGCTGCTGAGTCAGAAGAGACTCCCCTTATGAACACCGTGCAGAAGGTCGCCATCATCACCGGCGCTTCCCAAGGCATCGGCGCCGCCCTCGTCACTGCCTACCGCGAGCTCGGCTACGGGGTCGCTGCCATCTCCCGGTCCATCGGTGAGTCCAGCGATCCCGAGGTACTGACCGTGCGCGGCGACGTGGCCGAGCCCGGCGTCGGCGCCCGTGTCGTCGACGCGGCGCTGGAGCGGTTCGGCCGGATCGACACACTGATCAACAACGCCGGAATCTTCATCGCCAAGCCGTTCACCGAATACACCGACGAGGACTACGACGCCGTGGCCGGGGTGAACCAGCGCGGCTTCTTCGAGGTCTCCCGCAGTGCCGTCGCCGCAATGCTCTCCCGAGACGACGGGGGCCACCTGGTGAACATCTCGACCAGCCTGGTCGACCACGCCGACTCGCAGCAGCCCTCAGCGCTCGCGTCGCTGACCAAAGGGGGACTGAACGCGGTCACCAAGGCACTGGCGATCGAGTACGCGGGCCGCGGCATCAGGGCCAACACGGTCGCGCTGGGCATCATCCGCACCCCGATGCACCCGGCCGCGACGTACGAGGGCCTCGCCGCGCTGCACCCACTCGGCCGGATGGGCGAGATCGACGATGTCGTCGAAGCGATCGTCTACCTCGAGAACGCCGCGTTCGTCACTGGAGAGATCCTGCACGTCGACGGCGGCCAGAGCGCAGGGCACTGAGCATGGGAGTGGGCCAACACCGGCTTCATGCGCGAGACCGATGCCCCCGATTCCGTTCTTGGGGAACCCTGATGAACAGCACGACAGACAGCGAAGCAATCCTGCGTGGCGTCCTCGACCAGTGGAAAGCAGCCGTCGACGCGCACGAACCCCAGCGCGCCGCCTCCCTCTTCACCGAGGATGCGATCTTCCAGGGACTGCACCCCTACAGCGTCGGACGGCAGGGCGTCGCCGACTACTACGATTCCCAACCCCTCGGGCTGACGGCCGCGTATCGGATTCTCGAAACGAGGCAGCTCACTGACGACCTCGTGCTCGGCTACCTGACCGTCAACTTCTCGTTCACCGACCGGCCCACGCTCAGCGTCTATCTCAGCACACTGGTAAAGCGCGCGACCGACGGCTGGTACATCAGCCACTACCAGGTCTCCCGCCCGGACTGAATCTTCCCCTTGACGCATTGATCGAACATCGTCCAGGAACGGTTCGATCACCCCGGACCAGGCCGTACTCGCCCAGCAGCTCTACTGCGCCCGTGAGATGACCGTCCAACAGATCGCCGGCACGTGCAACGTGCACCGCTCCGACCGTGTGGACACGGTGTCGTAGCGGGTAGGCGCCGGGCGCTTCTGATTCAGCTCACGCTGCTCGGGGGTAAGGCATGTCGCGCGTGGTCGGCCAAGACTTGGTGAGTCTTCGTCGTACGGACGGCGAGATCGACGCGGACCGAGGCCGGCCTGATCCGAGGTCGATTCCTCAAGCCTGTCGACGACAGCCTCGCCCACTGCGCGGGCCGCGACAACTGCTCCGGCCAGCTGGGCACGTTCGCCGACAAGTACAGCTCCCAGGTCGACCTGCTCAGCCACCTGCTGATCGCCGTCCCCGGCGCCATCGGGATCTTCTGGGGCGCGCCGCTGATCACCCGGCAGCAGCAGGCCGCCGTCCGCACCGAGCAGATCCCCAGCGGGGCGCGGGCCGCGGCACTCCCCGGTCGCTCCCGTCCGTGTCGAGCGTCCGCGAGCCGCGACGAGACGCGGACCGGCACAGGGCATGTCCTTCATCCGTCCGCCTTTCTCCACGTCAGCACTGATCGGACGGGGTGTCGGGAGTGTCGGCAGGCGCCGCCCTACCACTGGGCGGAATTCCGCCGGGCAGAAGAGACGGCGTTTCCGCCGGGCATTCCGAGGGGAAGCGGGCCGGCGGGGGTCTGGAGGCCCGGTTCACACGGCCGTGCGGCCGCCGTCGACAGGCAGCACGACGCCCTGCACGAAACTCGCGGCATCGCCGGCCAGGTACGCGATCGCCTCGGCGATCTCCCCCGGGGAAGCCGGCCGTCCGGCGGGCGCCTGAGCGGCGAGGGTGTCGAGATCCTCGCCCAGGCCCGCCGTGCCCTCGGTCTGTGTCGGACCGGGCTGCACGGCGTTGACCCGGACCCCGCGCGGGCCGTATTCGGCAGCCCAGGCCTTGGTCAGCAGGTTCACGGCGGCCTTGCTGGAGCCGTACAGCGCCATTCCCGAGATGCCGAGCGCGGCCGCCATGGTGCTGAGGTTGACGATCGCCCCGCTGCCCCGCTCGGCCATCGCCGGCGCGAGTTCGGCCACCAGGTAGAAGGGCGCCTTCACGTTCAGTGCGTAGACGGCGTCCACCTCGCTCTCCGGCGTCTGCTCGGTGGGCCCGAAGGGATAGATACCCGCGCCGTTGACGAGGATGTCCACCCGGCCACCACCCAGTTCGACGGCTTGCCGAGCCAGCTGTCGGACCGAGCCGGCGTCCAGCAGGTCGGCGGCCACGAAGTCCGCCGTGCCACCGCGTTCCCGGATGGCCTCGACGACGACCTCGCCGCGTCCTCGGTCCCGGCCCGCCACCAGTACGTGCGCACCGCGCTCGGCGAGCAGTTCGGCAGTGGCTGCCCCGATGCCGCTGGTCGCCCCGGTCACCAGCGCGACTTTCCCTGTCATCGACGCGGTAGTCACAGCCGCACCCTTCCTTTCCCGATGCCACGCCGACCGATCCACGAGGAACGGCCAGGCGCGGGCGGCTTGTGGTCAGTCGGCTCGCACGATGGTGGCGAGTACGTCGTTGAAGGCTTCGGTGGAGGTGGGATGCTGGTAGACGGCGTCGCGGAGTTCGGCCGCCTTGACGCCGTGACGCATGGCGAGCGCGACGGTGTTGATGAGTTCCTGCGCGTCGATGCTGAGCAGGGCGGCGCCGAGAATGTCGTCGGTGTCGGCATCGAGGACGAACTTCATGACACCGCGGGGGTCCTCGACGATGTAGGCGCGCGGCATGGCAATGATCTCGGCGACCGGCTGGCTGGCGATCTTCACCCGGCGTCCGGCCGCGCGGGCCTCCTTCTCGGTCAGCCCAACGGTCGCCATCGGCGGGGTCATGAACACCGTGTGCGGGATGGCCACCCGGTCCGACGTGGAGCGCTTGCCCTCGCCGATGAGCTGGTCGAGGACGATGCGGCTGTCATCGAGGGAGACGTAGGTGAACTGTGGGCCGCCGTTGACGTCGCCGAGGGCGTAGATGTGCGGCTGGCTGGTGCGCAAGAACTCGTCGACCTCGACCGCTCCCCGCTCGGTGGTACGGACCCCGGCCGCCTCCAGGGCGAGGTCGCCGGTGGCCGGGGCGCGGCCGGTGGCGGCCAGGATGGCGTCGGCCGCCACGGAGTGCTGGTGGCCGTCCTTGTCGTAGACGACGGTCGCGCCGCTGTCCCCGTCGCGGACCTGTCTCACCCGTGCGCCGGCAATGATCTCGATGCCCTCGTCGGTGAGGATGTCCTGGGCGACGGCGGCGATGTCGTCGTCGAGGCGGCCAAGGATTTCGGGAGCTGCCTCAAGCACGGTCACCTGTGAGCCGAACCGCCGGTAGATCGCGGCGAACTCCAGGCCGAGGTATCCACCGCCGATGATGGTCAGTCGTTCCGGCAGGACGGTGGTCTCGATCAGTTCGGTGCTGGTGACGGTGTACTGGCTGTCGCGCAGGCCGGGGATGTCGGGGATGATCGGCTCGGAGCCGGTATTGATCAAGATGGTGTCGGCGGTGACCGTAAGGCGCTCGCGGCCTGCCTGGACCGCGACGGTGTGAGGGTCGACGAACGCGGCTTGACCGGTGATGACCGTGACGGTCTCCATGCCGTTCAGCCCCTCGTAGTTGCCGTCGCGCATCATCTTGGTCACCGCTTGGACCTTGGCGACGGAACGCTCGTACCACTCCTGCGCCGGGTCCTCCGGCCGGCGTCTGTCGGCGTGGTGGACGAGCGCCTTCGTCGGTACGCAGCCGACGTTGGGACAGGTACCTCCGTACATCCGGTCCGAGCGCTCCACAAGCACGACCCGCTTGCCGAGGCGGCCCATCTTCGCGGCCACCGTCTTGCCGCCTTTGCCCTAGCCGATGACCAGGACATCGGCGTGGAGACTGTGGTGTGCGCCTTCCATGCTCACTTCCGTTTCCATGGAGCTTGGGCGTCGACTGAGAGGGTCCTGCATGAGCGCAGCGTCTTTGCCGCCTCAACAGCAACACCAACCCGTCGAGGCCGCAACCTGCTCCGGCGCCGCGCGATCTGCCCGAGTCGATGGAGCTGCCGGAGTTACCAGCGCCTTTGCCCTGCAAGAGAGCATTCGTGCCGGACGGACGAGTGAGGGAAGCCCTTGGTTGGGAGAAGGGTCCGGATCGCCACCCGGCAGATGGTGACGGCACCCGACCGGGCGAGCGCGGCCGCCGGCAGCAGACGGAGAGATGGAACAGGCGCGGCCGGGAGGCGCCCGCGGCCGTACAGCCACCCGTCCGGCCGCGGGCACGGACAGCGAGCAAGCGCAAACGAGAGGGCAGCACGGCCGCAGACCGGCCGAGAGCCGGCCGACGGACCGGGACGACGGACCCGGACGCCGACGTGCGCGCGGCGCGCGCCGGGCACGGGACGGAGGCGGCGGCACCGACGAGACGAACCGCCGATCCCGGCGCCGCTGCGCTCCTCGGGTATGTCTGACCGGTTCTGACACACCGCCGGCATGACGTGGGGGCTTCATGGGGACGGAGCCCCACTTCGCAGCCCGGCCGTCACGGTAGACATCCGGGGCGTCCGGTCCCGCTGGGCCCTGACGCGATCCGTCACCCGAGTCTCCTTGGCGTACCCGGTGTGGGTGGGTGCCGAGCTGGGGCCTGCTCGTGTGAGCCACCCTCGGCCGCTCGGTCGCCCGTTCCTTCGCTCCGTCCGCGCCCGCCCCCCGAGGCCCTGCGGACGGAGTGATGCCGGCCAGGCTGCGGGCACGGTGCAGAGCAATGCCGTTGATGACTGCGCGGTGACTCCTCCAACGCCCGGCCCCTCCCACGTTCTTCGGAAGGTGCGGCTCCAGCCGGGCCCACTCCGTGTCCGTAAGATCGCCGCGCCCCATGCTGAATGGAACGATGAGCCAGTGGGCACGTCACATGACCCATCGGCCAAGCCCCAGCGGGGGTGAAAGAGTCAGATCAGCGTCTTCAGCGCCGCCGCGTCGTACGGCTTCAGCTCCTCGAACCGGTCCGCCAGGACCTTCGCCGCCCACTCCGGGTCCTGGAGCAGGGCGCGGCCGACGGCGACCAGGTCGAACTCGTCGCGCTCCAGGCGGTCGAGGAGGTTGTCGATGCCCTGGACCGGGGCGCCCTCGCCCATGAAGCCGCGGATGAAGTCGCCGTCGAGGCCGACCGAGCCGACGGTGATGGTGGGCCTGCCGGTGAGTTTCTTGGTCCAGCCCGCCAGGTTCAGGTCCGAGCCCTCGAACTCCGGGAGCCAGTAGCGGCGGGTGGAGGCGTGGAAGGCGTCGACGCCGGCCGCGGCGAGCGGGGTCAGGATCGCCTCCAGTTCCTCCGGGGTCTCGGCGAGCCTCGCGTCGTAGGCCTCCTGCTTCCACTGCGAGTAGCGGAATATCACCGGGAAGTCGGGCGAGACGCTCTGGCGGACCGCGGCCACGATCTCGGCCGCGAACTTCGTACGGGCCACGGAGTCGCCGCCGTAGGCGTCGGTTCGGCGGTTCGTTCCCGACCACAGGAACTGGTCGACGAGGTAGCCGTGGGCGCCGTGCAGTTCGACGCCGTCGAAGCCGATGCGCTCGGCGGCCTCGGCGGCCTCGGCGAAGGCGCCGATGACGTCGTCCAGGTCGCGCTGGGTCATCGCCTTGCCGGTGTCCTCGGTGCCGTCGACGCGGATGCCGGAGGGGCCGACGGCGGGGGCGTCGGCGTAGGGCGGGTCGCCCTGCTTGCGCACCATGCCGATGTGCCACAGCTGCGGAACGATCGTGCCGCCCGCCGCGTGAACGGCCTCGGCGACCTTCGCCCACCCCGCCAGCTGCTCCTCACCGTGGAACCGCGGCACACGGTCACTCTGCCCGGCCGACTCGTGGCCGACGTACGTCCCCTCGGTGACGATCAGGCCCACACCCGCGGCGGCGCGACGGGCGTAGTACGACCGCACATCCTCACCGGGGACGCCGCCCGGGGAGAACATGCGCGTCATCGGCGCCATCACGATGCGGTTCGGGACGGTCAGGCCGTTCAGCGCGACGGGCCGGGAAAGGATCTCGGCCGCGCGGGAGGCGGCGGACGCAGTGACGCTCACGGGGGTGCTCCTCGTAGGTACCAGGCGGTATGTGCACATGCATTGAATGCGTGTGGGGGTCAACCGCCCCGGCGGTCATGGCATTCCGCGCGTCCGGCGAGCCGCCCTGTGATCCCGGACACGCGCCCAGAGTCAGGGGCGGTCAGTGCTCCCGCAGTCGGGCACAGAGCGCCCAAGTGCGTTGCGGGCGGTGCCGTTCAGGGCCGATCCGAGTCCGCGCGGTTGTCGGCCCGCCCTCGGCGGCTGTCAGGTGGAGACGGCAGGAAGGACTTGGCTGAGCAGGCGCTGGAAGGCGTGCCGATCCTCCTCTCCGAGGCTTTCCAGCCCCGTGAGGTTGGACATCAGCTCGGAGCGGATCTGCCGAACGGTCTCCTCGCCCTCCTCGGTCAGCATCACCATCTTGACCCGCCGGTCAGAAGGGTCGGCCTCGCGGCGGACCAGGCCGCGCGCCCCCAGGCGGTCGACTATGCCGGTGACGTTCGAGGCGTCGCAGGCCAGCAGGTCGGCGAGGGCCCTCATCGGCATCGGCCTCCGTAGCAGGCTGAGCATCTTGCCCTGCATCAGGGTGAGGTCACGTTCCGCCGCCACGGCTGCGAAGTTCCGGTAGTAGAGGGCCGCGGCCTGCGCGAGCTGGTCCATCAGCTGCACGGGCGTGGGCGCGGGAGCCTTCGGAGGTGAGGCCGATGGCGGTGCGGGCAGCTTTGGGCGGGTCATGGCTCCAGCCTAGGCGAGAATACTTGACCTACTCAACCATTGAGGTTTACCTTAACTTCATTACTTGAAGGCTTCAATCATGTAAGGCTTTAACCTCCCTGGAAGGCGAGCCGCCCTTCATGCGTCACGTCTTCCCTCTCCCCATGCCGCGGTGGGCGGCCCCGTTCGCTGAGCTCCGTCATCACAGCCGGGGCACTCCTCCTCGCCGTCGCCGACGCGCTGGTGGGGCCGAGCAGGAACACCGGCCACTCGCCACCTCCCACCCGATCACCGCCGGCGAGCCCCGTCGGTCGGCGGCCGAGGCTGTTCGCGCCGAGGGCTGACCGCCCACCGGCCAACCCGCCCAAAAGGAACGACACCATGACCACCTGGCACCCCATCGACCACCGCGCAGCCGTGGCGTCCGAGACCACCAAGTTCACCGCCGTGCTCAAAGGGGCCGACCTGGCAACCCCTGTGCCCACCTGCCCTGACTGGACGCTGGTCGACCTGGTCAAGCACACCGGCAGCGTGCAGCGCTGGTTCTCGGCCCTGCTGCACGCACGCATCCAAGCGCCCCCGCAAAGCCGCGAGGTAGAACTTCGGCTCCCGACGAGCACGGACGCCTACCTCGGCTGGCTGGACGAGAGCGCGACCGTGGCCGCCGACGCGTTCGCAGCCACCGACCCGAACCTGCCGATGTGGGCATGGGGCGCCGACCAGCATGCCCGCTTCTGGGCGCGCAGAATGCTCTTCGAGACCTTGCTGCACCGGGCCGACGCCGAGCTGGCCCTCGGACTCCGGCCCGCGATCGACCGCGCGCTCGCGGTTGACGGGATCGACGAGTTCCTCGTCAACCTGCCCTTCGCCACCTTTTTTGCACCCAAGGTGGCCAACCTGCGCGGGACCGGCGAGACCATCCGCTTCCGCACCACCGACGGGAACGCCGACTGGCTCGTCAGCCTGCGCCCCGACGGCTTCGGGATCGACCAATCCGGCGCAACAGCAGACACCACCGCGGACGCGACCGTCCAGGCAACCGCAGCCGACCTCCTGTTGCTCCTCTACGGCCGTCGGCACCACAACACCGAGGCCGTCGAGCACGAGGGCGACCAGGACCTGCTGTCGCGCTGGTTCGCCAACTCCGCCTTCTAACTGATCATTTCAGAGTGACGTACGAAGGCGTCTCAAGCACATGACCGGCAGCGGCGAGCCCGTATCGCTGATCGAGATCCTGCTCAACCACGGAACGGGGACGCCTCCATATCCCCGGCCGGGCGAGGAACCGGGCCGCCGACAGCTACCGCCGTGAGCAAAACCGACGCCCGGGACGCCTTCGTGATCGCCGACCAGGCACGCATGCGCCGGGACCTGCAGCCCCTCCGCACTGGTGACGAGGCAGCTGTCGAGCTGGGGCAGCTGACCGGCCGCCGCACCGATCTGGTGGTCCCGGACGCCGACCTGTGGGACGCAGCGGCTCCCATCGGCGAGGCAGGCCGAACGATGACTGCCTCAGCCGCTGCCGAAGTCAGCGCGAGCGAAAGCAGCCGGAAGCAGCCTGACGGGCAGAAGGCCGGTCAGGCGCCCCGATTGAGGTGCCATCGGGCATGCGACCACCTGGACACGGGACAGCTTCGTCTTCGCCTTCGTCTTCGCCGGGCCGGCGAAGACGGATCAGCCGCCGACGGTCTTGGCCCAGTTCTCACGGACGGTGCGCAGCGCCTTGTTCAGCTGGGCCTCGGTCGGGAACTGCGGTGTGCCCTCGACCGTTGGCAGCCGTGACGCCAGGGCCTTGTTGAGGGTGCCGTTCTTCGCCATGGCGGCCATCAGCACCGGGCGGGCGTAGTCCACGAGGCGGAGGTTCTGGCCTTCCGGACTGTAGAGGTACTCCTCCCACAGTCGCGCCGCGGCCGGGTGGGGGGCGTCCTTGTTGATCGCCTGCGCGTAGTACTGCGAGAAGCTGCCGTCGAAGGGAATGGAGACCTTCCATTTCACGCCCGTCCCGCGGAGCTGGTCGATGTGCTCCAGGTTGAGGTAGTCCCACTCGATGCTGATCGGTGTCTTGCCCTTGGCGATCGCGGCCGGGTTGGGGTCGGCCCGGTTGTAGTTGCCGACCTTGTCGAGCCGGGCGAAGAAGTCGATGCCCGGCTGGATGTTGTCGAACGACCCCCCGTTGGCGAGCGCCGCCGCGTACACGGCGGCGAAGGCCGATCCCGCGATCGTGGGTTGGCCGTGCATCGAGACCAGGCCCTTGTACTCCGGCTGGAGCAGATCTGCGAAGGACTCGGGGCAGGTCCGGACGCGGGCGGCGTCGCAGCCGATGGAGACGTAGCCGCCGTAGTTGTTGTACCAGCGGGCCTTGGCGTCCTTCTGCTCCGGTGGGATCTGGTCGAACTGCGCGACCCGGTAGGGGGCCAGCAGGTGCTGCCGCGCCGCGGACTGGGCGAAGGAATCCCCGAGGTCGAGCACGTCGGGGGCGCGCTCCTGGCCACGGTAGCGCTTGATGGCATCGATCTCCTGCTGGCTGTGGCCGTATGGATTGTCGACGACGACCTTGATGCCGTACTTCTTCTCGAAGCCGTTGATCAGCCCGCCGTAGCTGGCCCACTGGCGCGGCAGCGCGATCGTGTTGAGCCTGCCCTCCCGCTTCGCCGCCTTGATCAGTGCCGCCGTCCCGCCCACCTCCGCGGCGGACCCGGCCCGGGAGGGCGCGACCGGCCGGGTGGTTCTCTCTTCCTGGCAGGCACCGAGACCGAGCACCGCAAGGCCGAGACAGCACAGGAGAGCGCCTGCGCGGACCCGGTGATGTGTAGCCACGACGCCTCCAGCAGGGCCAAGTGGGGGAGCGGTCCGCCGAGCGGGTGGCGGACGCGGACCAGGGCAAGCCATGACGCGGTGCGGTCGCATGGCCCGTACAGCGGCCCCACCGCCAAAGGCGGCGCACGCCCGGAGGTGGGGCGGAACGCCGGCGGGGCCTCGCAGGCTCGCCGAGCGGGCGTCCTCGGCACCCCCGCAGGGCCGCCGACGCCTTGGTACGCGGGTGGTCCTGGCGCCACCCCGCCGCGACGTGTCACTGCCCGAAGATTCTCTCTGCAGCAATGGTCCGAACCAGCGTACTCTGCCCCCTTGCGGGCCTCCGCCAGGACGGTGATCGGGCCAGGTCATAGCGGCGAGTAGGCGCTATGCGCGTATGGAGGCACCACGCTCGCCCCCGGCGCGGGCGCCACGCCACGGCCTCACCACTCCTCGCTGTCCTCCCAACGGCTGAGGAGGTCCTCCTGCGGCTCCTCTTCCGAGGGCAGGGAGTCGGGGCCGACCGCCTGAGCGGCCCAGATCGTCTTGCCCCTGGGGGAGTAGCGGGTGCCCCAGTGTTCGGCGAACTGCGCGACGAGGAAGAGGCCGCGGCCGTCTTCGTCGGTGTCCTTCGCCTGGCGGATGTGCGGGGAGGTGCTGCTGCCGTCGGAGACCTCAGAGATCAGGGTGCTGCGGGTGTGCAGGAGCCGCACGTGGATGGGCTCGGCGCCGTAGCGAATGGCGTTGGTGATCAGTTCACTGAGGATGAGCTCGGTACCGTAGGCGATGTGCTGCAGACCCCAGTCCGTCAACTGGCTGACGCAGGCGTTGCGGACCGGGCCCACCGCCGCCGGGTCGCGGGGCACGTCCCACTCGGCGACGTGAGCCGGGTCCAGCCGCCGGGTCCGGGCCACCAGCAGCGCGACATCGTCGGCGGACCTCGCGGGCAGCAGCGATTGCATGACGGTGGCGCAGGTGTCCTCCGGCGTGCGGTCCGGTCCGGCGAGGGCCGCACGCAGTGTTTCCAGCCCCGCGTCCAGGTCGCGGCTGCGGTTCTCGACCAGCCCGTCCGTGTAGAGCACCAGCCGGGAGCCCTCCGGCAGCGACAGCTCAGCGGTCTCGAAGGGCAGGCTGGTGCCCAGACCCAGCGGCGGGGAGACCGGCGAGTGCAGGAACTCCACCCTCCCGTCGGAGTAGGCCACGGCCGGCGGCAGATGGCCGGCTGTGGCCGCGGTGACCCGCCCGGAGACGGAGTCATAAACGACGTACAGACAGGTGGCGCCGGTGATCGCCGGTCCGTCCTTGGTGTCCTCGTCCTGGACGTCGATGTGGGTCACCAGCTCGTCCAGGTGGCCCAGCAACTCGTCGGGGGAGAGGTCCAGGGCAGAGAAGTTGTGCACGGCGATGCGCAGCCGGCCCATGGTGGCCGCCGCGTGCAGGCCGTGTCCGACCACGTCGCCGATGACGAGCGCCACCCGGGCGCCGGGCAGCGGGATGACGTCGAACCAGTCCCCGCCCACTCCCGCCTGGGCGGGGAGATAGCGGTGCGCCACCTCCAGGGCGTCCTGGTCGGGCAGGCCGCGGGGCATCAGGCTGCGCTGGAGCGTCATCGCCATCGTGCGTTCACGGGTGTAGCGCCGGGCGTTGTCGATCCCCACCGCGGCCCGCCCCGCCAGTTCCTCGGCGAAGGACAGGTCCTCGTCGTCGAACGGAGGGGAGCTCCTCGACCGCCAGAAGTCCACCAGCCCCAGCACCACTCCCCGGGCGCGCAGCGGCACGACCGCCAAGGAATGCACCCCGTGCTCCAGGATGCGTCGGGCGCGTTCCGGGTCCTGGGACCGCCAGTCGGAAGAGCCGGCCAGGTCTGGCTCCACCATGGAGCGGACCTGGTCCACACCCGCCGCCGGGGTGCCCGGGACGAACCGGATCAGCTCGCCGACGGGATAGAGCGGATGGTCCGGCGCCAGGCCGGCGATGGCCGTCCGGCACAGCTCGGCACCCGCCACGACCGGCTCCTCGCCCTTCAGGACCGGGTCCAGCAGCTCGACGGTGACGATGTCGGCGAACCGGGGGACCGCCACCTGCGCCAGTTCCTCGGTGGTGCGCTCGACATTCAGCGTGGAGCCGATCCGTACCCCGGCGTCGTAGAGGAGTCGGAGCCGCTCCCGCGCCACCTCGGCGCGCCCTGACAGCCATCTCAGTTCGGTGGTGTCGCGCAGGGTCACCACGCTTCCCTGGTGGGCTCCGTAGGGGGTGGTGGACCGCTTGTTGACGGCCAGCAGTCTGTCCTGGGCCAGGTGCACCTCGTCGGTGGCGATGCGGTCCGACGCCAGGAGTTCGGCGGTGCGGTGGTCCAGCCCCAGGTCGCCGACATGGCGTCCCTCCGCGTCCGCCGGCAGGTCCAGCAGCCGCCGTGCCTCGTCGTTGGCCAGCAGCAGCCGCCCGTCGTGGCCGAGGATGAGGACGCCCTCCCGCACCGCGTGCAGGACCGCATCGTGATGCTCGTACATCCGGGTCATCTCGGCCGGTCCCAGACCGTGGGTCTGCCGGCGCAGCCGACGGCTCACCAGCCCCGCGCCACCTCCGGCGAGTGCCAGCGCCCCGACTGCGGTGCCCAGGAAGATGGGCAGCTGCTGGTTGACCGATTTCTGCACCTTCTCCACCGTGACCGGTGCGGCGACGATGGCGATGACCTTGCCCGAGGAGTCCTTGACGGGGGCCGCAGAGACCACGGAGAGGCCCAGGGCGCCCTCGAAGGTCCTGGTGAAGGGCTTGCCCCGGGCGGCCTCGGCATACGGGCCGATGACGTGCTTGCCGATCTGTCGCGGGTCGCTGTGGGTGAGGGTGATCCCGTCGAGCTTGTACACGATGATGGCGTCGACGCCGGAGGCCTTCCGGGCCGCCTCGGCGAGCGGCTGGAGCTTCGCGGTCGGATTGTCGCTGTTCAGCGCCTCCTGGAGCCCCCAGGAGTGCGCGAAGGACTCAGCGGCGGCGAGTGTCCGGTGCCGGGCGTCGGTCATGGTGTCCCGCTGGGCCTGGACGACGATGGCCACCACTGCCGCCGCGACGAGCAACACCACGAGCACCAGCTGGAGGAGGAAGACTTCCCGGGCGACGCTGCGCGTGGCCAACGAGGACCGTATGTGCTGCGGACCTCCGGCCCCCGCAGGGCGTTCGTCCTGCTGGTCGCCGGTACCGCTCCCGGCAGGGGTCACACCCGGAAAAGCGGAACGGCCGGGCGCGCGGCTCAGCCAACGCCGGAAACGACCCGAATGTCCGCTCATGATTCACATTTATCCTGCTTTGCCTGGGCGCTGGCAAGGCGTGCTACGGCAGTTGCCCCGCGGGCCGGCGACAGCCGCCAGGCTGCGGCTGCACTGGCCCTCGCCGCCCGACGGCCTGCCAGGGGGCCGGGTCGAGACCACCAGGGTCAAGGCAAAGACGTGGCCACTCCAGGGGTGCCGCAGCACGGCGGCGCGCAAGGCCGCGGGGGGCGTCGGCGAGCTGGGCGCGCCGCTTTGTCGGATGCGCGCGACAATGTTCCCGGTCGACGGTTTGATCAACTGTGCCATCGTGCGGCCGCGCAGCGGGCTGATCGCGAAGGCGCTTCTCGCCAGGAAGAGCCGATGTCATCCGCTCGTCTTCGTCCTTACCCCGGATAGGTAGGCGATGCGCGCGTCTTCGAGCGCGTCATGGCCTGCAGAGGCTTGCCGGCGCTCTCGCAGGTGGACTGCGAGGGACCGGGCGTCGGTCGGGCGGCTCGGAGTCCGCATCAGGCTGACGCGTCACTGGGTGGGTTCGAAGTCGGCCTGTTCGTCGGAGGCAGCTGATGTGTTGACCGGATCGGTTTCGAGGGTGACGAGTTCGGCGATCTGAGCGCGTACGTGGTCCAGCCGGTCGGCGAGCACCCGCCCGACGTGGCCGCACGGGCTCTCGCCGCGGTCGTGCACGCTGAGGATCTGACGCACTTCTGCAAGGGCACGCCTGCGGCCTGGCAGCGGCGGACGAAGTGCAGCCGGTCGGCGGTCTCGGGGCGGCCGTCCCGGGAGATGCCGGCTTTCCGGTAGCCGATTGACGCTTTCACATGCGCGAGCGTCGGAAGACTTGCCTTCACCGCTGAGGGCCGTCGTCGCCTCTACGTCAGCACCGGTACCCCACCGGAGCCAGGCCATGGCTCCGTACAGGACGCCACTTTGGTGGCGATGCGCCCAACCGGTGATGGCCGTAAAATTGTGTCTCAACGCGTGAGACGCGGCCGGCTACGTGACGCTGTAGCGAATTCTTGCTGCCATGCAGTCACATCGAGAGCGCAAGCACATCGAGAGCGCGAGGACAGGCCAATGCGCAACTCGGCAACTCACTGGACCGGATGACATCGGGCCGAGTGGCGGCGATGGGCTGTCCGCACGCGATCGGCGTGAAGGAGTCAATCGTGTCGCACTCCACAGGAACGCGCGTACTTCGGCGAGGTGATGAGGGCTACGAGCAGGCACGCCGAGCGGTCGTATGGCACGCGGGTGCCCCGAATCGCTTTCCCGAGGTGATAGTTCGGGCACGCGATGAGGACGACGTCATGGACGCTGTTCGGCTGGCCCGGGACGAGGACCGGCAGATGGCCGTGTGCTCGGGCCACCACAGTTGGTCCGGCTCGCACCTGCGGGACGGGATCGTGCTGCTGGATCTTGCCGGACTTCGGGACGTGTCGGTCGACTCGGAGGCTATGACAGCAACGCTGCAACCAGGCGTCCGGGGGTCGGAACTCGGTGCGCTGCTCCATGAGCGCGGGCTGTTCTTCCCGGTCGGCCACTGCGAGGGCGTCTGCGTCGGGGGATACCTGCTGCAAGGCGGTTTCGGATGGCGTGGTCGTGAACTCGGTCCCTCATGCATGAGCGTCACCGGTATCGACGTGGTGACGGCGGACGGCAACCACACCTACGCGGACGGCACCAGGAACCCGGACCTGTTCTGGGCCGCGCGCGGCGCCGGACCAGGATTCTTCGGCGTCGTGACCCGGTTCCACGTCAAGCTCTATTCGCTGCAACCCGTCACGCTGACCAGCTTCTACCTCTACCCTCCCGATGTTTGGGAGGAGTACCTGCGATGGTCACGGTTGATCGAACCCACGCTGCCGGCCGAGGTGGAACTGTGGAACCTCATGTACCGCGACGAGTCGGTGAGTTCCGAGGGGCCGGTCATCTCGGTGAGCGCGACGGCGTTCGTCGACACCGAGGAGCGGGCCCGCGAGGAGCTGACCCTCTTCGAGAGATGTCCGGTACGGGATCGAGCGTTGATCGCTGAGGTCAACAGGGCAACGACCACCAGTGAGCTCACGGCGCGCAACACGCACTATCCCCCGGACAGACGCTTCATCGCCGACAACACGTGGACCCACGCCTCGTTCGACGAACTGCTGCCCGGGCTCCGTGCGATCCACCAGGACTTCCCACCGGCCCCCACCCACCTGGTGTGGTTCCCCTGGACTTTGACTCCACAGCGCCCGCCCATGGCGTACTCGGTGGAAGACGAGCTGTACCTCGCTCTCTACGCGGGCTGGGAACACCCGGCCGACGACGAGACCTACCGCCGCTGGGTGACCGAGCGCATGCGTGCCATGGAACCACTCGCCACCGGCATCCAGCTGGCCGATGAGAACCTCATCAACCGGCCCCGGCGTTTCGTCACCGAGGACAGCCTCCACCGTCTCGACGAAATCCGGGCCCGGTACGACCCCGACGGGCGCTTCGTGTCCTGGCTCGGCAGACCCCAGTTCGCGCATGCGCCGTAGCGAGGTGACTCGTCATGGCTGACCGTACGCAGACCACAGGGGCTCCGGCGCGTCCCGCGCTGCCACCGGAAGGCGAGCACGATTTCCTGACCGACCATCCCTTCGACATCGCAACCCACCGGCTCCCGCGGGACGTCCTGGTCGAGCAGGCTGCCATCCCCATGCGAGACGGCGTACGACTGGCAGCGACCGTCTTCCGGCCCGACGCCGGGCCACGGGTTCCGGTGATCACCACCGCGACGCCGTACGGCAAGGACCGGTTCGACCAGTGGAACTATTTCCGGGACGCCCCCGAGGGATCCGTTCCCGGCGGCGGTGGTTTCTACCTCGGGCGGCTGGAGTTCTCCGACCACACCGCGTTCGAGGCCCCCGACCCCGGGTTCTGGGTACCCGGCGGGTATGCCGTCGTACTCGTGGACCTGCCCGGGCGAGGGAAGTCCGAGTCGAACCCGTCCGGCACCCCGGGGCCCGAGGCGCGCTGGTGGGACGTGATGGCCTGGCTGGAACAGCAACCGTGGTGCACCGGCAAGGTCGGGATGAGCGGGGTTTCGGCGCTGTGCGCGACGCAGTGGATCGCGGCCAAGGACGAGGCCCCGCCCCAGCTGAAGGCCATCATCCCGTGGGAGGGCATCAACGAGACGGGTCCCGGAGGCGGCTACGGCGGCATCCCGGAAACGGCGTTCGGCCCCTGGCTGGAGTGGCAGTGGCACCAACCGAACATCAATCCTGACGCCGCGGGGCCGGAACCGTACATCGTCGACTGGAAGTTCGACACCTCCGCCATCATCATCCCGGCGCTGGTCTGCGCCAGTTTCTCCGATCAGGAATTGCACACCTGGGACACCTTCGACGCCTTCACCCGCATACGCAGCCCGCACAAATGGCTGTACAACCACCGCCGGCAGAAGTGGGCTGCCTACTACGGCGCCGAGGAACTGGCTTTGCAGAAGAGGTTCCTCGACCGTTTCCTCAAGGGCGACGAACACGCCATGGACGGCGTGCCGCCGGTTCGCCTCGAAGTCAACACCGACCGCTTCGACCACAAGGTGGTGCACGCCACCTCATGGCCGGTCGAGGGCACCCGGTACGACTCCCTGTACCTGAGCGCCGGCTCCGCCACCATGGCGGTGGAGCCGCCCCCGAGAGCTGCCAGCACGAGCATCGCCCCGGTACCCGCCGGCGACCCGGGCAACCGTGCCGTCTTCGACCACGGTTTCGAGGAGGATACGGACGTGGTGGGGCACATGGCGCTCACCTTGTTCGTGGACGCGGTCGGTAGCGATGACGTCGACCTGTTCGTCGGTGTCGAGAAACTCGACCACCACGGTGACAAGGTGTACTTCTTCAGCGCCTCCGGCGGCAACGCCAACGGACCTGTGTCGCGCGGCTGGTTGCGAGCCTCCCGCCGCGAACTGAACACCGAACGCTCGACACCCTGGCGGCCGGTGCCCTCCTTGACCACCAGATCGCCGCTGTCCCCGGGGCAGATCGTCGAGACCAACATCCCGATCATGCCCTCCGGTACGACGTTCCTTGCCGGGGAGACACTGCGGCTGATCGTTCAGTCCTGGTCCGCGCCCGGCGAGTTCGAGGGCGGCGAAACCCGGCAGTGGGACTCGATCACCACCGGCCGATGCCGCCTGCACACCGGGGGGCAACACCCTTCACGCCTGCTCATCCCCATCGTGAGCTGAGGTCCGACCGATGCGTACGACTCGCGACCCATCACCCCCTCCCATCGGTGTGACCCACGACAGCGAGGCCGGCCTCGCGCGCATCATCATCACCACCAGCAGCACGAGCAAGCAGGCTCGCAACATCCGTCGGCCTCATCGGGGACAAGCTGCCTTTTGTGCTCGCCTTTGCGGATCCAGCCGTAGGCGATGCGCCTTGGGTGGATCCGTTCTGTGCGGCGGTGAGGTGTTGGCGGGCGACGCGGTGGGCGGTGTCCTTGGAGGGCTTGAGCGCCATCACGTACATCATGCGGGCCTTGTGGCGGTCGCTGTCGTTGATGAGGTTCATGCGGCCGCCGGTGGCGGCCGGTGGCCGGGCGCTTGACGTATTTGACGATGTCGATGAGGTCTTCGAGATTTCGGGGTTGGTGGGCGAGCCGGTCGAGGTCGTAGAAGAGCACGCCGTCGATGACGCCGTTGGCCAGGTCGGCGAGGAGTTGGCGGAATTCGGGGCGCAGAGGGAGGGAGAGGCGCGGACGGCGGCCTGTGCACGCGGGGGCGGGGGCGGGGGCGGGGGCGCGGGACGGGCAGGGGCACCGCTTGCTGGGGTGAGCTCAGGCTTGAGGTTCACCAGCTTTGTGGCAGAGGGACACGGCCCACTGCCCGGCCAGCGCCGAGGGGTTCCACTACCAAGGGGTGCTCAGCCAGGTCGGGCAGCGCACCACCGTTGACAGAGCGTGCGCAGCTGCCGCATGACCGACCGGGAGATCACCGCATGCTCCGCGGCGGCCGACAGTTCACCAACCCGCAGAGCCCCTGGAGAGCTCCGAAGCCCGTCGCCTGGACCGAGGGTTGGTGATCGTGGTCGCCGTGGGGTGGTTCCGTCTCAGTCTGGGATGGTGGCTTCGACCAGGGCTGCGGCTACGGTGCGGGCCGCTGTCTCAGCGCTGGGGTCGCGGTCCAGCCAGGCGCTGATCCCGGCGCCGTCGTAGACCAGTACCAGTTGGTGGGCGAGTGACTTCGCGTCCTTGGCGCCCGCCTGCTGGGCGAGGCCGAAGAACAGCTCGTGCAGCCAGGTGCGGTAGTCCTGCGCGGCCTGTTCGACGACACCGCCGGGTGGGGCGTCGGCACTTGCGCTGATGAACGCGCAGCCACGGAACCCCGGCTCGGTGAATGACAGTCCCTGCACCTCGAACGCGCCGACCAGGCGCTCCTTCGGGGTGTCGTAACGGGTCTCGAGTTCGTGTGCCATGCGCTCGGCGGTCGCGGCGTGCCGCGCCTGGAGGTACGCGCGGACCAGGCCGTCCTTGCTGCCAAATGCGCTGTACAGCGTTGCCTTGGCGACTCCGGCGTGCTCGATGACGCGGTCGATCCCGACCGACTGGACACCCTCGGCGTAGAACAGCTCGTTGGCGGCGGCCAGCAGCCGCGCCCGCGCTGCCGCGCTGCGTTCCTTCGGTGACAGCACCTTCTCAGACATACCCGAACAGTAGCAGACAGGTCTGTCTGTCTTCAATTGGTCGCGCCTTCCCATTGACACATCCAGACAGGTCTGTCTAGATTGGAGATGTTGCCAGACAGACAGGTCTGGATAATAATTCGGAAAGGTGCATCCCATGTCTGTGGAGCACGAAAACCTCGACCTGCACCCCATTACTGCCCTGGTCACCGGGGCTACGTCCGGCATCGGCCGGGCGGTCGCCAAGCGGCTCGCTGCCGATGGAATATCTGTCGTCGTGGCCGGCCGCAATGCCCAGCGCGGCGCCGAGACCGTCAACGAGATCACCACCGCCGGCGGCCACGCCCGGTTCGTCGAGGCGGACCTTGAGGACGCGGCCGGCATCGACCGGCTCGCCGCCGAGGCCGGCGAAGTCGACGTCCTGGTCAACAACGCCGGACAAGCCGTCTGGGCGCCGACCGAGGAGATGAAGGTCTCCGAGTACGACGCGATGTTCGCAAGCAATGTCCGCGCAGCGTTCTTCCTCGTCGCCGCGTTCGCCCCGGCGATGGCGGCGAAGGGATCGGGCGCAGTGATCAACATGGGCAGCATGGCCGGCAGCCTCGGCCTGGCCACCGGCGCCGCGTACGGAGCGACCAAGGCCGCGCTGGCGTCGCTGACGCAAGCCTGGACGGCCGAGTACAGCAGCCGCGGCGTCCGCTTCAACACCGTCGCCCCCGGCCCGGTCTACACCCGGCCCGAGGCCCGCGACCTGTTCGACACGCTCGCCGAGACCACCGCGATGAAGCGCGCTGCCGAGCCCGCCGAGATCGCTGAGGCCGTCGCATTCCTCGTCTCGCCGAAGGCCGGCTACATCACCGGCGCGACCATCGCCGTCGACGGCGGCCGCACCGCCATCTGAACCTGCCTGCTCCAAGAGGACAACCCTCATGAGCAACACCGTGTACGGCGTGAGCGTCGCCGCCGACGCCGAGAAACTCGCCCACTTCTGGGCCGAGGACCTCAGACAGGACGTCGCCCCAGGCGCGAGCCCCGAATTCGCCACACTCGACCCGGACGGCGCCACCCCGCGGCTGAGCTTCCACCAGGTCCCCGTGCCGAAGTCGGTGAAAAACCGGCTGCACCTCGACCTCATCAGTCCCGCCTTCGAGGCCGAGTCCCAGCGGCTGATCGCGCTCGGCGCCTCCCGGATCCGCGACGTCCCCCAAGGCTCCGCTCGCTGGACGACGTTCGCCGACCCCGAAGGCAACGAGTTCGATCTCATCGCCGGATGAGAACGGAACGAGGCCGTGGAGTACGCACCGGGCCCGAGCGAACGCTTTCGCGACCAGGTCGCCCGGCACACACGCACAGGAGTTGAAATGAACAAGCCCGTCATTCTGATCACCGGAGCGCTCAGCGGGATCGGCCGCGCCACCGCCGTCGCCTTCGCCAAGAAGGGCGCGAAGGTGGTCGTTGCCGGTCGGCGCGATGAGGCCGGCAAGGCGCTCGCCGAGGAGCTGCGCTCTTTCGGCTCCGAGGCCGAGTTCATCAACGCGGACGTCCGCAAGGAGGATGACATCCGCGCTCTGGTCGACCAGACCGTCGCACGGTTCGGCCGTCTCGATGTCGCGGTGAACAATGCCGGCACCGAAGGCAAGGTCGGCCCGATCACGGACCAGACCGCGGAAACCTATGCCGCGACGTTCGACACGAATGTTCTCGGCGTGATCCTGAGCATGAAGCACGAAGTGCGCGTCATGCAAGGACAGGGCAGCGGAACAATCATCAACATCTCCTCGACCTACGGGCACGAGGGTGCCGCGGGAGCCTCCCTCTATGTCGGCAGCAAGCATGCCGTCGAAGGCATCACCAAGTCCGTGGCGCTCGAGCTCGCCAAGTCTGGAATCCGCGTGAACGGCGTAGCGCCTGGTCCTACAGACACCGGCATGCTGACCCGTTTTACCGGCATACCGGAGAACAAGGCGGCTCTGGTGGCGGATGTTCCGTTGGGTCGCCTCGGCCTCCCGAAGGAGCTTGCCGACGCGATCGTTTTCCTTGCATCGGACGAGGCTTCATTCATCACCGGGCATATCCTCAGCGTCGACGGCGGTCACACCGCCAACTGACCTTTCCGGGCACGGACGTTCGCTCCGCGCCCGGTTGACCCGGTCGTGAGTGGAACAGATAGGCCGATCGGCCTACCCATGACTTCGCGCACAGGAGGCGTTCCAGCAACGTGCGCTCCTCACTTGCCGTGTTCGCCGTGGCGGCCCGCAGTTTCCATCTGGTCACCAACGAATTCCTGCCTCTCGGCCTGCTCAGCACCATTCACCGTGACCTCAACGTCTCCGAGGGAACCGCAGGCACGATGACGACCCCCGGCCTCATGGCGGCCATATCCGCGCCGCTGCTGCCAGTGCTGCTGCGACGGCTCGATCGTGCCTCAGCTGGTGCGGGCCCGGGCCACGCATTCCGGCGGCGGGCAGGCGTAAGAGCAGCGCTTGGTGACCCTCGTGGTGTTCGTGCTCGGCTCAGCGGGTGAGTTTGCTGTCGAGATCGCCGAACTTGACGTTATTCAAGGCGGCACGGATGTCCGCTGTGGCGATGGGGCGAGTTCGAAACCGGGCGCGGCGAACAGTGTGGGTAGGGCGAAAGGGCCAGTTCGCTTACGGCTCCGACGCGACCCTGGACGGCAGCCCGTATGCCTTCGTCCGGCACGCGCTCTGCCGCAACTGTCAGGACAGTTGATCGAGCAGTTCCTGACGGTGCGTGGTGGCCCACGAATCGAGATGGATGGGCTCTCGGCCGAGCAGGTCCTGGACCGTGCTGGTGGTGACCGCGGAGTAGTCCATCCGGCCCTCGTAGGTCTGTCGCGCCCAAATCAGCGTGCTGGCAGCGTACGCGGCGTCCATGTTGGCGGGCGCGGTGTTCAGCCCTGCATCGATCATGCGCTGCAGATCGTCCGGGGTCAGGACCAGCGCGGGGATCTCCCGCCCGAGGGCGGCGGAGAGGACCTCGGCCACCTCAGCGCCGTCGAGGAGATCGGCGGACAGGTAGTAATCCTTACCCGCATGCGTCTTGGGGCCTTCGGCCAGGACCTTGGCCACGACCGCCGCGATGTCGTCGTTGGCGATCCAACCGACCCGCTTGTCGCCCATCGGCCACACCATCTGGCCGTCGCGCAGCCGGTTGATGCCCAGCAGGTTCTCCATGAACACGTGCGGATGCACATTCGCCCAGGCCAGCGTGGAGCCCGCGATATAGCGCTCCACCAGTTCGTGCCACGCGAAGTGCGGGTCGGTGGACCGCCCGTCGCTGAACACGCCCAGGTGCACCAGGAAGCCGACGCCGGCGTCCTCGGCGGCGTCCACCAGCGTCTTGGTCTGGTGGTTCATCGCCGAGGTGTATCCGGTCATCAGGAATACCCGGTCGATGCCCTCCAGCGCGCCGGGGAAGGTGTCGGGGTCATCGAGATCGATGCGGACCGCTTCCTTCCCCTCCTCGTTCCACTGCTCCACGGTCGCCTTGCTGCGTGAAGCACGCACCGGAACTGCTTGGCCGGCTGTCGCCTCCAGCGTCCTCACGACTGCCGCTCCAGTGCGGCCGGTGGCCCCGAGGACCAGCGCCCGCGGGACGTTTGCGTTCCGCATCTGTCTCTCCTTGGCCTCATACGACAGCAATCACCGAGGTGGCTGTGGAGTGGTCCCGTGATGGCTTCGGTGGTGTGTGCGGTGGAAAACTCCATCGAAGCCGGCCGTACGCCTTTTACGGTCGTCGGTGGCGCAGGAGGGAACGCCGCCCTGGAGCGCCGTCAGGGCGCGGGGCGTCGCAGTCGGCGGCCCAGGAGGACGGCTCCTGCGCCCGCGATCAACGAGGCGGCGGTGATGCCGGTGAGTGCGGTCTCGGCTCGGGCGTCGTGGGTAGATCCCGTGGCGGGTAGCGAGGGCCGGGCGGATTCGGCTGCCGTGGCGGCTTGGAGGACGAGGTCGGTGACCGCTTCGGGGTGGGAGATCATGGCCACGTGGGAGGAGTCGATTTCCACCGTGTGTGAACCCGCGCGCTTCGCCTCGAAGCGTTCCTGGTCGGGGTTGATGGTCCTGTCCTGTTTCGCGATGAGGAACCACGATGGGATGTGTTTCCAGGCGGCCGCCTTGGCCTTCTCCGAGAACGCGGTCGTTGCCGCGGGTCGTTGGGTCACCGCCAGGACCCTCGTGGTGCTCTCCGGCAGGTCGGCGGCGAAGACCTGGTGGAGCCTGTCGGGCTTGAGGTAGAGGTCGGTCCCGCCGGCGCCGCCGCCGGCCCGGTAGGGAACGGACTTCGTGGCGGTGCCGAGTTCGCTGGGGAACCTGGCGGCCAGGGACATGCCGCTCTCGCCCACGTCGGGCATCAGTGCCGATACGTACACCAGGGACTTCACCCGGGGGTTGCCGGCGGCGGCCGAGCTGATCAGGGCGCCGCCGTACGAGTGGCCCACCAGCACGATCGGACCCTTGATGCTGTCCAGCACGGAGGCGATGTAGGTGGAGTCGTTGTACAGCCCGCGTAGCGGGTTGGCGGGGGCGATGACGGTGTAGCCGCGGCGTTCGAGCCGCTCGACGACCCCGTTCCAGCTGGAGGCGTCCGCGAACGCCCCGTGCACCAGCACGATGGTGGGTTTGGTCGTGGTCGTGCCGCCGTCCGTGGCGGCAGGGGCTGCCACGGACGTGCACAGGGCCATGGTGCACCCGGCCGCGATGACGTGTGTGCGACGTATTCGGCGCCGTGAGCCGGGGACCGGAAATGCTGCCATGTGGTTCTCGCCTTCCGTGAGACCTACGGCACCTGAGTGTTCACCCCTCCGCACCGGCAGGCGCGGCCACGCACTCCAGCCGGGTCACAAAAGTGGGCTATGGGGGTGAATGCCAGAGTCAGCAGGTTTCCAAAACCTACGTCGTGAGCTGTGTGTATTCCGACGACCGTCCAGCGGCGTGCGCAGAACGCTGGCTCGACTGGCTTTCCGTCGCAGAAACCGTGCCACTGCGCGAACTTCCGTTCGCCTCGGGGGGAGTCACTCACTGGATCAGGTCGCCACCAGCCCTGAGCCATCGGCCATCGCGATCCGTGAACATGGGCCCACCTGAGGTGTTCTTAGGGCCTGGGCACAGGACCGCCGCTCGGCGCTCTAATTCGCCATTGGGCGTGGGAATATCGGCTCGAACTGATCTCCCCGAACTAAGATGTTCGCAGCATCCGGGATGAACTCGAACCATCCGACCAGTCATACTTGAGAATTTCGGGAGTAGCGACTATGGGTAAGTTGCAGGGAAAGGTGGCGGTCATCACCGGCGGCACCGCGGGGATCGGACTGGCCACAGCGAAGCTCTTCGTCAGAGAGGGTGCTTATGTCTTCATCACGGGCCGCCGCCAGAAAGAACTCGATGAAGGCGTGAAGGCAATCGGTGGCAACGTATCCGGCGTTCAGGGTGACGTCGCCGAACTGGCAGACCTTGACCGCCTCTACGAGACCGTCAAGGCAAAGGGGCGAATCGATATCGTTTTCGCCAACGCCGGTCTAGGCGAGTTCGCCTCGTTGGAAGACGTCACGGAAGAGCACTTCGACAAAATCTTCAACATCAACGTGAAGGGGGCGCTCTTCACGGTGCAAAAGGCCCTGCCGCTATTGAATGATGGCGCCTCCATCATTCTCGCGGGCTCCGTTGCGAGCGTCAAAGGAACCCCCGCGTTCTCGGTCTACGGTGCGAGTAAGGCTGCCATCCGAAATTTCGTCCGAGGGTGGACGGTGGAGCTGAAGGATCGCCGCATCCGGTGCAACGTCCTCAGCCCTGGCCCGATCGAAACGCCGCTTGTGGCTGTGCAACCTCAAGAAGCCATCGCGAAGATTGCGTCCACTATTCCGATGGGCCGTATGGGGGAGCCCGACGAAGTTGCCAAGGCGGCGCTTTTTCTGGCCTCGGATGACTCCAGCTTCGTCACAGGAATCGAACTGTTCGTTGATGGCGGCCGAGCGCAAATCTAATACCACAACGGCGCATCTGACAGTGTTGTTCAGTTCGGGGCCCGTCGCGACCACATGCCGGCGTAGAGCTTCCAGATCAGACCCGCTCCCCAAGAGAGGGATACAGGCGAGTGCCTATCGAGTCGCGCCGGTGGCCGCCGCCGGTGGACCGCTCGAGACCGTCGATCGTGAAGTGCCACAACCGGCCCCGAACACGTACGGGTTGCCGTGGGCGTCCGCGGAATCTGCCACAGCCACAGTGTTTTCGTGACCGTCGAGTTCCCGCCCAGCTCAGAGACCCGGGCGTAAGTCTGGGAGGTGGGGATTCGCTTCTCTCCAAGGAGCCTGACCGATGGACGTGTCCTGCCATTTCGCCACATCTCTGCACTCTCCCGAACACATCGCCATCGCCGAGCAGTTGGGCTACCACCGCGCCTGGCTCCACGACACCCCCGCCCAAAGCCCCGATGTCTGGGCGATGCTTGCGCTGGCCGCCGAACGCACCCACCGCATCGGCCTCGCCCCCGGTGTCCTCGTCCCGACGCTGCGCCATCCGATGGTCAACGCCTCCGGCGCCGCCACCCTCGCCGCTCTCGCACCCGGCCGAGTGGCCCTCGCCTTCGGCACCGGGTTCAACGGCACGCGCGCCCTCGGCGCACCCCCGGCCACCTGGTCCTACCTCAGCGCGTACGTCCGGACGGTACGCGGTCTACTGCGCGGTGACACCGTGGAATGGGACGGCGCCCCCATGCGCATGATGCATCCCGGCGCGAACGCACCGCAGCGACCCATCGACATCCCTGCACTGGTATCCGCTCTCGGCCCCAAAGGTCTCGCTGTCACCCACGAGATCGCTGACGGCC
This sequence comes from Streptomyces inhibens, assembly GCF_003389455.1. Taxonomy (GTDB): domain Bacteria; phylum Actinomycetota; class Actinomycetes; order Streptomycetales; family Streptomycetaceae; genus Streptomyces; species Streptomyces inhibens. The sequence continues at coordinate 5,678 of NZ_QUAC01000239.1, read as the reverse complement.
TCTTCAGCGTCAATGGCGAAACCGCCCACGCCCACGAATTCACCTGGGCCGCCCTAGGCATCCACGGCACCGTCCTGAGCGAGGACGAACCACTCGACTCCCCCCGCGTCCGCGCCGCCGCCGGCCCCGGTAACGCACTGGCCTATCATGCCGCCTACGAATTCGGCGGCGACCCCACCACCCTGCCCGGTGGGCAAGCCTGGCTCGACGCCGTCACCGCCCACCCCCGCACCGAACGCCACCTCGCCGTACACGATCAGCACCTCACCGACCTCAACGCAGCGGACAACGCCGCCTGGAACGGAGGAAGCTGGCAGGCAATCACCTCCACCACCGTCACCGGAACCCCCGACCGTATCCGCCACCAGCTCAGCGCCTACGCACGAGACGGCATCACCGAAATCGTCTACCAGCCCACCGGCCCAGACATCCCCGGCGAACTCGAACACTTCATCGCCATCGCCCGCGACGTATAGGTGAATTGCCGGTCGTTGCGGGGCAGGGGGTGATCGCGCTTACGGTGATTTTGCGGCAGCCGCGCACGCCGTGCCAGACGCACTGCCCGCAGCGGCCCCGCATCCCCACCAGGTTCGGCTCGCCGAACCCGACGGAGATCGCGGAAGAAGCTTGGGAAGATGGCATCTCGCGGATGCTTTCTCGATCTGCGTATGTGGAACCGTAGGAAGCCCCGTCGTTCCAGTTCACTGGGCATACGTGTCTTCATGTTCAGCCCCTGGACCGACTATTGACCGGTGGATCGAGGCTAAAAACTCCTATCGGAATGAGTTCAGGCGTCGCCAGCAGTTCAGCGCGCATCCGAAGGTGAGGAAGGCTTCGTGGATGTCGTCGCGTCTCTCCCAGCGGATCCCCAGGCGGCGGAACCAGAGCCGGTGGGCGAATGCTCGCTCCACGACCCAGTGTTGTGTGCCTAATACTCCAGTCGTAGATCGTTATGTGCCCTGGTCTTGGAGCTGTCTGCAAAACCAGGTGGCCTCAGCGGACCATCTGGGTAAGGTCGGGCAATGCCCAAGCTGAAGCCGCTGCATGCTGGCCATGCCCCGGCGGTCCTGGCCTTCGAGCTGGCGAACCGCGCCTACTTCGCTGCCTCGGTCCCGGACCGCGGCGACGACTTCTTCGACCAGTTCGCCGACCGGTACAACGCCTTGCTGACTGAGCAGGAGGCCGGAATCTGCGCCTTCTACGTGCTCGTCGCCGAGGACGGCTCGGTACTCGGCAGGTTCAATCTGGTCGACATCGAGGACCACACTGCGGATCTCGGCTACCGGGTCGCGCAGCACATCGCCGGCCGCGGCGTCGCGACCGCGACCGTCCGGGAGCTGTGCCAGCTGGGGGCGGCCCAGCACGGGCTGCGCATGCTGCGGGCAGCCACGGCCCGCCAGAATGCCGCGTCTCAGAAGGTGCTGGCCAAAGCAGGGTTCGTCTCTGTCGGCCCGGCCGACCCTGCCCACCTCAGCGGTGAGCCAGGCACCTGGTATCAGCGCGACCTGGTGATCCAGCCGTACAGCGCGATCTTGCCTGAGGACCGGCTGCGGGAAGGCCGCGGCCACCGCTGATCATTGGTGCGTGAAGACTAACGATCTTGCGGTGGCCGCTGGTCACAGCGTAGACCCTGCCTGCTGGCAGGAGGCGTTCGAGGGCCTGATGGGCCGGACAGCGGGCCGGTTCGCGCGGGTCGAGCCCCGGCGCCGGGTGAAGGACTTCGTGCTCGGGCTGCTGTCGGACCTGCCGCGCAAAAACTGCTGGACGATCGCGGAGTGGGCCGGGGAGACCAGCCCGGACAGCATGCAGCACCTGATCGGCCGGGCCACATGGGACGCCGACGCCGTGCGCGATGATGTGCGGGAGTATGCGGTGGAGCACCTGCACGACGACGCAGTCCTGGTGGTCGACGAAACCGGAGACCTGAAGAAGGGCACCCGCACCGTCGGGGTCCAGCGTCAGTACACCGGCACGGCGGGCAGAATCGAGAACTCCCAGGTCGCGGTCTACCTCGTCTACGCGGGCAGACGCGGGCACGCGACGGTGGACCGCGAGCTGTACGTACCGCGCTCGTGGACCACCGACCCGGACCGCTGCCGGGCCGCCGGACTCGGCGACCAGACCGTCTTCGCCACCAAACCGGAGCTGGCCATCCGCATGATCGGTCGGTTCCTGGACGCCGGGCACCGCGTGAGCTGGGTCGCAGGCGACGAGGTCTACGGCGGCAACCCGAAGCTGCGGGCCGCGCTGGAAGCGCGCGGGGTCGGCTACGTGCTCGCCGTCGCCTGTTCCCATGAAGTCGCCACCAGCGCGGGGAAGTTCCGCGCGGACGCCCTGGCCGCGAAGGTCCCCAAGTGGGCCTGGCAGAAGCTGTCGGCCGGAGCTGGCGCCAAGGGGCACCGTTTCTACGACTGGGCCGTCATCGACCTGGCCGAACCCCGATCCGGCAGCCACCAGCTGCTGATCCGCCGCAACCGCACCACCAGTGAACTGGCCTACTACCGCTGCTGGTCGCCGGCCCCGGTGCCGCTGGCCACGCTGGTGCGCGTCGCCGGGTCGAGATGGCGGGTGGAGGAGACTTTCCAGGCAGGAAAGGGCCTGGCCGGACTGGACGAACACCAAGTCCGCCGCTTCACCTCGTGGTCCCGCTGGGTCACCCTGGCCATGCTCGCTCACGCCTTCCTCGCTGTCGTCCGTGCTGACGAACACGCCCGCCATCCCGCCCCGGACGGACTGATCCCGCTCACCTGCAACGAGATCCAGCGGCTGTTCACAGCATTCGTCCGGCCCATGTGCGACGTGGCTCACCGGCTCGGCTGGTCCGCCTGGCGACGCCGCCATCAGGCCCGAGCCAGGGCCAGCCATTACCGCCGACAGGCCGCGAATCAGACATGAAGATCACGATCTACGACTGGAGTACTAGTCCGGAGCCGTGCTCGGTGCCCCGGCGGGCGATCAGCGGCTCCACACCGAGATCCCAGACCAGGCGGGGTACTTGTCGTGGTCATAGCCGCGGTCGCCCAGCACCACGTCCGGGCGGCGCCGGCAGGTCGTGCCCGAGCCGAAGCCGAGTTCCTGTGGCAGGTGTTCCCAGGCGATCCCGGTGTGCAGTACGCACAGGATGCCCTGGAACACCAGCCGGTCAGGATGCCGCTTGCGCCCGGGGTGCCGGGCCCGACGCTCGACCTTGGGCAGCAGTGGATCGATCACCACCCACAGCTCGTCGTCGACTTCCCATGGCTTCCCGAGCCACCCAGACCCCCGGATCATGAGTCCCGGAGTGATCCCACCACCTTGAAGATCATTTTGTTGGAACTCCTAACAGAACGATCCTGGAGGCCGGTGCTGTTGCTCGCCGGTGCGTACGACGTCGGGCTGCTGCCGTGGAACTCCGCGGAGTATGCCGATTTCTTCGGGCATGCCAAGTTGGCGGTGCAGCCCGGCGCCGGGCACTGTCCCTGGCTCGACGATCCCGCGTGGTTCACGCGGACATGGGCGGCCTTTCTTGGCTGACGGCGTCGAGCAGCAGTTTCGCGGCCACCGTCGCCCCGTCGGTGCGGAACGTGTCGGCCACGGCGGTTGCTCGTGCGTGGGTCTCGGGGGTCAGGGCCGTCTTGAGCGCGGCTGACAGGGACTCGGTGGTCGGAGTCGGACCGTCGTGTGCCGCGCCGATGCCCAGGTCGGCCACCCGGCTGGCGAAATATGGCTGGTCCGCCCCCTGGGGTACCACCACCTGAGGCGCGCCGGCCCAGGTGGCCGTCGTCGTCGTGCCCGCGCCGCCGTGGTGCACGACGGCGGCCACCCGGCGAAACAGTGCCTGATGGTTGACCTCGCCGACGACGAAGCAGTCGTCCTGGTCGTCGATCAGGGCCAGGTCGGCCCAGCCGCGGGAGATGACTGCGCGGCGGCCCTGCGCACGGATCGCCTCGATGACCACCCGGGCGACGTCCTTCGGATCGCGCATGGGAATGCTGCCGAAGCCCACATACACCGGTGGAGTGCCGGCATCCAGGAACGCCACCAACTCGGCGGGGAGCGGGCGTTCGTCCGGCAGGACCCACGCGCCGGTCTGCACCACGTCGAGGTCCGCCGGCTCCTGCCACGGGGCCAGGACCGGGTCCGTGGCCAGCCACGGCTGGTCGGTGAAGACGTGGTCGCGGACGTTGTCCAATGGCGGCAGGCCGATCGACACCCGGTGGGTATTGATCGCCTCGCCGAACACCGCCTGCGCGTCCTGGGCGTCCCGGTCCCACAGCACTCGGTTGTCGGTCACGTCCGATGGGAGCGGCCGGCCCGGCCGCGGCATCGGCGGGTGGTGCGGCGACGGCAGGCTGACCGGCTGGTAACTCGCGTACACGTAGCGGATGCCCAGTTTCTCGGCGACCGACTTCACGCCGGCCGCGGCCGGCACGAGGCCGGTCGCCAGCAGCACATCACACCCCTCGGCCGCCACGGTGACCTTGTCATAAAACGCGGCGACCAAATCTGCCGCGCGCCGGGGCACGTCTGCCGCCGACGGCGGCGTCTTCCCGGTCACCAACTCGCGCACCGACTGGCCGGTCGGCACCATCTCCACGCCGACCTCGGCCAGCCGCTTCGCGAACTCCTCGTCCGGCGGCGCACACACCCGCACCTCCGCGCCGAGTTCCCGCAACCGCACCGCGAGTCCCACCAGCGGCTCGACGCCCCCGCGCGAATCATAGGCCGCCAACAACACACGCATTTCGTACTCCCACTTCCGAAGATCTTGCCTCAGCCGGAGATTCTGCGGCACGCCCCGGGCCTTGCCGCAAGCCCCCCGGTGCGCTATACATTGAGCGTGGAAAGGAGTGAGTGCTCCCCCTTTCCCTTTATCGTCCGCAGTGGACGGATAACCTCCTCGTGAAACGGCGGCGCGCCGCGTACGGCGGTACCGTCGGCCCAGGAGGATCTCCCATGCATCACACGCCGTCTCAAGGACTCCTGGCGCAGTGAGTTCAGGCGTCGCCAGCAGATCAGCGTGCATCCGAGGGTGAGGAACGCTTCGTGGATGTCGTCGCGTCTCTCTCAACGGATCTGCAGGCGGCGGAACCAGTGCAGGTGAGCGAACGCCCGCTCCACAACCCAGTCCACCGGTTTCGGCAAGCAGGTCTATCGCCGCAGGAAGGAGGCAGAGCGAACGATCGATGCGCTCAAGGCATCCCGCGCTGTGGCCATGCGATCTGACAAGAGGGCCGATGTCTTTCATAGCACTGTCACTGGCATTGTCACCGTCGCCGCGATCCGGCTGTGGCTCCGACCATGAGGGAACGCGACAGATCTTCGTTTGTCAGTGGTGCCAGGGGAGTTGGAGGGGCACAGCCGGAAGGCGCCCGGCGAGCAGCTCGGCTACCAGGTCGGCCAGGTTGAGCGGGTAGATGGTCTCGCGGCTGGAGGCCAGTTCATCCACCGTCCACCAGCGGTGCCCCGCGAGGTACTTGTGCTCGTGCTCCTCCTGGCCGCCGATCTCGATCTGGTGGGTCGTGACTTGGTAGTGAAAGAAGACGTCCTGGAAGAGCCCTTCAGCCCAGCCGAGATCGGCATGTCCTGATGTCTCCGCGATCGGTGAGCCGAGGGCTAGATGAGTGAGTCCGATGTCTGTGCTGGCCGCGACCATGGTGAAGGGCGCCCGTTGGCTCGTGTGTGACTACCAGCCTGGA
>NZ_QUAC01000241.1 GCF_003389455.1 Streptomyces inhibens | reverse complement strand
GTCGTACGCCGGGCCCGGAGCAGACCGGCCCGGCCGCGCCGCCGCGGCTGCCCCGCCCGCCGAAGCAGCCGAAGCCGCTCCGGCAGCCCGGACCGGCCCGGGCGGCCCGGTCCGCCAAGCCCCCCAGACAGGCCAGGACTTCGGCCCGGGACCCCTACGAGCAGCAGATGCTGGGGCAGGTCGGTCTGGAAGCGGGCCCGCGGCAGGCCCGGCCGGCGCGTGCTGCGCGCAACCTCGGCCGGCTGCTGCTCACCACGATCCTGCTTCTCCTCGTCGGCGCGGTGATCTACGCGATGGCGTTCCTGCCGAAGGCCGGCCAGGGCTCCAAGGCCGGGCAGCGCGGCGCGGACCGTACGGGCACGTCGGGCGCGGCGCCCGGCGGCAGCCCCACACCGTCCGGCCAGGACGGCGGCCGGGGAGGCGAGCGGAACGGCGGCTCGGCGGGCACCGGAGCGCCGCAGACCACCGCGCCGGCGGATGTCGCCAAGGGCTTCGAGGTACGTACCGACCCCAAGGGTTTCCAGGTCGCGGTCCGCAAGGGCTGGCAGCGGCGCGGTGCGAACGAGCGGGGCCAGGTGCGGTACGCCGGCGGGGACTACGAGCTGGTGATCGTGCCCGGCCGCGACACGACGGCGCGCTTCGGCACGGACCCGATGGCGTATCTGCAGAACAAGGAAGCCGAGCTGGCGCCGTACCGCACCTCCAGCTGGGCCTCGGCCTCCGGCCTGCGGCGGATCGACGTCGGCAAGACGGCGATGGCGGAGGGCACCTTCACCTGGCGCGACAGCAGCGGACGCGAGGTCTATGTGCGCAATCTCGCGATGATCCACGAGGGCCGCTACCACCTCGTCCTGGCGATCGGCCCGGACAACGACCGCCGTGGGGTGGACCAGCTGTACGAGCAGGCGACGAGCGCGTACCGCCCGGCCTGAGGCGCACGCATCGGGCGGGCGGCCTAGCTGCTCAGCTTCCGCTCCAGCGGCGTCCGGAACCGCGGGGTGACACGGACCTCGCCGACCCAGGAGGCCAGCCGGGCCGCCTCGGCGGCAACTGCCGCGGAGGCCTCGCTGCCGCCGTCGTCCGTGAGCAGCCGCCAGACGATCTCGCCGTCGGCGCGCTGGGCCCAGCCGCCGATGATCCGGCCGTTCCACCACACCGTCGGCCCGATGTTGCCGCTGCGGTCGAAGAGGTGCGGTACATGGTCCGGGTCGAGGTACCAGTCGCGGGCCTTCCAGCCCATCGCGGTGGGGTCGAGGCCGGGCAGCAGCGCGGCCCAGGGCTCGGGCGCGGGGACCGGTTCGAGGTCGTCGGGCAGCGCCAGGCCGGTGGTGCCGTCGTCCAGCGTCACCTCGACGGCGTCGGTGGCGGCCACCGCGCGGCGGGTGTCGGTGAGCGTCCAGCCCGTCCACCATTTGAGGTCCTCGACGGTCGCCGGGCCGTACGAGGCGAGCCGGCGGCGGGTGAGCGCGGCGCGTGCCTCGGGGGCCGGCGGCGCGGGCAGGTCGGCGAACGCGGTGCCGGGCGTCCAGCGGAAGGAGCTGCTGGTCCAGCCGCCGCGCGGGCGGCCGCGCCGGATGTGGCCCTCGGCGGCCAGCACCCGCAGAATCCGGCTGGAGACGGCGACCGTCGCCTCGTACGGCTTGCCGGGCGAGACCACGATGGTCTCGCGCAGGTCGGGCACCTCGGCGGCGAGCTCGGCCGCGGTCGCCTCCCCGCGCGCGGCCAGCGCCGCCAGCGTCTTCGCCTCGACCTCGGCCAGTCGCCGCCGGTCCCACCCCGGGGCGCCGTCGAGGACCCATGTGATCATCCCGGCCCGTTCCTTGGCGGCGATCGCCTGCCCGGTGGAGGAGGCGACGACCGGCGCGAGTTGGGCACCGACCGCGAAGAGGGTGCGGCGCATGCACAGCAGCCGGACCAGCGAACGGTCGGTGTAGAGCGCGCGCTCCACGTCGGCGGGGTCCGGCACGGTCAGCCGGGCGCAGGCGGCCAGGTGGACGGTCGCCGGGTCGCTGGCGTGCAGCCCCACGACCGCGTCGGCGACCTCCTCGGTACGGGCCGCCCGGCAGTCGGGCGCGAGCAGCTGCCGCCGCCCGAGGCGGACGCGGCGCCCGGCGGTGTCGATACGGGGTCGGGAGTGGCTCATGCGGTGACCGTACGGGGTGAGGAGGACAGGGGATGTCCGCATTGCCGCGTCCACGGTGAGCCCGGCTCCGTGGAAGACGGTGCATGAAGGGCGGCCCTCACCCGGTTCCCCTCGGGACCGGCCCCGTCCCGCCACCCCCGAACCGCTCCCGCAGCTCCTGTTTGAGCACCTTGCGCAGCGTCGCCCCGCGCGGCAGGGCGGCCAGCACTTCGAGCCGCTCGGGGAGTTTGTGCGGGGCGAGACCCTGGTCGAGAAGGTGCGCCGTCACCGCCGCGAGTGTCAACTGCCGTGATCCCGGCGGCTGTTCGAGGACCGCGCAGACCCGTTCGCCGCGCTCGGCATCCGGCAGTCCGATGACCGCGGCGTCGGCCACGTCCGGGTGCCGGTGGAGCAGCTCCTCGATCTCCTGGGCGGAGATGTTCTCGCCCTTGCGGATGATGATGTCCTTGAGGCGGCCGGTGATCACGAGGTGGCCGGTGGGGGTGAGGTGGCCGAGGTCGCCGGTGGGCAGAAAGCCGTCGGCGTCGAACGGGGCGGGCTCGTCGAGGTAGCCGCGGCAGACGGCCGGACCGCGCAGCGAGATCTCCCCGCTCCCGGGCGCGATCCGGATCTCCATCCCGGCGGGCGGCCGGCCGTCGGTCGTCGCGAGCAGTTCGGGGCTGTCGTGCGGATCGCCCATGGTGACCATCGGGGCCTCGGTCATGGCGTACCCGTGGGTGAGCCGGCAGCCGAGTCCGGCGACGACCTCGTGGTACAGCTCGGGCGGCTTGGGCGCGCCGCCGCCGGCCAGCAGCCGCAGCGACGGCAGCAGTCGCTGCCCCGTCGGCAGCTTGCGCTGTTCGGCCAGGAAGAGGGCGTAGAAGGCGGTGGAGCCGCCGGCGACGGTGGCGCCGGTAGGCGGCGAGCGAGCCGGGCAGGGCGAAGTGCTCCAGCAGGAGCGCCGGGATGCCGCGCAGCAGAAGCAGGACGGTGTAGTCGGGGCCGGCGACATGGGCGTACGGGAAGGCCATCGAGCCGATGTCGGACGGGCGAAGGCGCAGCGCGTCGGCCAGGCAGCGGCCGGCCGTGCGCAGGCTGTGGTCGGTGTGCAGGACGCCCTTGGGGCCGGCGGTGGTGCCCGAGGTCCAGTAGATCCAGCGGACCGCGTCGGCGTCGGTGGGCGGCGGGGGCAGTACGGCCGGGTCGCCGTCGGGGAGGGTGTCGTACGCCTCGATGACGGTGAGCGGGCCGGGCAGTCCGGCGGCCAGGCGGTGGGCCATCGCACGGTGGTCGAAGCCGCGCCAGATGCCGGGGACGGCGAGGAACGCGGCGCGGGTGCGGCGCAGCACCTGGCCCACCTCGTGGTCGCGGTAGAGCGGGACGACCGGGCTCTGGACGGCGCCGATACGGGCCAGTGCCAGGCTGAGCAGCACGGTCTCGATCCGGGTCGGCAGCTGCCAGACGACCCGGCTGCCGGGCCGTACGCCCAGGCCGTGGAGGCCGGCCGCGACCCGTTCCGCGCGCCGGTGCAGTCCGCCGAAGGTGATCCGGCGCTCGTGCCGGGCGGGCTCGGCCCCCTGGATGAGGGCGGTGGCCCCGGGCGTGCGGGCGGCGCGCCACGCGACCAGGTCCCAGAGGGTGGTGCCGGTCATCTGCCCCTCCCATCGGCTGACGCTACGTCAGATTCCGGGCCGAGGTTAGAGGCCCGCGCCTTGTCGGTCCAGAGGGTCCGGGTCTAGCCTCTTTCTGACGGGTCATCAGATTCGTGGCCCGAGGGGACAATGATGGGGAACCCGATGGAGCTACCGCGCATCGTCAGCGTCGACGACCATGTGATCGAGCCCGCGCACCTCTTCGAGACCTGGCTGCCGAAGAAGTACCAAGACCGCGGGCCCAGGCCGCTGACCGCGGGCATCGGCGAACTCGCGTACGTCGGGGGGAAGTACCAGATCACCATGGACCCGGACGGGCCACCCACCGACTGGTGGATCTACGAGGACCTGAAGTTCCCGTACAAGCGCAATATCGCCGCCGTCGGCTTCGACCGCGACGACATGACGCTGGAGGGCATCACCCGCGACGAGATGCGGCGCGGCTGCTGGGACCCGGCCGAGCGGCTCAAGGACATGGACCTCAACCACGTCGAGGCGTCCCTCTGCTTCCCGACCTTCCCGCGCTTTTGCGGCCAGACCTTCGCCGAGGCGCGGGACAAGGAGGTGGCCCTCGCCTGTGTGCGTGCGTACAACGACTGGATGGTGGAGGAGTGGTGCGGCGCCAGCGGCGGCCGGCTCATCCCGCTGTGCATCATCCCGCTGTGGGACATCGGTCTCGCGGTCGCCGAGATCAAGCGCAACGCGGCGCGCGGTGTGAAGGCCGTGACCTTCTCCGAGATTCCCACCCATCTGGGTCTGCCGTCGATCCACTCCGGCTACTGGGACCCCTTCTTCGCCGTCTGCCAGGAGACCGGCACGGTCGTCAATATGCACATCGGGTCCAGCTCCCAGATGCCGGCCGCGTCCCCGGACGCACCGCCCGCCGTCCAGGCGTCGCTCAGCTTCAACAACGCCATGGCCTCGATGATGGACTTCCTCTTCAGCGGCGTCCTGGTGAAATTCCCGCGCCTCACACTCGCCTACTCCGAAGGCCAGATGGGCTGGATCCCGTACGCCCTGGAGCGCGCGGACGACGTCTGGGAGGAGCACCGCGCCTGGGGCGGGGTACGCGAGCTGATCCCCGAGCCGCCCTCCACGTACTACTACCGCCAGATCTTCTGCTGCTTCTTCCGCGACAAGCACGGGGTGGCGTCCCTGGACACCGTCGGCCGGGACAACGCCACCTTCGAGACCGACTACCCACATGTCGACTCGACCTTCCCGCACACCAAGGAGGTCGCCCTCGACCATGTGAAGGGCCTGGACGGCGAGACGGTCTACAAGCTGATGCGCGGCAACGCCATCCGCATGCTCGGCCTGGATCTGGACCGGGACCGGTAGTGGACCTCACGTACACGGAGGAAGAGGAAGACTTCCGGGCCCGGCTGCGCGAGTGGCTCGCCAAGGTGCTGCCGGGGCTCCCGCCGAAGCCCGCGGCGACCGACTGGCCCGGCCGGCGGGCGTACGACGCGGCCTGGCAGCGGATGCTGTACGACGCCGGATACGCGGGCCTGCACTGGCCGCGGGACGCCGGCGGACAGGGCGCCACCCCCACCCAGCATCTGATCTTCCTGGAGGAGACGGAGCGCGCCGGCGCGCCCTATGTCGGCGCGAGCTTCGTCGGGCTGCTGCACGCCGGGCCGACCATCGCCGCCGAGGGCACCGCCGAACAGCGCGCCCGCTGGCTGCCGCCGATCCTGCGCGGCGACGAGATCTGGTGCCAGGGCTTCAGCGAACCGGACGCCGGCTCCGACCTCGCCGCGCTGCGCACCCGCGCGGTCCGCGACGGGGACACGTATGTGGTCAGCGGCGCCAAGATCTGGACCTCGCACGCGGAGGTCGCCGACTGGTGCGAACTCCTGGTCCGCACCGACCCGGCCGCGCCCAAGCACCGCGGCATCAGCTGGCTGGCGATGCCCATGGACGCGCCCGGCGTGACGGTCCGGCCGCTGCGTACCCTCGCCGGATCGACGGAGTTCGCCGAGGTGTTCCTCGACGAGGTGCGGGTGCCGGTCGGCAACCGGGTGGGCGCGGAGAACGACGGCTGGCGGGTCACGATGGTGACCCTGTCCTTCGAGCGCGGCACCGCCTTCGTCGGCGAGGTGGTGGCCTGCCGCCGGGTGCTCGGCGCGCTCGCCCGTACGGCCCGCGCCAACGGCCGCTGGGACGATGCGGTGCTGCGCCGCAGACTGGGCCGGCTGAGCGCGGAGTTCGCGGCGCTGTGGCGGCTGACCCAGTGGAATGTGAGCGAGGCTCAGGGGAGTGGGGGCGTCCCGGGGGCCGGCGGCTCGGTCTTCAAGCTGCGCTATTCGCACGCCCGCCAGGAGCTGTACGACGCGGCGGCCGAGGTGCTGGGCGCCGGCGCACTGGACGCGGACCACGCCTGGGTCGCCGACCGGCTGTCCTCCCTCTCGTACACCATCGCGGCCGGCACCTCGCAGATCCAGCAGAACATCGTCGCCGAGCGGATCCTCGGCCTGCCGAAGGGGCGGTGACCGGGCCGGTGGACTTCCAACTCACCGATGACCAAAGGGCGTTGCGGGCGGGGACGCGGGAGCTGCTGGCCGGCCGGTTCGACCGGGACCGGCTGCGGGCCTCGGTCGACGATCCCGCGCTGGACCGTGCGCTGTGGCGGGAGCTGGGCGCGGCCGGATTCTTCGCGCTACGGCTGCCGGAGGAGGCCGGCGGGGTGGGCCTCGGGCTGCCGGAGGCGGCGCTGGTCTTCGAGGAGGCCGGGCGGGCGCTGCTGCCGGGGCCGCTGGTGGCCTGCCAGGTGCTGGCCGGAGTGGTGGACGGGGTCGCGACCGGCGAGAAGATCGTCGGGCTGTGCGACGGCGCGGGCGAGCCGTGGCTATGGGAACATCCGGCCGCATGCGATGAGTTGATTGTGGCGGACGGGGGCGCACAGGGGCGCACGGGCGGTGCATTCCGGAGCGCGCCGGACCGGGTGGTCTGCGCCCCGATGGCCTCCGTCGACCCGCTCACCCCGCTCGCCCGCCTCACGGACCTGCCGCGCGGCGAGCCGTTGCCCCTGGACGTGCCCCGGCTGCGCCGCGAGGCCGCGCTGCTCACGGCGGCCCAGCAGCTGGGCAGTGCCGCCCGCACGGTCGAGATGGCGGTCGGCCACGCCCGCGAGCGGGAACAGTTCGGCGTCCCCGTCGGCTCCTTCCAGGCGGTCAAGCATCTGTGCGCGCAGATGCTCGTACGTGCGGAAATCGCCCGAAGTGCGGTGTATGCGGCGGCGGTGACGGAGAGTGTTCTTGACGTCACAGGCGCCAAGTTGCTCGCCGACGAGGCCGCGGTGCGTAACGCACGGGATTGTCTGCAGGTCCACGGGGGGATGGGCTTCACCTGGGAGGCCGATGTCCATCTGCACCTCAAGCGGGCCTGGTTGCGGGCCGAGTGCTGGGGTGTGGCGAGCGAGGCGGAAGAACTGCTGGCGGCGGCCTTGGTCGACTGAAGGCGGGCGTGCGAGGGCTGTGGGGACGGTGTGCGATGGGCGGCGATGTCAGACTCTGGCAACCGGTGTGCGAAATGTCGGACTCACCACACAGAAGTGGTCACGGAGGGTCGATATCGGGTTGTGTCCTAGGTGTGACTCGTCACAGGGGGGAGTCGGCGTTCCGCTCGGGTACGCTCCGTTGGGTGCGAGTGCTTCTGTGGCGCAACGGACCCGGTGTCGTCGGAATGACGGCTCCGGGGTACGGACTGCGCGCCGCTCGCCTCGGGCCAGGGCCCGGTAATCCCCCTTGTTCGACTCCCCGCAAAGTGCGTCGCACAGTATGCCGCACGCATACTCCCTTGCGCTGGAATATGCCCGAAGCGCTTGTTGGGGTGACTGAACGTCAACCATGCTGTGCATCGACGGGGTCACGCACCGTGACTTCGTGGAGGCGCGAGGCGATGTTTCCGCCGGTTCGGATGGTGTGAGCGGTGCAGGTGCTTCAGGTGCAGTTGGACGTACGGCCCGACCCCGCGGAGGTGGGGCGAGCCCGACGATGGGCCCGGTCGCGGCTCGTGGGGTCAGGTATAGGGGCCGACGAACCCCTTGCGGAGACGCTGATCCTGCTGATCTCCGAGCTTGTCACCAACGCCGTGGTGCACACCGGCGCGGCGGCCGAGCTGCGGATGTGCTTCTCCGGGTCGGGTGCCGTGGTCGGGACGGTCCGCGTGGAGGTGGTGGACGCCAGCGCCCGCCCGCCGCGCCAGCGGCACGCCGACGGTGACGACACCAACGGCCGCGGCCTGGAGCTGGTCGACGGCCTCGCCGACCGCTGGGGCTGGCAGCAGGAGGGCGCCGGCAAGCGGATCTGGTGCGAGGTGGACCGCGGCCAGCCGCTGCTGATGGCAGCGGGGGCCGATCTGGGGGCGTATGAGCCCCATTGCGTCATGACAAATCGGGCGTAACGAAATTTAGTCCAGACCAGGTGTTGACGTGGCGTGCCCAGTTGATCACTCTTGGGTGGAGCGATTCGCTGTGAGGGGACGCCGAGGTCGTGGGGGGAACCGGGATTCCGGTCCGGGGCCTCGACGAGTGCGGATCGTGGCCCGGTTGGGGGTCCCCCGGCGGTAGCCGGGGAAGGGTGGCGGTCCGCGGTGCCGTGCTCGGGGCGCGCATGAGCGCACCGCCACCCGGCCGGCCGGCCGTTGACGGCCACGGTCGGCGGGCGCCCCGGCCGCGTCAGAGGATCGCCACGGGGGCGACCGGTGTGCCGGATCCCCCGACGAACGGTTCGGCCATCGCGGACAGGAAGAACGCGAAGCGGCCCTCCTGCGCACAGGCCGTCGACAGCTCCTCCAGATTCCAGTTCTGGCCCTGGAGCATGCCCATCTCGACCAGATCGAGCGCATGTACGGGCAGCCACAGATTCTCGATCTCCGGCGGGAAGATCTCGAACGTCAGGGTGTCGTTGGCGACCGCCGCGACATCGCGCGCGTGGAACCACTCCGGGGTGCGCACCGACAGGCCGGGCGACGGGAACGCGTAGGCCTGCCGGTCGCCGGCGAGATAGTGCTGCAACTGCCCGGTCCGTACGAGGACGATGTCGCCGGCCCGGACCGTCGTTTCGGCCAGTTCCTCGGCGGCGTCCAGATCCTCCGGCGTGACGGCGTGCCCGCCGGGCAGCCGGTCGGTGCCCAGTGCGCGGGCCACGTCCAGGAGGACGCCGCGGGAGGCGATCGGGGTGGCCTTCTCGATGCCGAGGCGGGTGGCGCCGTGGTGTGCGGTGACCGTGTCGGCGGGGCGGTTGTTGTAGAGCCGCCCGGAGTGCGAGACATGGGTGAGGCCGTCCCAGTGGGTGGCGGCCTGAAGGCCCATGGTGACCGTGTCGTCCGAGGTCGCGACCGTACCGGGGCCGAAGATCTCCTGATTGATGGCGGTCATGGTGTGCAGCGGGTTGACCCGGCCCGGGATCATTCCGGTCTGTACGCCGTCCTGCTGGAGCGGGAGTGCGAGCGGGATGCGGCGGCCGCTGCGGATGCAGCCGGCGGCCTCCCGTACGACCTGGTCGGTGATCAGGTTGAGGGTGCCGATCTCGTCGTCCGCACCCCAACGCCCCCAGTTGTTCACGCGTTTGGCGATGTCGTGGAACTCCTGCGGCAGGGGCATGGCGGCCTCCGGGGTCTTGTGTTTGACTCGCGTCTGGCCCAAAAATCTAACGGTCCGTCAGAAAGTGCGGGAAGGGGCGCGGCATGGGGAACTTCTTGGCCGGCAAGGTGGTCGCCGTCACGGGCGCGGGACGGGGCATCGGGCGGGCCGTCGCGCTCGCCTGCGCCGCGCACGGCGCACGGGTCGTGGTCAACGATTACGGCGTCTCGATCGAGGGCGGAGAGCCGAGCAGCGAGATCGCCGACGCGGTGGTCAAGGAGATCGAGGCGGCGGGAGGCGTCGCGACCGCGGTCGCCGACGATGTGTCCACCATGGCCGGCGGCCAGCGGATCGTGGACACCGCGCTGGCGCAGTACGGGCGGATCGACGGTGTGGTGTGTGTGGCCGGGATCCTGCGGGAACGGATGCTCTTCAATATGTCCGAGGACGAGTGGGACCCGGTGGTCGCCACCCATCTGAAGGGGACGTTCACGGTGTTCCGGGCGGCGGCCGCGGTGATGCGGCGCCAGGGGTCCGGCACCCTTGTGGGCTTCACCAGCGGAAACCATCAGGGGTCGGTGTCCCAGGCCAACTATGCGTCCGCGAAGGGCGGGATCATCTCGCTGGTGCGGAGCGCCGCGCTGGGCCTGCACAAATACGGAGTGACCGCCAACGCGGTGGCGCCCGTCGCACGGACGCGGATGTCGGCGAATGTGCCGATGGAGCTGAAGGAGATCGGCGAGCCGGAGGATGTGGCGGCGTTCGTCGTCTATCTGCTGAGCGAGCGGGCCCGGGAGGTCACCGGGCAGGTCTATACGGTCGCGGGGCCGAAGATCGCGGTGTGGGCCCAGCCGAGGGAGCTTCGCTCCGTGTATGCCGACGAAGGCGGGTGGACGCCGGAGCGGGTCGCGGAGGTGGTGCCGGGGTCTGTGGGGGCCGACCCCATGCCGATGCTGGCGCAGTTGTCGGCGATGGCGGCTGCGGCGGCGGTGAAGGCGCGGCCGAACCAGTAGGTGGGCTGCCCGCGTTGCCGGGTGCGGCGCCGTTGGTTTTCTTTGTCCGCTGCGCGGGGCTGTTGGGCCCGCCACCTCCCGTGGGTGGGTGGTTCGGGGAGGTCGGTGGGGGCGGGCGTGGGAGGTTGGTGTGGACTTCGATTTCGGGGCCGGGGACGAGGAGTTCCGGGCGGAGGCCCGGGAGTGGCTTGAGGGGCATCTCGTAGGTGCCTACGCCGAGTTGGCGGGGCAAGGGCGGCCCGGGAGTGAGCATGAGGGGGCGAAGGCGCGGCGGGCGTGGGAGCGGGAGCTGGGGCGCGGTGGATGGATCGGGCTCGGGTGGGACCGCGCGGAGGGCTCGTACGGCAATCGTGCGGCGAGTCTGACGCAGCAGGTGGTGTGGGCCGAGGAGTATGCGCGGGTCAGGGCGCCGGGGCGGGTGGGGCACATCGGGGAGAACCTGCTGGCGCCGACGCTGATCGCGTACGGGGACGAGGCGCAGCGGCGGCGGTTTCTGCCGGCCGTCGCGCGGGGCGAGGAGCTGTGGTGCCAGGGCTACAGCGAGCCGGACGCGGGATCGGATCTGGCCGGGGTGCGGACGGTGGCGGTCCGCGACGGGGCCGGGTACCGGATCAGCGGGCAGAAGATCTGGACCTCGCTGGCCAGGGAGGCCGACTGGTGCTTCGTGCTGGCGCGGACCGATCCGGGTGAGCGGCGGCACCGGGGGCTTTCGTTCCTGTTGGTGCCGATGGATCAGCCGGGGCGGATAGAGGTGCGGCCGATCCGGCAGATGTCGGGGACGGCGGAGTTCAACGAGGTGTTCTTCGACGGCGCGGTGGCCGGGCATGTGGTCGGCGGGGAGGGGGCCGGCTGGCGGGTCGCCATGGGGCTGCTGGCGCTGGAGCGCGGGGTGTCCACGCTCGTGCAGCAGATCGGGTTCGCCGCGGAGCTGGCGGAGGTGGTGGCGGCCGCGGTCCGTGGCGGAGAGCTGCGGGACCCGGTGCTGCGCGATCAACTCGTACGGCAGTGGGCGGAGTTGAAGGTCATGCGGTGGAACGCGCTGCGGACCTTGGGTGCGGCCGGCGACGCGGGCGCACCGAGTGTGGCGAAGCTGCTGTGGGGCGGCTGGCATCAGCGGCTCGGGGAGCTGGCGATGCGGGTGCGGGGGGCGGCGGCCGCGCTGGGGCCCGTCGACTGGACCGCGCAGGCGCCGTACGAACTGGATGCGCCGCAGCGGCTGTTCCTGTTCACCCGGGCCGACACCCTCTACGGCGGCTCGGACGAGATCCAGCGCAACATCATCGCCGAGCGTGTGCTCGGCCTGCCCAGAGTGGAGCGGTGATGAGAGGCGTCATATTCGACGGCGAACAGCCCCGGGTCGTGGACGATCTGGAGGTGCGGGATCCGGGACCGGGCGAGGTGCTGGTCGGGATCCGGGCCGCGGGGCTGTGCCACAGCGATCTGTCGGTGATCGACGGGACCATTCCGTTTCCGGTGCCGGTGGTGCTGGGGCATGAGGGCGCGGGAGTGGTCGAGGCCGTGGGCGCGGGCGTCGGCCATGTGGCCCCGGGTGATCATGTCGCGCTGTCGACGCTGGCCAACTGCGGGGCGTGCGCGGAGTGCGACCGGGGGCGGCCGACGATGTGCCGGAAGGCGATCGGGATGCCGGGGAAGCCGTTCCGGCGCGGCGGGACCGAGCTGTTCAACTTCGCGTCGAACTCGGCGTTCGCGGAGCGTACGGTCGTCAAGGCGGTGCAGGCGGTGAAGATCGCCGAGGACATACCGCTGACGTCGGCCGCGCTGATCGGGTGCGGGGTGCTTACCGGCGTCGGGGCGGTGCTCAACCGGGCGAAGGTGGACCGCGGGGACTCGGTGGTGGTCATCGGGGCCGGTGGCATCGGGCTGAACGTCCTGCAAGGGGCGCGGATCGCCGGGGCGTCGACGATCGTGGCGGTGGATGCGAACCCCGCGAAGGAGACGGTGGCGCGGCAGTTCGGGGCGACGCACTTCATCGATGCGTCGGCGACGGGGGACAGCGCCAAGGCGGTGAAGGAGATCCTGCCGACGGGCGCCGACCATGCCTTCGAGTGTGTGGGCAGCACCCGGCTGATCCGGCAGGCGATCGATCTGCTGGACCGGCACGGCCAGGCGGTGCTGCTCGGGGTGCCGCCGGCCACCGCGGAGGCGTCGTTCCTGGTGTCGTCGATGTATCTGGACAAGTCGATCCTGGGGTGCCGTTACGGGTCGGCGCGGCCGCAGCGGGACATCGCGCTGTACGCCCGGCTGTACCGCGAAGGGCGGCTGCTGCTCGATGAGTTGGTGACCAGGACGTATCCCGTGGAGGACTTCGCGAAGGCGGCGGACGATGCGCATCATGGGCGGGTGGCACGGGGCGTGCTGACCTTCGGGTAGCGGCTCCCCGCCAGACCCCTGGCCCGATCCTGACGAACCCTGACCTTCTGGCCACTCGTTCCGCCGGGGGCGACGGACGAAGCTGCTCCGGTGACCCAGACACCCGAACTGCCGCTCCGTACGGCGGACCCCGCCCCTGACCCCGTGCCCCGCCGCCGGCGCCCGCACCGGGCCTGGTCCGTCGCCGCCGTCACCTTCCTCACGATCATCGGCGCGGCCGGTTTCGCCTCCCTCCCCGGCCTGCTCATCGACCCGCTGCACGCC
Organism: Streptomyces inhibens; assembly: GCF_003389455.1. Lineage (GTDB taxonomy): Bacteria > Actinomycetota > Actinomycetes > Streptomycetales > Streptomycetaceae > Streptomyces > Streptomyces inhibens. The sequence goes on along the minus strand of NZ_QUAC01000241.1, from coordinate 18,006 downwards.
GAGTTCCACTGGTCGCGCGGCACCATCGGCTTCGCGGTGTCGGTCAACCTCGCGCTCTACGGGCTGACGGCGCCGTTCGCCGCCGCCCTGATGGACCGGTTCGGCATCCGGCGGGTGGTCGCCGTGGCCCTGATGGTGATCGCGACCGGCGCCTGGCTGACCGTCTTCATGACCGCGAGCTGGCAACTCGTCCTGCTATGGGGCGTGTTGGTCGGGCTGGGCAGCGGTTCGATGGCGCTGGCCTTCGCCGCGACGGTCACCGGCCGCTGGTTCGTCGAGCGACGCGGGCTGGTCACCGGCATTCTCACCGCGGCCGGCGCCTCCGGGCAGCTGGTCTTCCTGCCGCTGCTGGCCTGGATCGTCGACCGGCACGACTGGCGGCCGGCCGCGGTGACCGTGGCGCTCGCCGCGCTCGCCGTCGTCCCGCTGGTGTGGCTGCTGCTGCGCGACCACCCGGCGGATGTGGGCCTCGCGCCGTACGGGGCGACGGAGTTCGTGCCCAAGCCGCCGCCACAACGGGGCGCGGCCCGGCGCGCGGTGCGGGCGCTCGTCTCCGCTGCCCGTACGGGTCCGTTCTGGCTGCTGGCGGGCACCTTCGCGATCTGCGGCGCCACGACGAACGGCCTGGTCAAGACGCACTTCGTGCCCGCGGCGCACGACCATGGCATGCCGATGCCGGCGGCCGCCTCGCTGCTCGCGGTGATCGGCATCTTCGATATCGCCGGAACCATCGCCTCCGGCTGGTTCACCGACCGCTTCAACACCCGCCGGCTGCTCGCCGTCTACTACGGCCTGCGCGGACTGTCGCTGATGTTCCTGCCGCTGCTGCTGTCCGACACCGTCCATCCGCCGATGGTCTTCTTCATCGTCTTCTACGGCCTCGACTGGGTGGCCACCGTCCCGCCGACCATCGCCCTGTGCCGTGAGCACTACGGCGAGGACAGCGCGATCGTCTTCGGCTGGGTGCTGGCCGCCCACCAGGTGGGCGCCGCCCTGATCGCCTTCCTGGGGGGCCTGGCACGCGACGTCTTCGGCACGTACAACCCGGTCTGGTACACCTCCGGCGCGCTCTGCGCCGTCGCGGCCCTGATGGCGCTGGTCATCCGGCAGCGGCGCGAGGGCGCGGCGGACGGGCAGCCGGCCACCGCGTAGACCGCCCCGGCGCCGGGGTCCTGCTCCGAGCGGTGCATGATCCCTGGTGCAGGGGTGATGTACGTGGAACGGGGTGGGGATGGACGACCGCAAGGAGTCCACCCTCAAGGCGTACGGGTCCGCGGTGTTCGGCCCCGTCTACTGGGCCGGCTCGGCCTTGTCGGCCACCTCGGCCTGCCCGCCGCAGAACACCTCCTTCAAGAGCTTCTCCAGGGCCTTCGGGAACTCCTGCGCCAGGTCGATTGCGGCGTCCCCGGTGGTCAGCGAGGCGGTCAGGGTCCTGCTGCCGTCGGGCGAGCTGTACATCAGCGCCCCGTAGCCCCCCGGGGGGCTGCCGTTGTGCTGGAGGACGGTGCCGCCGCAGTCCGGGCCCAGGTCCTGCACGAACAGCCCGAGGCCGTAGCCGAGCTTCCCATGCGGCGTGCGCATCTCGGCCAGCAGCGGGGCCGGCAGGAGCTCGCCGCCCATCAGCGCGGAGATGAACGTGTGGAGATCGTGGGTGGTCGAGATCATGTCACCGGCGCCGGCCAGCAGGGAGAGGTTCTGGCGGGTGACGTCGGTCGTCTTCCACTGGTCGGCGTCCTGGTAGCGGTAGTAGCCGTGGGCGTGCGGCCCGGGGATCTGCGTCCGGGTGCCCGGCACCACGGTGCCCGACAGCCCGAGCGGCTGCAGGATCCGCCGCTGCATCTCCTCGGCGTAGGAGCGGCCGGTGACCTTCTCGATCAGCAGCAAGGCCAGCGTGTAGTTGGTGTTGGAGTAGTTCTGGTCCGTCCCCGGCGCGAACCGCGCCGGCTTGGACAACGCCAGTCGTACCAGCTCCTGCGGCCGGTAGGTGCGGAACCGGTTGTCCACCCACTCCTTGCCCGTGGCGGGGATCCCCGCCACGACCGTCCCGTCGTCGTAGTACTCGCCGGTGTAGTTGAACAGCCCGCTGGTGTGCTGCAGCAGCATCCGCACGGTGATCCGCCGGTCCAGCCCCAGATGGGGCAGGTAGCCGGCCACCGAGGCGTCCAGCCCGATCTCGCCCTCGGCCACCAGCTGCAACACCACGGTCGCGGTGAAGGTCTTGGTGACACTGCCCGCCCAGAACTGCCCGTTCGTCGGCGGCTCCGCGCTCTCGCCCAGCTTGCGCACCCCGGCGCTGCCGACCCACTCGCCCCGCTGATCGTGCACGCGCAGCTGCAGCCCGGCGAAACCGGAATCGACGAACGCCTGGACAGCCTTCTGTAGCTCCGGGCGATCCTGCCCGGCAGCGGCCTTCGGCACGGCCCCGCTGTCCGGGGCGGCCACCCCGGGTGTGGCCGCCCCGGCGTCGAGCACAATCTTGTCTTCGGATGCCTTGCGCAGCCCGTTCGCCGCGATGGCCGGGTTCGTCATGATGCTGCTCCTTCGGAGGCTGTGGGTCAGAGGCTGCGGGCGGTGATGTCGCCGTAGGCGGTGGTCGCGTGGATGTTGAGCTGGGCGGCGGCGCCTTCGGTGTTCTTGAGCGCGTTGTGGATCCGGCCGTAGGAGGTGCCGGCGTCCAGGGAGGCGGAGACTCCGCGGGCGGCGCCGACCGAGATCTCGCCGGACTCGGTGCGCAGCGTGACCGTGCCGCGCACGGCCTCGGCGACCCGGATGTCGCCCTTCTGGGTGCTGATCTCGCCGGGGCCGCCCAGGCGGCCGACCGAGACGTCGCCGGCGAGGAGGGTGAGGCGGGCGCTTCCGGTCTCGTCGAGCTTGACCGAGCCCTGCGCGCCCTCGAAGGCGACGTCGCCGAGCCGTCCCACGCCCCGGAGTTCGGCGCTGGCCGCCTTCGCCTCGATGCGGGAGCCGGCCGGCAGCTGGACGGTCACCTCGACGGATCCGGAAGCGCCGAGGATCTGGTTCTTCGCCTCCGGGGCCTTGATCCGCAGGACGCCGTCGCCGTATGCGACCTCGGTCTGCTCCGCCGCCTTCACGTCGCGGCTCTTGGAGGCGTTCGCGGGGAGGACCTCGACCGTGGTGTCGGCCCGGTCGGCGGCGATGAACCGGATGAGTCCCGCGGGGATGTCGAGGACGGCGGAGACCGGGGCGGGGGTGTCGAACTTCTGCATGGTGTTTTCCTTCGGCTCGTTGTTTCGAACGAGGGAAAAGCTACGTTGCATTTCTGGATGCGGCAATCGATTCGTTGCGCATGATTGCCATAACTGCAGGTAGAAGCAGTGAATTCGTTGCAATGGTTTTGAAATCTAATGCAACAACCCCGCCCTGGTCGTTGCAATGAATCGAGGGTGAACGCTACCCTGGAGGCACCACGGACCACGAAGGAGACCGCGATGCCGGGAGGCAGACTCACCCAGCAGGAACGCCAGCAGATCGCGCTGGGGCTGGCCGACGGGCTCGCCTACGCGGAGATCGCCAGACGTCTCGACCGTCCGACCTCGACGATCACGCGTGAGGTGATGCGCAACGGCGGCCCCACCGCCTACCGCGCCGACCTCGCCCACCGCGCCACCGAACACCGCGCCCACCGCCGCAGAAAGGCCGCGCCCCGGGACCCCAACACGCCCCCGCAGGCCCACGGACGCGATGCCGAAGCCGTACGCGAGTACGAGGAGACGTTCACCACCGTCTTCATGCAATCGGGCCTGCCCAAGATGACGGCCCGGGTGCTGGCCAGCCTCTACACCACCGACGCCGGCAGCCTCACCGCCTCCGAACTCGCCGGGCGCCTCCAGATCAGCCCGGCATCCGTCTCCAAAGCGATCGCGTTCCTCGAAAGCCAGGGCCTCATCCGCCGGGAACGCGACGAACGCCGCCGCGAGCGCTACGTCGTCGACGACGACGTCATGTACCAATCCACGATGGCCAGCGCCCGTGCCACCGCCCACCTCGGCGAGGTCGCCCGGCAGGGCGTCGGCATCCTCGGCCCCGACACCCCGGCCGCCGCCCGCCTGGAGAACATCTCCCGCTTCGTCGACTTCGTCTCCGAGAGCATCGCCCGCGCCGCGGACCAGGCCCGCGAAATCCTCCACACGAAACCCGAAACGACCCCGGACGGCACCGCCGAGCCGCGTTCAGATCGCGCATAGGCAGCCGTCTCGATGGCCGCAGCCAGGCCGCTGATGTCTTGGCCTGTTACCTGCTGCTCGGGGCCCCGGTANCGATGGCCGCAGCCAGGCCGCTGATGTCTTGGCCTGTTACCTGCTGCTCGGGGCCCCGGTAGGTTTTTTCCCCGCCGCCCACCCCCCTTCGGGGGGTGGGCGGGTGTAGCGGGCACCCCGCGTCGCGAACGAGGCGCCGACGGGGTGCTGAGGGGGTGCCGACGGGGTGTCGACGAGGCGCCAACGAGGCGCCAACGAGGCGCCAACGAGGCGCCAACGAGGTACCAACGAGGCGCCGACGGAGCGTCGACGAGGCGTCAGCCGCCGCCCGGGCCGCGCGCTCTCACGGGCCGAAGTGCCCGAAGGTTCCCCGGTGGAAGAGCAGCGGGCCGGACTCCGCGGCGGCCCGGTCCGTGCCGAGGGCGTCGACGCGGCCGACGACGATCAGGTGGTCGCCGCCGGTGTGCACGGCCTGGATCGTGCAGTCGATCCAGGCGGGGACCTCCGCAAGCCGCGGTGAACCGGTCGCCGGAGCCGGCCCGTAGGAGACGCCGGCGAACTTGTCGCCACCACTGACCGCGAATCCGCGGCACAGCTCGCCCTGTCCGGCGCCGAGGATGTTGACGCAGAACACCCCGGCGCGGGCGATCCGCGGCCAGGTCGTCGACGTACGCGCCACCATGAACGCCACCAGCGGCGGGTCGAGGGAGAGCGAGGCGAAGGACTGGCAGGCGAAGCCCGCCGGGCCGGGCTCCCCGGGGGACGTGATGATCGTGACGCCGCTGGCGAAGTGCCCCAGGACGGAGCGGAATTCGGCCGGGTCCAGGGGGGCGCGCTCGTCTTCGCGGACGGCGCGCAGCGCGGGTCTGGGCAGTGCCGCGGCGGGGTCGGTGGCCGGTGGGGCGGCCGTGGTCGGCGCGCCGACGGAGCGCAGGTACCGCACGGCCGTGGCCGCCATTCCAGCGTGTCCCATCATGACGTCAATTGAATCTGATGCAGCGTCAGTTGTGAAGTCGCAGGGAGCGGCGGCCACCCGCACGTGTGGTTTGCCGGTGGGCCGGGCCGATCTTCGGTGGTTTCGCGGGAGAGTGGGGAGTGGATTCCTGATTGCGTGTCGTCCGCACGGGTGGCGTCCGGCACGGCCGCGCCCGTAGCCGAGCACGGGGGAGAGTTCCGGTACATGGCCGATGCGACACCGTCGTCAGCTTCGTCTGCCGCGTCACCCACCTTCGACGAGGTCTTCTGCGGGCTGTTGCCCCGGCTCTACCGGCGAGCGGTGATGCTGGCCGGATCGAGACAGTCGGCGGAGGATGTGGTGCATGAGGCGTACCTCAAACTCGCCGCCCGCCCGCAGCGCTTCCTCGCCCATCCGGAGCCGTACGCCTACGCCTTCACCGCTGTGCTGAACGTAGCGCGCGACGCCTACCGCAAGGACCGGCGCCAGGTGCTGGTCGACGCGATGGAGGGCGTCGAGGAGGCCGGTGCGGGTGGTGCGGGCGGTGGCGCCGGCGCGGGGCCCGGCGGATGGGACGGTGGAGTGGAGCGGCGGCATGCCGAGATCGAAGCGGTGCGTCTGCTGGGGCGGTTGTCGCACCGGCAGGCCGGCATCGTCATCCTCGTCGACCTCGACGGCTACACCATCGACCAGGCCGCGAAGATCATGAAGGTGCACCGTGGCACCGCCGCCCGGCATCGCGCCCGCGCGCTGGACCGGCTGCGCGGCTACCTCGTTGAATCGGAGCACGGGCAGGCGGGGCGGTGAGCGGCACGGTGGGTGTGGGGCCACGGTACGACGGCGGCGTGGGCGGTACCGGCGGAGCGGGCGGCGACGGCCAGGGCTTCGGCGGTGGCCGGGGCGACGGCGCCGGGGACGACGCCGAGGCGCTGCTGCGCGCACGGCTGCGGCGCGCGGACGAAGAGATCGAGACGCCGCCGGGCCTGTGGGACCGCATCAAGGAGCCCGACGTCCGGCCGGCGCCCGCCCTGGCCCCGTTGCCCCGTAGGCGGCCGTACGTGGTCGCGCTCGCGGTGGCGGCGGCGGTGGCAGCGGTGGCGCTGGGGGTGTGGTGGCTGGTGCGCCCGGGGCCTGTCACGTTGCAGCCGGCGGGGCCGCCCCCGACGGTGAAGATCACGGTCTACAACAGCGAAAAGGCCTGCCGCGCGGGCCGCTCCCTGGAGTGCGCGCTACGGCTGGCCAGGGATCCGCGCACCACGTACGCCGCGCGCGACAATGCCGCCGGCCGGGTCTGGCACGGCGATGACCTGTCGGCGCGTTGTGTGGTCACCGACGGCCGGATGGTCCGCGACGAAGCGGGCATCACCTCCACCCGCTGGTATCTGGTCATCAGCGGGCAGGGGGTGCAGGGGTGGCTGCCGGGGGTGCGGACGCGTAACACCCGTGAAGTGCCGGTATGTCCCACCGGGGTGTAGTAGGCCCCGCCGGGGTGGCGTAGACCCGTGGGGTGCTGGGAGGGGTACCGGTCACCGTCCCCGGTACGCCGCGCCGCGCCGCTCCACGAACGAGGCGACCCCCTCCTGCGCGTCCGCCGTCGTCATATTGATCTCCTGGGCGGTGGCCTCGGCGGCGAAGGCGGCGGCCCGGTCGGCGTCGAGCGAGGCGTTGACCAGCTGTTTGGTCAGGGCCAGTGCGCGGGTCGGACCGGCCGCCAGCCGCTCCGCCCACTCCCGGGCCGTCTTCGTCAACTCGCCGTCGGGGACCACCCGGTTGACCAGTCCCAGCCGCTCGGCCTCGGCGGCCGGTACGGCGTCCCCGAAGAACATCAGCTCCTTGGCGCGCTGCGGCCCGATCAGCCGCGGCAGGAGATAGGCGCCGCCGCCGTCCGGGACCAGTCCACGGCGGACGAACACCTCGATGAAACGGGCCGATTCGGCGGCCAGCACCAGATCGCAGGCGAGCGCGAGATGGGCGCCGATCCCGGCCGCTGTGCCGTTGACGGCGGCGATCACCGGCTTCTCGCAGTCCAGCACCGCGCCGATGAACCGCTGGGCGCCGCGTCGGATCATCCGGGCGACATCGCCGGAGACCCGCTCGCCCGTCGACGGTGAGCCGCGCAGATCGGCGCCGGCGCAGAAGCCCTTGCCGGTCGCGGTGAGGACGACGGCCCGTACGTCCGGGTCGGCCGAGGCGTCGGCGAGCAGGCCGATGATGCGTTCGCGCTGGTCCCAGGTGACGGCGTTCATCGCGGCCGGCCGGTTGAGCGTGATCCACAGAACGCCGTTGTCAGTGGCGTGCTGTACCAATGAATCGACGGGCTCGACGGGCGAGGCAGGGCCGGCGGGCTCGGCGGGGGGAACGGAACCGGGGGACGGTGAGGGTGTCATGGGGGAGTGGCTCCAGAGGGTGCGGTCGGGTGCGTACGGGCGATTACGCCGTGCGGTGCGCAGGGTCGTGTATGCGCTCTCCATGACAGACGGCGAGTGCGTCGAGCGCCACCGCACCCTGCCCACGAGGCAGGACCACCAGCGGATTGATGTCCAACTCGGCCAGTTCCTCGCCCATTTCGAGAGCCATCCGCTGCACTCTCAGAACGACCTCGACGAGCGCGTCGATATCCGCGGGCGGCGCGCCGCGTACGCCGTCCAGGAGGGCGCGGCCGCGGAGTTCGCCGAGCATCGCGCGCGCCTGGTCCTCCCCGAAGGGCGGTACGCCCACCGCGACGTCCTGCAGAACCTCCACGAGCACCCCGCCGAGGCCGACCGTCACGGTCGGCCCGAAGAGGCTGTCGTGGGTGATGCCCACGACCATCTCCACACCCCGCTCGATCATCTGGCAGACCAGTACGCCGTCCAGCGGGACATCCTCGTAGCGCGCGATATCGGTGAGCTCGCGGTAGGCGTCCCTGACCTGGCTGGCCGAGGTCAGCCCGACCTTGACCAGGCCGAGTTCGGTCTTGTGCGCCAGCTGCGGCCCGGAGGCCTTCACGACCACGGGATAGCCGACCAGGCTCGCCGCCCGTACCGCCGCCGCCGCGCTGGTCACCAGCTGTTCGCGCGGTACGCGGATGCCGTAGGCGCGCAGCAGCTGCTTCGCCGCGTGTTCGCTGAGCTGCTGGCCCGGGCGCATCAGGGCCTGCGCCTTGCGGGCGGAGGGGGAGAGCACGCGCGGGGCGTCGTCGAAGGGGGAGCGGTAGTCGGCGACGAAACGGTGGTGGTCGAGATAGGCGCGTACGGCGGTGATGCAGTTGCCGAAGGTGCGGAAGGTCGCCACCCGCGAGGAGCCGAGGAGGGTGCCGCGATAGGCGTCCTCCGTTCCGACCGGCGAGCCCCACACCACACACACCAGCTTGTCGGTCCGTTCCGCCGCGTCCACCAGATCCTGGGCGAGCTTGTCGCTCATCGGCGGGAAGGGGCCGGTGATCGGGCAGATCAGTACGCCGATGGACGGGTCGGCCAGAATCGCGTCGATGATCTTGCGGCCGCGCCAGTCGCCTACCGGGTGCCCGCCGTTGTCGATCGGGTTGGCGACGCTGAGATAGTCCGGTATCCACTGGTGCAGTTCGGCCTGCTTGGCGTCGCCGAGGGTGGGCAGCCGCAGGCCCGCTGCGGTGGCCAGGTCGGAGAAGTGGGCGCCGGTGCCGCCGGAGATCGAATAGACGGCGATGCCCTCGGCGGTGGGCTTCTTGGCGCGGGCCAGCAGCGCCGCGGTGTCCTGCAACTCGTCGAGACCGTTCACCCGGATCACGCCGAACTGCCGCATCGCGGCGTCCACGACGCCGTCCGCGCCGGTGAGCTTGCCGGTGTGCGAGGCGGCCATCCGGGCACCGGTCTCGGTGCGGCCGACCTTGACGGCGACGACGGGGACCTTGTTGCGGGCGGCGCGGTCGGCGGCGAGCAGAAAGCTGCGGCCGTCCTTGAGGCCTTCCACATACGCGGCGATGGCGCCGACCTCGGGGCGGGTGGCGAAGTAGGAGAGGAAGTCGGCGGTCTCCAGATCGGCCTCGTTGCCGGTGGGTGCCCAGTGCGAGAGGCGGATACCCAGTTCCTGAAGGGCGAAGACGGGCCGGCCCTGGTGGCCTGACTGTGTGATCAGGGCGATGGCCGGGCCGTCGAGGTCCGCACGGAACTTCTCGAAGGCGTTGAGGTTGGTGTTCGGGCCGAGCAGCCGCAGGCCGGAGCGTTCGACGGCCTCGGCCAGCCGCGCCTGGGCGGCCGCCCCGTGCTCCCCGGTCTCGGCGAATCCGGACGCGAAGGCCACCGCGAACTTCACCTTGGCCTCGGCGAGTTGCTCGATGACCGGCAGCGGGTCGCCGACCAGCAGGACGGCGAGATCGACGGTTTCCGGCAGATCGGCGACGGTGGCGTGACAGGGCCGGCCGAAGACCTGTGTGCGCCCCGGATTGACGGGGTGGAGCCGGGCGCCGACGCGTTCCGCCCAGGCGATCAGCTGGCGGGTGATACCGGTGTTGGGGCGGCCCTCGCTGTCCGAGGCGCCGATCACGGCCACGGACCCGGGCCGGAAGAACCGGTCCAGGTCGGGCACCGGAGCGTGCAACGGCCGACCGCTGACATCCCGGTCGACCACGCCGTCGGCGCCCTGTCCGCCGCCGCGGCCGTGCGGTGCGCTCCTGCCGTGGACGGTGTGTGGTGGTTGCTCCCCGCAGGCCACGACGCGGGCCGGCCGGGAGTGAGTGGTGAGGGTGCCGTGAGTCGATCCAAGCATCGCAGACGCCCGCTCCTGTGTGACGGCTCTCATTGACCTGACGCATAGTCAGATTACTGAACTGATGGCATGTCAGGAATGGGGCTGCAGGGGAAAGGTTGACCGGCGCCCCCGGCGGGGCGGGTCGGGTCGGCCTCTTGCGCCGGGCGGGGCGGATCAGCTGAACTGACGTACCGTCAGCGAATGGTGAGCGGCGGGTGCGCGGGGAGCGCGGTGTGCGGCGCCGGCTCCGTGCGTCCGGTGCGGTAGTGGGAGGGCGTGCGCGATGCAGACGATCTGGCTCGGTGGGGCCGAGTGGCTGGCCGTGCTCCGCATCGGCCTCGGCCTGTGGTGGCTGGAGAGCTGGCGCCACAAGGACAAGAAGGGCTGGTTCGAACGCGGTACGGGCATCGCGTGGGCGGCGGACGTGGCCGGCAAGCACCGTTGGGGTGTGGTGCGCAGCGGCTTCGACAAGGTCGTACGGCCCCGGGCCAAGGCGATGGCGTACCTCGTGGTCTATGCCGAACTCGCCCTGGGGCTCGGCCTCGTCCTCGGATTTCTCACCCCGATCGCGCTGGTCGGGGGCCTGGTGCTCAACCTGCTCTATCTGGTGCTGATGATCCACGACTGGGCCGAGCAGGGGCAGAACGCGATGATGGCGCTGATCTCCCTGGTCGCACTGTTCGCGATGAGCTGGCAGACGTGGTCGCTGGACGATGTGGTGGGGGTGTTCCAGTGAGGGCGGGGGATGCGGGGGCTGCCGGTGCCGGCAGTACTGCCGGGGCTGGTGCTACTGCCGGGGCCGCTGCGGTACGGGGTTCGGCGCGGAGTGTGGCGCGGTTCGATCTGCCGGAGGTGGATGCCTTCACCCGGCCCTATTGGGACGCGGCGGGTGAGGGGCGGCTGCTGCTGCGGCGCTGCCGTGCCGAGGGGTGCGGGGCGGCTCACCACTATCCGCGCGAGTTCTGCCCGTACTGCTGGAGCGAGGACGTCGTCTGGGAGCCGGCTACCGGCCGCGCCACCCTCTATACGTGGTCCGTCGTGCACCGCAACGACCTCCCGCCGTTCGGTGACCGGGTCCCGTACGTCGCGGCCGTGGTCGACCTGGCCGAGGGGCCACGGATGATGACCGAGATCACCGACTGCCCGGAGGCCGGGCTGCGGATCGGGATGCCGCTCGTGGTGCACTTCCGTCGCGAGGGGAGCGAGGGGAGCGAGGGGAGCGAGGGGAGCGAGGGGAGCGAGGGAAGCGAGGGAAGCGGGGGGAGCGAGGGAAGCGGGGGGAGCGAGGGAAGCCAGGGGAGCGTGGGGGGCGTGGGGGGCGAGGAGGGTGGCGGGATCGCCGTCCCCGTCTTCCGTCCCGCGTGACCCGGCGCCACCACCGCCCGCATTTCCGGTGGCGCCACCGCCCCCATTTCCGGTGGCGCCCGGCCTCGCCCCGCGTCATGCTGTGGCCGTGCTGATTCGTGAAGCGACCGCGGCCGACTGGCCCGCCATCTGGCCCTTCTTCCATGCCATCGTGGCGGCGGGGGAGACCTACACCTACCCGCGCGATCTCGACGAGGCGGCGGGGCGCGAGATGTGGCTGCTGGAGTCGCCCGGCCGTACGGTCGTCGCCGTCGACGACTCGGGGGCGGTGCTGGGTACCGCCAAGATGAACCCCAACCACATGGGCGGCGCCTCGCACATCGCCAGCGCCAGCTTCATGGTCGATCCGCAGTACGGCGGCCGCGGCGTCGGGCGGGCCCTGGGCGAACATGTGCTGGCCTGGGCGCGCGCCGAGGGCTATCGCGCGATGCAGTTCAACGCCGTGGTGGAGACCAACACCGGTGCCGTCGCCCTCTGGAAGTCCCTGGGATTCAAGATCATGACGACCCTCCCCGAGGGCTTCCTGCACCCCACCAAGGGCTATGTGGGGCTGCACATCATGTATCAGCAGCTGTGAGGGCGGAAGAGCGCCGGCGCGGCGGGCGGCTCCCCGGGCCGGCCCCGGCGGCTTACGGCCAGAGCAGCTCCTGCGTCCAACGGCCGTTCTCGTAACGGTAGTTGAGGCGTAGGTGGCGGCGTTGCGCGTCGCCCTGGAAGAACTCGACCTCGTCGGGGCGCAGTACGTACAGCGTCCAGCTCGGCACCGGTGCGTCCGGTTCGCGCCAGGCCCGCTCCCATGCGGCGTCCGAGGCGCGCGCCAGCTCCTCGGGCGAGCCGAGCACCTCGCTCTGCCGGCCGACCAGCGCCGCGGCCAGCGCGCCCGTGGAGCGGCGGTGCAGATCGGCCGCGCTCTCCTCGGGGTCCGCCGCGGTCACCGTCCCCCGGATCCGCACCTGGCGGCCGACCGCCGGCCAGTAGAAGCCGAGCGCCGCCCGCGGCCGTTCGGCGAGTTCGCGGCCCTTGCGGCTGCCGCGGTGCGAGCCGAAGTGCCAGCCGCGCTCATCGGCGTCATGCAGCATCAGGGTGCGTACGGAGGGGACGCCGGCCGCGTCCGCCGTGGCGAGTGTCATGGTGTGCGGCTCCGGCTGGCCGGCCTCGGCGGCCTCCCGCAGCCACTGCCGGAACAGCGGCAGCGGCTCGGCCGGCGCCGTCGCCGGGTCGAACGACGGCAGCTCGATGTCCCACACCCGCAGCCCGCGCAGCAGCTCACGGAACGCGCGGCCGTCCGCATCGTCGGAGCGGCCCTCCGCGGCATCGGTCGGCACGGCGTCCGGCGTGTCCTGAGGCTCGGGATGATCGGTCATCGGGTCTCCTTCGTGGATACGCCCGGCTTTAGCCGGGTGAGGAAACGAAGCTCCCGCGTGAGCGGGGCAGGGAAAGCCGATTCGCCGCCAGGGCGGATCGGCGTCCACCCGGCGCGGTAGTGAGGGAGCCCGCCGAGATCAATTGTTCTCAACTGTCCTACCTCCCCGGTAGGTTGATGTTCATGAAGGCTGGAGCGGAGGCGGGCAGGGAGAGCGGGCATGCCCGGTTCACCTACCGTCTTCGCCTGTCGTCCACCGCGCGTGCCGCGCTGGAAGCCGAGTGGGACCGGTGCCGGTGGGTGTGGAACGAGTGTGTGGCCAAGTCCAAGCAGGTCGGGGCCTGGAACAAGACCCGTCCCGAAGGTGTGGACAAGCGGACCTGCGGGCCGGTGCAGCTTGCCACGATGCTGACCGAGGCGCGTGCTCGTATCCCGTGGCTGCGTGAGGGTGCATGCGTTCCTCAGCTGGGGCACCTCCCAGCGGTAGCTGGGGGACAGTTGATACGCGACTTCGGTAAGTCCCGCGCCAAAGCCCTCAAGGACATCAAGGCCCGGCTGCCTATGCGGCAGCGGGCCGGGATGCCCAAGTACAAGAAGAAGTGCGAGGCGCTGCCGACCTTTGAATACACCAAGCGCGGATTCCGGCTGAAGGACGGGCGTCTGCACCTGGCGGGCGGGATCGCGGTGACCGTGGTGTGGTCGCGGGAGCTGCCCAAACCGCCGTCCAGTGTGCGCGTCTACCGCGACAGCATCGGGCATTGGTACGCAAGCTTTGTTGTCCCCACGGTGACCGAGGAACTGCCCGTTGCCGGAGCGGTGATCGGAATCGACTGGGGCGTGAAGGAGACCGCGACCACCACATCCGATGCCCACGACCTTCCGCATGCCCAGCATGGAAAGAAGGCCGCGCAGCGTCTCGCCCGGTATCAGCGGATGATGGCCCGACGGAAGCCCAAGCGCGGGCAGCCCGGATCGAAGGGCTACCACGCCGCGAAGAAGCAGACGGCGAAGCTGCACAAGAAGGTGGCCCGGCAGCGCCAGGACACTGCCCGAATGGGGTCTCCCCTGCTCGAGCGGAGTTCGAGAGCTTGGGGAAGGGCCAAGCACGTGGTTCGCGACCATGACGCTTTGGCGGTGGAGGACTTCCGGCCGAAGTTCCTGGCCAAGTCCACCATGGCCCGCAAGGCCGCGGATGCGGCCATCGGCGCCACGAAGGCGGCGCTGGTCGAGATGGCCCGCAAGCACGGCCGGTCCGTGCATCTGGTACACCCCGCGCACACCACGATGGACTGTGCGCAGTGCGGAGCAAGAACCAAGCACGCACTACCTCTCTCGACACGAACGTATGCCTGCACCGCGTGCGGAACTGTATCCCCCAGGGATAAGAACTCCGCCCGCGTGATGTCCCCCAGCTACCGCTGGGAGGTGCCCCCAGGTCCGGGCTGGTCTTCAACCCGGCTAGCGCTGATCGTGTAAGACCTGTTGGTCCGCTGGGCCGCAGGCGACGTGAGCTAGGAATCCCCCTCGTTTACGAGGGGGAGGAGTCAAATCAGGCAGCGTACGCGGGGCGGGCGGCGGCCGGAGCGGGACGGGCGGCCCTGCCCGGCACCGGATAGTCCTTGAGCGTGATCGCATGGGCGCCGCGCTGCACATCCTCGGCGATCTTCTTCGCGACCAGGTTCTTCCACGGCATGTGCGGGAGAATCCGCATCATCAGATGCCGGAACCGGATCTGCCGCCGTGTGTCCACCGTCATTTCCTGGGCGAACTTCCGCGCCAGTGCGTGATTGACCTCGGCGTAGCCGCGCATCTGCTCCTCGTAGCGCGCAAAGGCCTGCTCCGGCTCGCCGCCGGCCGCCGCGAGCTCCCCGGCCAGGACGTACGCGCCGACCAGCGCCATCCCCGTACCCTGCCCCGACGCCGGCGAGGCGCAGTGCGCGGCATCGCCGAGCAGTACCACCCGACCGCGCGACCAGCGGTCCATCTCGATCAGCTGCATCCCGTCGAAGTAGAAGTCGCTCGCCTTGTGGGCCGCTTCGAGCAGTCGGGGGACCTCCCGCCAGCCGCCGGCGGCGGAGGATTCCGTGCCGATCCCGTCGAACGCCTTCTCCACCAGGGCCAGTTGCTGTGCCGTGTCCCGGTGGTCGTAGGTCAGCCGTGGCGAACGGAAGACCAGCAGGCCCTTGGCCGCCGGGTCCCCGGCCGAGCTGTAGGCGCAGATCAGTTTGCCGGGCACCGCGTGGTACAACTCCTCGCGGTGCAGGCCGAGTTCGTTCGGCATGGAGAAGGCCGAGATATACGCACCGAGGTGCCGTACGAACTGTTCTTCCGGGCCGAAGGTGAGCCGTCGGACGGTCGAGTGCAGGCCGTCCGCGCCGACGACGAGGTCGAAGCGGCGGGGTGCGCCCCGCTCGAAGGTGACCTCGACGCCGTCGGCGGCGGCCTCGGTGCTGCCGTGGTGATCGTCCGCGCGCCCCGTGATCGAAGTGATCGAAGTGGTCGGAGCGAGCGGGGCGATCGGCGTGATCGAGGTGATCGAGTCGCCGAAGACGTACTCGACGTCGGCCCGGGTGCGGTCGTAGAGGATGCGCGCCAGCTCGCCGCGCATGATCTCGTCGTCGCGGCCGACCCGGGCGCCGAAGATGTCGGCGGGGAGGGTGGCGATCCGCCTGCCCTCGTCGTTCACATACGCGCCGGTCTGCATGTCCGTACTGGCGCGCTGGATGTCCTTGAGGATGCCCATCCGTTCGGCCACCTCGACCGCCGCGCCACGGATGTCGACCTTGTAGCCGCCGGTCCGCAGTTCGGGGGCGCGCTCGACGACGGTCACGGCGAAGCCGTAGCGGTGCAGCCAGTAGGCGAGTGCCGGGCCGGCGATGCTCGCGCCGGAAATCAGCACGGTGCGGGGTGTGGTGCGGGGGGACGAGGCGGTGCCGGACATATCGGGGTTCCCTTCGGGGCCGTGGTGCTCCTGGTGGACTGCGCCGCGCGGTCGCGACGGCGCTCGGTCGTGGTGCACTCGCTGACCGATGTCCCCGACTATACGGATGTCTTAAACGCTTGTCTATGACGCTTGTATAGAACCAGTGGCGGAGGTCTGCTCGGTCCGCCCGGAGGGTGTGCTCGTGCGCAGCAGGGTGAAGCCCGTTGCCGCGACGAGTGCGGCCGTGGCGACGTGGATCCCGAACGCGGCGGCGGGCGATCCGCCATGACTGAGGATCACGGTGGCGTCGCCGAGCGGGATGAGGGTGAAGGCGAACATGACCGTGCTCAGGGCGCGGCGCTGCCCCGTGAGCAGCAGGGCGAGGCAGGTGATGCCGGTGGCGACATCGCGTACGCCCTTGATGTTGAGGAACGCCGCGGCGTCGCCGTGCGGCCAGGCCGGGAGGCCGAAGCCGGGGGCCGTGCCGGCCGGGTCGATCAGATAGCTCACGCCGATGTAGGCGATGCCGACGGAGGCGATAACGGTGAGCGTGTTGGCGACGCTCTTCAGCGACAGGGTGAACGACATGGCGGGTCACTCCTCAACTCGGTGGGGTCTCTTCGTCTTGCGGGGCTGTCTTGCCGGGCCGTCTTGCGAGGTCGGTTTGCGGGAGGTGTAGGAAATCTAGCGCTGCTAGGTCTGAGAGCGAAGCTAGCACGGTCAACGCTCGATTGGCTAGCAGTGCTAGAATTTTGCCCATGGGTATTTCGCAGCGACGCGAGCGCGAGCGGGCGCAGCGGCATCAATTGATCGTTCAGGCGGCGCGTGAGCTCGCCGAGACCGAGGGGTGGGGCGCGGTCACCACCCGCCGCCTCGCCGAGCGGATCGAGTACAGCCAGCCGGTCCTCTACAGCCACTTCGCGGGCAAGGGGGCGATCGTCAACGCGGTGGCACTGGAGGGCTTCGCCGAACTGGCCGAGGCCACCCGACTGGCACGTACCAAAGTCACCCAGGCCACCCAGGCCACCCAGGCCACGGAGGCCACCGAAACCACCCAGGCCACCCAGCCCACCCGGACCGCCGCCGGCGAACGCGCCCAGCACGCCGCGCTGCTCGCCGTCGCCCGTGCGTACGCCGCATTCGCCCGCGCCAACCCGGCGCTCTACGACGCGATGTTCACGCTCGCCACCGACCTCTCCTTCGGCAGCATGGATTCCCCGCAGCCGCTCAAGGACGCCTTCGTCGAACTCCTCGCGGTCTTCGGCCCGTTGGCGGGGCCGGACGATGACCCCGAGACCTTCACCGAGGTCGGCTGGAGCGCGCTGCACGGCCTGGTCACGCTCGACCGCGACAGCCGGCTGCGGGACGGCGACGGCTATCAGGACCAGCGGATCGCCCTGCTCATCGCTCGTCTCACCGGCGACGTTCCCAAGTAGGACATCCTCTGTCCTCGACCCTCGCTAACGTCGGCTTCGCCCGTGTCACCGCGCATGCGAACAGACGAGGAGCCGACGATGAGCGAGATCAGCACCAACCAGCCGCTCGGAACGCCCACATGGATCGATCTCGCGGTCCCCGACCTCGACCGCGCCAAGGCGTTCTACCGCGCGCTGTTCGGCTGGGAGTACGCGGAGCGCTCGACGGCGACCGGCCCCTTCACGATGTGTCTGCTGCGCGGGCGGCGGGTGGCGGCGCTGCGAGCCGCCTCCGCCGCGGACGTCGAGGGCGAGTCCTGGTGGCACATGTACCTCGCCACCGACGACTGCGACGCCACGGCCAAGCGGATCACGGACGGCGGCGGGACGCTGCTCGCGCCGCCGTCGGACGTGGCCGACCTGGGCCGCACGGCCGTTGTGGCGGACCCGGTCGGCGCCCACTTCAGCCTCTGGCAGGGGCGTACGCTGCCGGGCTGCGAGCTGGTCAACGAGCCGTGCACGCTGGTACGCAACGACCTCGTCGCCCCGGACCCCGGGCCCGCCCGCCGTTTCTACACCGGCGCATTCGACTTCACGCTCGACGGCAACGACACCCTGCCCCCCGACTTCGACTTCACCTTCCTGCGCCGCCCCGACGGCCATGAGGTCGGCGGAGTCTTCGGCGATCCGGCGGCCCCCGCGGCCCGCTGGCAGACCGTGTTCGAGGTCGCGGACACCGACGACCTCGTGGCGCGCGCGGTCGCCGCGGGCGGCACCGCCGGCACCCCGTCGGACCTGCCGTACGGCCGTATCGCCGAGATCACCGACCCGTTCGGCACGCTCTTCAACGTCATCACCCGCCCGGCCGCCGCGTAGGCGCCCCCGGCCCGCCGGCGACGAAAAAACCGTTCGCCCGTCGCCGGCCGGCCTGGCTACGCTGCCCCCATGCACCTTCACCAGATCTACGGCTGACACGGCCGAGGGCGGTCACCCGCCCCGCCCGCCCGCACCCAGGCGTGCCCCCGGCGCGACCGGCTTCCCGGCCGGCCCCGCGCGGCGCC
>NZ_QUAC01000240.1 GCF_003389455.1 Streptomyces inhibens | reverse complement strand
GCCGCCGGAAGGCGCAGGTGCGCGCTCCGGCGGCCGCCGCGTATGCCTTACGGCCCTAGGGGCGGTTATCCCAGCGCCCGTCCCAGGACGTACACCGCGGGTGCGGCCAGGGCCAGCGGCAGGGCGACGCCGGCCGTCATGTGGACGAAGCGGGAGGGGTAGTCGTAGCTGGCCACCCGCAGGCCGATCAGGGCGCAGCCGCCGGCCGCCAGGCCCAGCAGCGCGCCGGACGCCCCGAGGCCGGTCAGCTGGCCGGCTCCGATGCCGGCGCCCGCGGCGGCCACCAGGGCGATGCCGATCGAGGCGGGGGAGGGCAGCGGCAGCGCACGGGCCAGCGTGGCCACCGCGACCGCGGCGGCGCCGACCACGACGGCGTGCGGGCTCGCCGCGAGGTGGCCGGCGGCGAGCACCGCCAGCGCGGTCGAGGTCAGGCCCGCGGTCAGCGCGTACATCCGCTCGTCCGCGCTGCTGCGGTTGCGCAGCTGGAGGATGAGGACGAGCAGACACCACACACCGAGCGTGCCGATGCCCACCAGGGGCGCGCTCTCGCGGTCGGTGGCCAGCAGGGCGACATCGGTGGTCAGCCCGGCCAGGAAGGCGAGCGCGATGCCCTGGCGGGCCGGCCACATGCCGTTCAGCCGGAACCAGCCGGCGGCCGTGACCGCCTGGAGCAGCGCCACCGGTACGGCGAGCACCGGGCGGGCGAGCGGCGCGGTCAGCGCGAGCAGGAGCGCGAGAACGGCGGTCAGCGCGGCCGGCTGGATACCGGGCGGGATGATCGGCGAGCGGCCCTCGGCGCGGGCGCGCTGGTTGGGTGCGAGCGGCGCCCCGGAGATCGGCGTGGTGACGGCCGGCGCCGTGGCGGCCGGTGCGGGTGCGGCGGGTGAGGGCGCGGCGGGTGCGGGCCTGGCCTGCTGCGGGTGCTGGCGGGCGTAGGGCTCTTCGGCCGGCAGCGCGGACTGGTGCTGGGAGGTCAGCTGCGTGGACTCGGGGTGCGGTGTGCCGTACCCGTCATGGCCGTACGGCTGCTGCTGGTGATGCTGCGGCTGGTGGTGTTGTTGGTGCCGGGGCTGCTGCGGCTGCTGCTGCCCGTACGCGTCGTACCCGTACTGGTCGCGCCCGTACGGGTCGTGCCGGGGCTGCTGCTGGTGCGAGGGGTCGTACGGCTGCTGCCCGTACGGGGCGCCGTACGCCGCCTGCGGGTTGTACGGCGGATGCGCGGGCTGCTGCGCCTGCGGTGCGTATGGATCCTGCGGGGCGTACGGATCCTGTGGTGCGTAGGGATCGTGCGGCTCGTACGGACGGTGGTTCTGCGGCTGGTTGTCGCTCATGATCCGGTGTTCACCCTCCCGCGAACGGCGGCAGGACCTCGACGGTGCCACCCTCGGCCAGCGGCACCGCCGCATGGTCACGGGTGCCGACCGGATCGCCGTCCACCAGGAATGAGCTGCGCAGCAGGACGCGCGCGAACTCGGGGTTCGCGGCATGCGCCGCGCGCGCCGCGTCGAGCGCCTCGGCGAGCGTCGCCGCCGCATAGGGCTCCTCTGCCGTGCCGGCGGCGGCTTTGGCCGCGGCCCAGTAGCGCACGGTGCCAGTAGTTGTCACGGCGGCCTCTTCGTCGTGTCGGTCGGTCGGGGGGCTGCCCGTGGTGGGCGGATGCCCCGTCGTTGCCGCCTCCATGATGGCGCACGCGGCGGCCGGTCCGGCTCCGGGCAAGTTCTGGCAAAGGGCTACCGGCCCACCTGGGCGGACCAACGAAATTCGATTGCCGAAGGCAAGTGTTCGCTTAGGCTCCTTCTGTGCTGGTCCGACTCGCGCGGGTGCATTTGCGGCCCCATAGGCGCTCCATATCCCTGATCGTGCTGCTTCAGCTGATCCAGACCCTGGCCACTCTCTATCTGCCCACCCTCAACGCCGACATCATTGACAACGGTGTCGTGAAGGGGGACACGGGCTATATCTTCCGCATCGGCGGTTTCATGATCGCCGTAACTCTGCTGCAGATCATCTGCGCTATCGGTGCCGTTTATTTCGGTGCCCGTACGGCCATGGCGCTCGGCCGGGACATTCGCGCCGCGGTTTTCGACCGGGTGCAGTCCTTCTCCACCCGGGAAGTGGGCACATTCGGCGCGCCGTCGCTGATCACCCGCACCACCAATGACGTCCAGCAGGTCCAGATGCTGGTGCTGATGACGTTCACGATGATGGTCTCGGCGCCGATCATGTGCGTCGGCGGCGTCGTCATGGCGCTCAATCAGGATGTGCCGCTGTCGGGCCTCCTCCTGGTCATCGTCCCGGTCCTCGGGATGCTCGTCTCACTGATCGTCCGCCGGATGCGTCCGCTGTTCCGCGGGGTGCAGGAGCGCATCGACACCGTCAACCGCGTACTGCGCGAACAGATCGCGGGTATCCGCGTCATCCGCGCCTTCGTCCGCGACCAGCACGAGCGCGAGCGGTTCGCCGGGGCCAACACCGATCTGTACGACGTGTCGGTGCGCGCCGGCCGGCTGATGTCGATGATGTTCCCGCTGGTCATGCTGATCGTGAACCTCTCCAGCGTGGCCGTCGTCTGGTTCGGCGGGCTGCGCATCGACAGCGGAGACATGAAGATCGGTGCGCTGACGGCGTTCCTCAGCTACCTCATGTACATCCTGATGTCGATCATGATGGCGACGTTCATGGTGATGATGCTGCCGCGCGCGGAGGTCTGCGCCGAGCGCATCCAGGAGGTGCTGGCGACCGACTCCAGCGTCACCCCGCCGAAGAACCCCGTCACCGAGCTGCGCCGGCACGGCGAACTGGAGCTCCGTCACGTCGAGTTCCGCTTCCCGGGCGCCGAACAGCCGGTCCTCAAGGACATCTCGCTGACCGCCCGCCCCGGCGAGACCACCGCCGTCATCGGCTCGACCGGCGCCGGCAAGTCGACCCTCCTGGGGCTCGTACCGCGGCTGTTCGACGCGACCGGCGGCGCGGTCCTGGTGGACGGCGAGGATGTCCGCACCCTCGACCAGGAGACCCTGGCCAAGACCATCGGCCTGGTCCCGCAGAAGCCGTACCTCTTCTCCGGCACCGTCGCCACCAACCTCCGTTACGGCAATCCGGACGCCACCGACGACGAGCTGTGGCACGCCCTGGAGACCGCCCAGGCGCGGGACTTCGTCGAGCGGATGGAGGGCGGCCTCGATGCCCCGGTCGCGCAGGGCGGCACCAATGTCTCCGGCGGTCAGCGGCAGCGGCTGGCGATCGCGCGGGCCCTGGTGCGCCGTCCCGAGATCTACCTCTTCGACGACTCCTTCTCCGCGCTGGACTATGCGACGGACGCGGCGCTGCGGGCCGCGCTGTCCCGCGAGACGGACCGCGCGACCGTGGTGATCGTCGCGCAGCGGGTCTCCACGATCCGCGGCGCCGACCGGATCGTCGTGCTGGACGAGGGCCGGGTCGTCGGCACCGGTACCCACACCGAGCTGATGGCCGACAACGAGACCTACCGGGAGATCGTGCTCTCCCAGCTCACCGAGCAGGAGGCGGCGTGACCACCGCGGACAAGGGGGCGGCCGACCGGGCCGAAGCCCCGGCGGACACCGAGGAGACTCACCGGGCGGCGCCCGGACGGGGCCCGGCCCCGGCGGTGGGGCCGGCCCGGATGATGGGCGGCCAGCCCACCGAGAAGTCGATGGACTTCAAGGGCTCCGGCAAGCGGCTGCTGGCCCAGATGAAGCCCGAGCGCGGCATCATGTCCGTCGCGCTGGCGCTGGGCGTACTGAGCGTGGCGCTGACGGTGGTGGGCCCCAAGGTCCTCGGCCGTGCCACCGACCTGATCATGTCCGGCATCATCGGCCGCCGGCTGCCCGACGGGCTCACCAAGGCCCAGGCCGCGGCCCGGCTGCGCGCGGACGGCGAGGGCGGGCTGGCCGACATGATCGGCACGATGCCGGTCGTGCCCGGCCACGGCATCGACTTCGGGGCGGTGGGCGTCGTCCTGCTCTGGGTCGCCCTGATCTACGCCGGCGCCTCCCTCTTCGGCTTCGTCCAGGCCCGGATCGCCACCCGTGTCGTCCAGCGCGCCGTCTTCCGGATGCGCGAACAGGTCGAGGAGAAGCTCGCCCGGCTGCCGCTCAGCTACTTCGACAAGCAGCAGCGCGGTGAGGTGCTCTCCCGGGCGACCAACGACATCGACAACATCCAGCAGACGCTGCAGCAGACCCTCAGCCAGATCGTGGCCTCGCTGCTGACCATCGTCGGCGTGCTCGCCATGATGTTCTGGATCTCCTGGCTGCTGGCCCTGGTCGCGCTGATCACGGTCCCGGTCTCGATCGTCGTCGCCACGAAGGTCGGCAAGCGCGCCCAGCCGCAGTTCGTCCAGCAGTGGAAGACCACCGGCAAGCTCAATGCGCATATCGAGGAGATGTACACCGGCCACAGCCTGGTGAAGGTCTTCGGCCGCCAGAAGGAGTCCGCCGAGCTGTTCCGCGAGCAGAACGAGGCCCTCTACGCCGCCGGTTTCAAGGCCCAGTTCATCTCCGGGATCATCCAGCCCGCGATGATGTTCATCGGCAATCTGAACTACGTCCTGGTGGCCGTCGTCGGCGGCCTGCGCGTGGCCTCCGGGGCCCTGTCCATCGGCGATGTGCAGGCCTTCATCCAGTACTCCCGGCAGTTCAGCCAGCCGCTCACCCAGGTCGCCTCGATGGCCAACCTCGTCCAGTCCGGTGTCGCCTCCGCCGAGCGGGTCTTCGAACTCCTCGACGCCACGGAGCAGGACCCGGACTCCGAGCAGCCCGCCAGGCCCGAACATGTCGCGGGCCGGGTCGAGTTCGAGGCCGTCTCCTTCCGTTACGCACAGGACAAGCCGCTCATCGAGGACCTGTCGCTGGCCGTCCGCCCCGGCCAGACGGTCGCGATCGTCGGCCCGACCGGCGCCGGCAAGACCACCCTGGTCAACCTGCTGATGCGCTTCTACGAGGTGCGCGGCGGCCGGATCACCCTCGACGGCATCGATATCGCCGACATGTCGCGCGAGGAGCTCCGCTCCCACATCGGCATGGTCCTCCAGGACACCTGGCTCTTCGGCGGCACGATCGCCGAGAACATCGCGTACGGCGCCCCTGCGGGCACCTCCATGGACAAGATCGTGGAGGCGGCGAAGGCCACCCACGTCGACCGCTTCGTCCGCACCCTGCCGGACGGCTACGACACGGTGATCGACGAGGAGGGCGGCAATGTCTCGGTCGGCGAGAAGCAGCTGATCACCATCGCCCGGGCCTTCCTGGCCGAACCCGCCATCCTGGTCCTCGACGAGGCCACCAGCTCGGTCGACACCCGCACCGAGGTCCTCATCCAGCACGCGATGGCCCAGCTCCGCACCGGCCGCACCAGCTTCGTCATCGCCCATCGCCTCTCCACCATCCGCGACGCCGACGTCATCCTGGTCATGGAGAACGGCGCCATCGTCGAACAGGGCTCCCATGACGCCCTGTTGGCGGCAAACGGTGCCTATGCCCGCCTGTACGCCGCCCAGTTCGCCGAGGCGGTGGCGGAGACGGAGTAGCCCTTCCCGCCGCGGCGCGTCGCTACAGGCTGTGCGGGGGCGCTGACCGAGACGACTGTGTCGGCGTGCGCACCCGTGCGCTCCCTGTGCGCTCCCTGGCCGTAAAGCGCCGCTTGCCGCAGGACGACCGAGCCGCCCATGGAGAGCGGTGCCCCAGGGAGCGGTTCGGCGGACCGCGGCGGCCAGGTCCTCGACCCGCGGTTGCCGACCGTGGAGCGCCTGCCGGATCCGCCGTGGCCACGAAAGGAGGACGTGGCCACGGAAGGAGGACGTGATCATGTCCGCATGCTGGGAAAATGCGGCAGTGGCGCGAAGAGCTTGGGGGAGTTCCAGCGCGCCGGTGAAGCCGTGCGCGAGGACGATGACGGGAGCCTCGGCCAAGGGCGCGGAAGTGGCTTCAAATGGGGCCTTGCGGGGGGTGTGGGCGGCCTGGATCCGGACCCCGTGAGCCGTCAACAGAGACACGCGATGACCACTCGAAGTGATCGACGGAACACAACAAGGTGCAAAATCGACCTCGGGTCCGGAAGTCAGGTGAGCTATTCTGCTGGACAAGAAGGATCCGGGCAGCGTTGCCCCCGGGTCCTTTTGTGCTTTCAGCCACGTGATGCGCGGCTGCGAGGACCGTACGAAGCAGTGCCGCAGACTCCCCCGGCCAAGGCCGGGAGGTGCCCCCCGTCGCAGGGACCGAGGAGGAACCAGACGTCATGGGCGAGCGAAGCAGGCAGGACCGTGAGCAGCCGAGGCTGGACCACGCCGGAAACCGGGTAGGTGATCGGAAGTGAGTTCACTCCTGCTGCTGACCAACGCACTCCAGCCGTCGACGGAGGTGCTCCCGGCGCTGGGCCTGCTGCTGCACAGCGTGCGGGTGGCCCCCGCCGAGGGCCCGGCCCTCATCGACACCCCGGGGGCCGACGTCATACTGATCGACGGCCGCCGTGACCTTCCGCACGTACGGTCGCTGTGCCAGCTGCTGCGGTCCACCGGGCCGGGCTGCCCGCTGGTCCTGGTCGTCACCGAGGGCGGGCTCGCCGCCGTCACCGCCGACTGGGGCATCGACGACGTCATGCTGGACACCGCGGGCCCCGCCGAGGTCGAGGCGCGGCTGCGGCTGGCGATGGGCCGCCAGCAGATCACCACCGACGACGGCCCCATGGAGATCCGTAACGGTGATCTCTCCGTGGACGAGGCGACCTACAGCGCGAAGCTGAAGGGCCGGGTCCTGGACCTGACCTTCAAGGAGTTCGAGCTGCTGAAGTATCTGGCGCAGCACCCGGGCCGGGTCTTCACCCGCGCCCAGCTCCTTCAGGAGGTGTGGGGCTACGACTACTTCGGCGGTACCCGGACGGTCGATGTGCATGTCCGGCGGCTGCGCGCCAAGCTCGGCCCCGAGCACGAGTCTCTGATCGGCACGGTCCGTAACGTCGGCTACCGCTTTGTGACGCCGGAGAAGGCGGAGCGGGCGGCGGACGCCAAGGCCAAGGCCACCGAGGACGCCGCAAAGGCGGCGAATTCCTCCCGTGGCGGTCAGCCGGCGCCGGGGCACGCACCGGAGAGCGGCGACGGCTCCGGGAAGGCCGTCGCCACGAGTGCGGACTCCACGGACGTACGGCCTGCCCGCCGGTAGAGCCACCCGCGTAGACTGCCGCGCGTGGCCAAGGTGACGCGGGATGATGTGGCAAGACTGGCGGGTACATCCACCGCCGTTGTCAGTTACGTCATCAACAACGGACCCCGGCCGGTTGCCCCGGCCACGCGCGAGCGGGTGCTCGCCGCCATCAAGGAGCTCGGCTACCGGCCGGACCGCGTCGCGCAGGCGATGGCGTCCCGCCGTACCGACCTCATAGGCCTGATCGTGCCGGACACCCGGCAGCCGTTCTTCGCGGAGATGGCGCACGCGGTGGAACAGGCTGCCGCCGAGCGCGGGAAGATGGTGCTGGTCGGCAACGCCAACTACCTGGACGAGCGCGAGGTGCACTATCTGCGCGCGTTCCTCGGGATGCGGGTCTCCGGCCTGATCCTGATCAGCCAGGGGCCCAGCGAGCACGCCGCCGCCGAGATCGATGCCTGGGACGCCCGGGTGGTGCTGCTGCACCGCCGGCCGGACGCCATCGACGATGTCGCGGTGATGACGGACGACATCTGGGGCGCGCAGCTGGCCACCCGGCATCTGCTGGAGCACGGACACCCCTACGTCGCCTTCCTCGGCGGTACGGAGGAGACCCCGAAGTCCGGCGACCCGGTCACCGACCACGTCGAGGGCTGGCGGCGGGCCATGCTGGAGTCCGGGAAGTCGGCGGACGGGCGCTACTTCCAGGCGCCCTACAACCGCTACGACGCCTATCAGGTCGCGCTGAAGCTGCTGGCCGGGCCCGATCGGCCGCCGGCCATCATGTGCGCGACCGACGACCAGGCGATCGGTGTGCTGCGGGCCGCCCGTGAGCTGCGGATCGATGTGCCGGGCGAGCTGGCGGTCGCCGGCTTCGACGATGTGAAGGAAGCCGGGCTCACCGACCCGCCGCTGACGACCGTCGCCTCGGACCGCCAGGCGATGGCGCGGGCCGCGGTCGATCTGGTGCTGGACGACGGCCTGCGGGTGGTCGGCTCCCGACGGGAGCGGCTGCGGCAGTTCCCGTCGCGGCTGGTGGTGCGGCGGTCGTGCGGGTGCGGCGGCTGAGGTGACCCGGGCCGGCTGCTGAGGCGGGCGTCTTTATACCGGGCATACCCACTTCTGTTGGGCCTCTCAGGGCGTTCTCAGACGGTTCTCATGGACCGGTCGCAGAGTGATCTCCATGACCGAGAGCTACCGCCGAAGCGGCGATGAGGTACCTGAGATGTCACAGGACCGTCCGTATGCCTACGGCAGCGAGTACGGCCACGACACCACCCGGCAGGCGTACCCGCCGCCGCCCCCGTACGCGCCCGAGCCGCGGCGCCGGGCCCGCCGGCCGGTCGCGCTGATCGCGGCGGTGGCGATCGTCTCCGGTCTCATCGGTGGCGGCAGCGCGGCGCTGATCGCCGGCGCCACCGACCGGTCCACCCAGAACACCGCCTCCACACCGCTCGTCAACGCGGGTAAGAGCAGCGGCAGCGGTGTCTCGGGGGTGGCCAAGGCGGTCAGCCCGGCGATCGTGGAGATCAAGGCGCGCACCACCGGCGGCCAGTCCACCGGGTCCGGCGTGGTCGTCACCAGCAGCGGCGAGATCATCACCAACAATCACGTGGTGTCCGGGGCGAACACGGTGACCGTCACCTTCAGCGACGGCAGCCGGAAGACGGCCAAGGTCGTCGGTACCGACCCCGACAAGGACCTGGCGCTGATCAAGGTCCGCGGTGCCAAGGGTCTGACCGCGGCCTCGCTCGGTGACTCCGACAAGATCGCGGTCGGCGACCAGGTGGTGGCGATCGGCTCGCCCGAGGGTCTCACCGGCTCCGTGACCAGTGGAATCGTCTCCGCCCTCAACCGGGATGTGACCGTCCCCAAGGAGGAGGGCCAGGGGCAGGGCCGGGGCCGGCAGGGCAACCCGGACGACGGCGGTGGCTGGCCGTTCGAGTTCGGCGGCAACCAGTACAACGGCGACACCGGCTCGTCGAAGACCTCGTACAAGGCCATCCAGACCGACGCCTCGCTCAACCCGGGCAACTCCGGTGGCGCCCTGATCAATATGCAGGGACAGATCATCGGCATCAACTCCGCGATGTACTCCCCGAGTTCGGCATCGAGCAGCACGGCGGGCAGCGTCGGTCTCGGCTTCGCCATCCCGATCAACACTGTCAAGGCCGACCTCGACGCGCTGCGCGACGGCGGGAGCGGCGGCAGCAACAGCGGCGTCTGACCGCCCACCCGTCGCCCGCCAGTAGGGGGTCCCCCCAAACTTCGTCCGGGGGGACCCCGATCGCGTCCCCCCTCTCGGATTGCCCGCCGCCGTGCAAGGCTGAAGACCGGCCGTTCGTTCCTCCCCCATGCCTTAAGGGCATGGGAGGTACCCCCATCCACCCGAGGTAGCCACGCACATGAGCCCCGCCGAGCACGGTGATCAGCCCGCCCGCATCCTGATCGTCGACGACGAACCCGCGGTCCGCGAGGCCCTGCAGCGTTCGCTGGCCTTCGAGGGGTACGGGACCGAGCAGGCGGTCGACGGTCTGGACGCGGTCGAGAAGGTCGCGAGCTACGACCCCGAACTGATCGTGCTGGACGTCCTGATGCCCCGTATGGACGGGCTGACCGCCGCCCGCCGACTGCGGGCGAGCGGGGTGACCGTCCCGATCCTGATGCTGACCGCCCGTGACACCGTCGGCGACCGCGTCACCGGGCTGGACGCCGGCGCCGACGACTATCTGGTCAAGCCCTTCGAGCTCGACGAGCTGCTCGCCCGGATCCGCGCGCTGCTGCGCCGCAGCTCGTACGCCGCGGCGGCCGGCGCACAGCCCGAGGAGGGCGAGACGCTGAGCTTCGCCGATCTGCGGATGGACCTGTCGACCCGCGAGGTGACCCGGGGCGGCCGGCGGGTCGAGCTGACCCGCACCGAATTCACGCTGCTGGAGATGTTCCTCGCGCATCCGCGGCAGGTCCTCACCCGTGAGCAGATCCTGAAGGCCGTATGGGGCTTCGACTTCGAGCCCACCTCCAACTCCCTCGATGTGTACGTGATGTATCTGCGCCGCAAGACGGAAGCGGGCGGCGAGCCGCGGCTGGTGCACACCAAGCGGGGGGTCGGGTACGTCCTGCGGGCGGACGGCGGCGCGGAATGAGCGGGAGCGGGATGTCCGGGGGCAACAAAACCGTGCTCGGCGCGCGCCTCGCGCGGCTGCCGCTGCGCTCACGGCTGACCCTGCTGACCGCGGCCGCGGTGGCGGTGGCGGTGGCGGTCTCCGCGCTGGCCTGCTGGCTGCTCACCCGGGCCCAGCTGCGCGACGAGGTGGACAACTCGCTGCGGAACGTCAGCGTCCCGCCGGAGTATCTCCAGGTGACCTACAACAACTGTCAGCCCACCGACCCGACCGAGAACAAGAACGCCCCGCCCTCGTACTACAACGTCCAGATCGTCCAGGTCGACGGTTCGCGCTGTGTGGGGCCCAACTCCCAGCCCGTACGGGTACAGGGCTGGGATCTCGGGGTGGCGCGGGGCGTACAGCGGGACACCCTGCACGACGCGCTCACCGTGGACGGCGCGGACGTCCGGGTGCTGACCAAGCACATCGGCGTGCAGGGCGTGCAGTTCGCGGTGTCCCTCTCGCGCCCGCTGACCGAGGTCAACAGCGCGCTGAACACCCTTGCGGTGCTGCTGGCGGCGGTCGCCGGACTGGGCGTGGTCGGCGCCGGCACGGCAGGACTGGTCATCGCGCGCTCCGGCCTCAAACCGGTGGACCGGCTGACCGACGCCGTCGAGCACGTCGCCCGCACCCAGGACCTGACCATCCGCATCCCGGCCGACGGCGAGGACGAGATCGCCCGGCTCTCCCGCTCCTTCAACTCCATGACCGCGGCGCTGGCCGCCTCACGCGATCTGCAGCAGCAGCTGATCGCGGATGCCGGCCATGAGCTGCGTACGCCGCTGACGTCGCTGCGTACCAACATCGATCTGCTGGTGCGCAGCGAGCAGTCCGGGCGCCCGATCCCGGCCGAGGACAAGGCGGCGCTGCTGGCGTCGGTGAAGGCGCAGATGGGGGAGCTGGCGGCGCTGATCGGCGACCTCCAGGAGCTGTCACGGACCCCGGAGCACGGGCAGAGCGCCGTCGAGGTCGTGGCGCTGCACGACATAGTCGGCTCGGCGCTGGAGCGGGCCCGGCTGCGCGGCCCGTCGCTGACCATCACCGCGGACCTCGAACCCTGGTACGTACGGGCCGAGCCGTCCGGGCTGGAGCGGGCGGTGGTGAACCTGCTGGACAACGCGGTGAAGTTCAGCCCGGCCGGCGGCGCCGTCGAGGTCCGGCTGACGGACGGCGAGCTGACCGTGCGCGATCACGGCCCCGGCATTCCGCAGGACGAACTGCCGCATGTCTTCGAGCGGTTCTGGCGCTCGCCGTCCGCGCGCAGCCTGCCGGGCAGCGGTCTGGGGCTGTCGATCGTGGCGCGTACGGCGGAGCAGGCGGGCGGCGCGGTACGGCTGCGGTCCGCGGACCTCGGCGGCACGGAGGCGGTACTGACCCTGCCGGGCGCGGCGACGCCTCCGCCGCAGATGCCGGGTGAGCCGCCGCGGCCGCCGGAGGACGGGAGCTGACGGGCGGAGGACGGGAGCTGACGGGCGGGGGACGTCCCCCTACTTGGCCGCGTCCCCGAACGGCAGATCCGACCCCGACAGCTCGGCCCGGATGCCGTCCTGCTCGACGGAGATATTGCGCAGCCGGATGTTGCCGGGCGTCTTGGGGAGCTGGAAGGAGAGCGACAGCCGGTCCGCGAGCTCCGGCTTGGTCAGCCCGGAGAGCGTGCCGAGAATCTTCGGGTCGATACCGACCTTCTCCAGCAGCCAGGGGTGGTCCGTCACCACATCGACGAGATTGACCTGCATCAGCTGCTCGATGAAGCGCGGCGACCCGGTCAGCTCGTGCAGCTTCTCCTCGTTGTGGAGCGCCTCCTCGATGTACAGCCGGGGGATGCCGATCCGCTGCGCGATGGCCGGGATGCTCAGCATCGACTTGACCTTGGCGGCCTGCCGGCTCAGCTCGGCGGCGGT
Source organism: Streptomyces inhibens (assembly GCF_003389455.1). Taxonomy (GTDB): domain Bacteria; phylum Actinomycetota; class Actinomycetes; order Streptomycetales; family Streptomycetaceae; genus Streptomyces; species Streptomyces inhibens. The sequence continues at coordinate 15,202 of NZ_QUAC01000240.1, read as the reverse complement.
CTTGCGGGTCAGCCGCAGGCCCTCCTCCTTGCCGGTGCCGGGCCGGTAGACGGCGATATCGCCGATGTCCAGCCGCATCCGGCTGATGTCGGTGGAGATACCGCGCTCACCGGCCCGCTGGATGCGCGCCTCCGCGCGTACCCGCAATTCATGTCCGGCGATGGGCAGTTGGCCGACCGCGCGGACCGCATTGGGGCCCATTTCGCTGAATTTCACCTGTGAGGCGCCGAGTTCGCGATTCATGTCGTCGAAGGCGAGCAGCACCGTGCCGTGCACCGTGCCGATCGTGGCGCCCTTGATGGAGCTGGGCAGATCGCCGTCGATGCGTACGTCGTTCGCGGTGGCCTCGAATTTCGCCAGCGAAACGCGGTCGGCGGCCAGGTCGGGAATGGTGACCTTCACCTGGTCGACGCGCTTGTCCAAGACCTGGGTGAGGAACGGGAATCCCCGGATGTCGACCTCCGGAGAGGCGGTCAGATGCAGGGAATCCTTCAGCTTTTCCGCGGCCTTGTTCTGCGCGTACAGCACCGCGAACCGGTCGAAGAGGGCCAGGAATGCGGTGCAGACCAGGACCGCGACCAGCAGCTTCAGGGTGCGCGGGACGGCGGCGAAGCGGCTGATGCCGCGCTTTTTGCGCCGGTGGTTCGGCGGTGTCCACGCCTCGTCCTCGTCGTCCGGGCGCAGCCCGAGGCCCAGCGGGTCGTCGCTGGCGTCGCGTTCGTTGAGGTAGGTGCGGCGGCGGTTGGCGCCGAATTCGTCGAACGCGCCGTGTTCCGGCTCGGGTTCAAGCTCCGGTTCGGGGTCGGCGAGGGCAGCCAGATCGGCGTACGGATTGACCGTCGGAAGGTCTCTGGTGTCGCCGCGGGAGTCGTCCTGGGCGCCCGGTACGGGGGAATGGGGGTGGTACGGAGCGGCGGGCGAGGGCGAGGGTGAAGATATGCGTGTGGGGGTTCGCATCCGAACATTCCACCATGAGCGGGACCCTTGAACGCAAGCTGAACCGGTAGTAAGTGAGATACGCGATGCTTGTGCCGCCGGTCTTGGTGAAAAATTGCCTTGCTTGTGGGGCGAACTGAACTACCGTCACATCTCTTGGTGACCTGGACGGGCGGCATACGCCTTGTCCCTGTCCGTCGTTCCTTGTCCGTCTTCTGCGTACGACGACCGGAAGACGGTCGTTTTCTTCGAGGGGGCATTCATGATCGTGGTAACCGGAGCAACCGGCAATATCGGCCGCAGCCTTGTCGGCCGGCTTCTCGCGGAGGGCGCCGCGGTACGCGCGCTGACCCGCGATCCGGCGCGCGCCGGTCTGCCGGCCGAGGCCGAGGTGGTCCGCGCCGACCTCACCGGCGCGGACGGCCTCGCACCGCTGCTGGCCGGCGCGGAGGCGCTGTTCCTCAATCTCGCGGCCGGCGGTGACCGGGCCGCGACGGCGGTGCTCGACGCCGCCGTCAAGGCCGGGGTCCGCCGGATCGTCCTCAACTCCTCGATGGCGGTGACCGATACGCCGGCCGACGACACCAACCACATCGCCCGGATGCACGCCGTTCTGGAGCGCGCGGTGCGCGACTCCGGCCTGGAGTGGACCTTTGTCCGCGGCGGCAACTACTCCACCAACACGCTCGCCTGGGCCCCGTCGATCCGCGAGTCCGGTGTGGTCCGCGATGCGCACCCGGGCGCCCAGGGCGTCCCCGTCCACGAGGCCGACCTCGCGGACGTCGCCGCCGTCGCGCTGCTGGACCGCAGCGGTGCGCACCAGGGCCAGGCCTATCTGGTCACCGGCCCGGAGGTGGTGACCATCGCCGAGCAGGTCGCCGAGATCGGCCGGGCGATCGGGCGCGAGACCCGGGTCGAGCAGATCTCCGAGGAGGAGGCGGCCGAGGCGATGTCCGGGCCGCACTTCCCCAAGGAGGCCGCGCTGGAACTCGTCAAGCGGTTCGGGGAGATGGTCGACGCACCGTCGTTCCCCGTCTCGGACGTCGTCGAGCGGGTCACCGGCCACCCNGGACGTCGTCGAGCGGGTCACCGGCCACCCGGGCCGGACGTTCGCCCAGTGGGCGCGGGATCACGCCGCCGACTTCTCCTGAACGGGCCGGCCGCCGGTACCCCCGGCGGCCGGCAGGCCCCGCTGGTGCAGCACGACCAGCGGCAGCATCACCATCGCTCCCACGAAGAAGTACGTATTGATCGCCATCCCCGTCCAGAGGTCCCCGGACGAGAGTTCGGCCGGCCGGTCCGCCGGCCCGAGCGGGCCGTACGGGGTGAGCCCGGTGACCGTCGTGATGTTCTCGACGAGGCCCGGCACACCCCGTACGACCAGCAGGACCGCCCCGAACCACAGAGGCAGCCGCACCAGCGGTGCCGGGAGCCGGCGGCCCCAGGGCCGTACCGTCGCCAGCGCCAGGACCGCGCCGGCCGCCGACATCCCCGTGATCAGCCCGTCGTAGGCGAGGAACCCCCACACGGGCACGTCGTCCGCATCGCCCCTCGCCGACCGGTGGTCGATGCCCATCCACAGATGCCAGACGAACGACGCCGTCAGCCGGCCGAAGGCCGCGTACGCCCAGAACCTCGTCCGCCGCCGGAGAGCGGGGTGGGGCTTCCTCTCGTGGTGACCGGGCGGAGCGTGAAGGCCCGGCCGGTCAACGAGAGGAAGCCCCGGTGGGCTACAGGGAGCCCCGGTCGGTAGCGGTGGGCTACTTCACGACCGTGATGCGGTCCGCCTTCGGCGGGGTGAGCGGGCCGTCCGCCGAGGAGTGGGCGGTCAGGTAGCCGGTGAAGGCGTCGAGGTCGGAGGGGCCGACGTACTTGTTCTTGCCCTCCTTGAAGGCGGCGAAGCCGTCACCGCCGCCGGCCAGGAACTCGTTCATGGCGACGCGGTAGGTCTTGGCCGGGTCGATCGCGACGCCGTCCAGCTTGACCGAGTCCTTGACGACGCGGTCGGCGCCGGACTTGGTCATGTCCAGGGTGTAGGTCAGGCCCCTGGAGACCTGGAGGATCTTCGGGGAGGCCTGGTTCGCGCCGCTGACCTGCTGCTGGAGTCCGGTCAGCAGCTGGGCGCCGGTGAGGTCGATGACGTTCATCATGTTGGTGAAGGGCTGGACGGTGAACGCCTCGCCGTAGGTGACCACGCCGTCGCCCTCCGATCCGGACGCCTTGAAGGCGAGGTCGGAGCGGATGCCGCCGGGGTTCATCAGGGCGAGCTGGGCGCCGCCCTTGTCGGCGGCCTTGGTGGCCTCCAGCTGGGCGTCGGAGATGACATCGCCGAGCGGTGACTCGGGGGCGTTCGCGCCGCGGCCCGCGATATCGGCGGAGATATGGCCGACGGGGCGGCCGGCGACCGGTGCGGCCAGCTTGTTCCAGCGGGCGATCAGGGACGTCATGTCCGCGGCCTTGGGCTGGGTGCGGTCGACGACGTGGTTGACCGCGCCGGGCGCCTTGACGCTGGTCCGCACGATGTCGCGGGTGCGACGGTCGTAGGTCAGCGTGGTGTCGGTGTAGAGCTTGCCGTAGGACGCGGCGGAGGTGACGGTGCGCGGCCTGCCGGACGGGTCGGGGATGGTGCAGGTGTAGGCCTGATGGGTGTGGCCGGTGACCAGCGCGTCGACCGAAGGCGTGACGTGCTTGGCGATCTCGGTGATCGGGCCGGAGATGCCGTCGCCGGGGCCGGGGCTGTCGCAGTTGTAGTTGTACGAGGTGGAGGCGGGCAGTCCGCCTTCGTGGATGAGGGCGACGATCGCCTTCACGCCCTGCCGGTTGAGGACCTTGGCGTACTTGTTGATCGTCTCGACCTCGTCGTGGAACTTCAGGCCCTTGACGCCGTCGGCGTTGACGATGTCCGGGGTGCCCTCCAGCGTCACCCCGATGAAGCCGATCTTGACGCCCTTGTGCTTCCAGACGGTGTACGGCTTCAGCAGCGGTTTGCCGGTCTTCTCGTCGGTGACATTGGCGGTGAGATACGGGAAGCCGGCGCCCTGGAACTTCTTGCCGTCCTCGTAGCAGCCGTCCTTCGGGTGGCAGCCGCCGTTCTGGAGGCGGGTCAACTCGGTCCGGCCCTCGTCGAATTCATGGTTGCCGACGGAGGTGACGTCCAGGCCCAGCTTGTTCATGGCCTCGATGGTCGGTTCGTCGTGGAACAGACCGGACAGCAGCGGGCTGGCGCCGACCAAGTCGCCGGCCGCCGCGGTGACCGAGTAGGGGTGGCCCTTACGGGCCGTCCGCAGGGACTGGGCGAGGTACTCGACTCCGCCCGCCGGGACGGCCTTCTTGCTGCCGTCCGGCTGGAGCTCCTCGACCGTGCCGGAGGAGCCCTGGGGCGGTTCGAGGTTGCCGTGGAAGTCGTTGAAGGAGAGCAGCTGCACATCGACGGTGCGGCCGGCGCGGTCGGTGTGGCTGCTGTCGGCGCCGGCCGGCAGCGCGGTGGCGGTGACCCCGGCGGCTGCCGCCATCACGGCGGCTGCGATCGTCAATCTGCGTACTCTGCGGCGCCGTTGCGGTGTCGCTGTCATCTGTTCCCCTCCTGGATGGTCCTGAGCGGACGGCAGCATATTGTCGACGCGCGTAGCGCAACAGGGGGTGCCGGGTTACGAGCTGGTTGCCGGGGATCGGCGGACGGCGGCGCCGAGTGACGCGCCCGGGCCCGGCGGAGTCGTACGCTTCACGCATGACTGACGCTGCACAGGAGAAGGGCCGGGCCGGCCGCAGGATCCAGGTGGTGGACGAGCTGGCGCCGGAAGGGGCCGAGGCCGTCCTCGAACTGATCGAGCGGGCCGCGCGTACGGACGGGCAGCCTGCCGTGTCCGAGCAGGGGCGGCTGCAGCTGCGGGGTGGGAAGCGCGAGGGCGTGTGCCATGTGCTGGTGTACGCCCCGGGGGACGAGGGCGAGGAACTGGTCGGGTACGGCCAGCTGGAGGACACCGACCCGGTGGAGGCACCGGCCGCCGAATTGGTGGTGCACCCCGGTTACCGCGGCCGCGGGCACGGCCGGGCGCTGGGCTGCGAGCTGCTGGAGCAGTCCGGGCGCCGGGTGCGCGTCTGGGCGCACGGCGGGCATCCGGCCGCCCGGCACCTCGCCCAGACCCTGGGGCTGACGATGTTCCGGGAGCTGCGGCAGATGCGGCGCTCGCTGGCGGATCTGGAGCTGGCGGAGCCGGTGCTCCCCGAAGGGGTGTCCGTACGGACCTTCCAGCCGGGTACCGATGACGCGGCCTGGCTGGAGGTGAACGCGGAGGCGTTCGCGCACCACCCCGAGCAGGGCTCGCTGACCCAGCGCGACCTGGACGCCCGCAAGGCGGAGGACTGGTTCGACCCGAAGGGCTTCTTCCTGGCGGAGGAGGGCGGGCGGCTGGCCGGCTTCCACTGGACCAAGGTGCACGCCGACGAGGGCCTCGGTGAGGTCTATGTGCTCGGGGTGCGGCCGGGCGCGCAGGGCGGCGGCCTGGGCAAGGCGCTGACCTCGATCGGACTGCGGCATCTGGCCGGGCAGGGGCTGCCGACGGCGATGCTGTACGTGGACGCGGACAATGTGGCGGCGGTGAGTGTGTACGAGCGGATGGGGTTCGTCACGCACGAGACGGATCTGATGTACCGCTCGGAGACGTGAGACCGCAGAGAGCGGATAGGGAGACAACGCACCGCGGGGCGGGCCTACGAGGCTCCGCCCCGCGTGTGCATCTTCCGGCGGGTCAGCCGGCTCCGGCTCCCGCTACAGCTCTCCCCGCTGTGCCCGCCACTCGCGCGCCAGCATCGCGTAGACGACCTCGTCGGTCCATTCGCCGTCGAGGAACTCGTTCTCCCGCAGATGGCCCTCGCGGCGCATCCCCAGCCGCTCCAGCAGATTCGCCGAGGCGGTGTTGCGGCCGTCCAACTCGGCCTGGATGCGGTGGAGTTGCAGCTCCTCGAAGCCCAGCTTCAGCAGTGCCCTGGCGGCTTCCGTGGCGTAGCCGTGGCCGGCGTGGTCGGGGTTGAAGACATAGCCGATGCCGCCCTGGCGGTGTTCACGGCTGGTCCAGACGAAGGTGACATCGCCGACCAGGGTGCCCGTCTCGCGGGCGACGACGGCGAGCTGGAGGATGTCGCCGGGCTCGCGCAGCGTCGTGCGGGTGGACTTGGTGGCGACGGAGGCCCGTGATTCGGCCTCGTCGAAGGGGCCCCAGTAGAGGTAGCGGCAGACCTCGGGGCGGCGCTGATAGGTGTGGATCGCGGCGAAGTCGTCGTGGGTGACCGGGCGCAGATCCAGTCGCTCGGTGCGTATCGGGTAGTCGGGCGTGTACGGCAGCGACGGCGTCGTGAGTGCGGAGGGTGTGGGCACGCGGTCAGCGTACGCAGTGGAGGTTGACAGGTGCAGCCCACTTCCCCCACCCTTTCACTACTTAATTAGTGGAATGGCTCAGGGGGAGAGGCGCGGCCGATGTACAGGGGCGAGGCGACCGGTCGGGCGTCGGGGCACACCGCGATCGAGGCGATCGGCCTCGGCAAGCGGTACCGCCGCCGTTGGGCGCTGCGCGACTGCACCTTCCGGCTGCCGGCCGGCCGTATCTGCGCACTGGTCGGCCCCGCCGGCGCCGGCAAGAGCACACTGCTCGCGCTCGCGTCCGGGCTGACCCGCCCCACCGAGGGCACCGTACGCGTCTGTGGTGCGGGCCCGGCCACCCCCGACGGCCGCGCCCGGGTCGCCCATGTCACCCAGGGCCGGCCGCTCTACCCCCGGCTGACGGTCGCCGAGACGCTGCGCCTGGGCCGCGAACTCAACCCCGGCCGCTGGAACCAGCGGTGCGCCGAGCAGATCGTGTACGACGGCCGGGTGCCGCTGGACGCCCGCGTCGGCACCCTCTCCGGCGAGCAGCGCACTCATCTCGCGCTCGCCCTCGCCTTCGCCAAGGACCCCGAACTGCTGCTGCTCGACGAGCTTCCCCCCTACCCCGGACGGGCAGGGGCTGGGCTGTCCCGGGCGGCGGCCGGGCGGGTGCCCCCGTCCGGCCCCGATCCGCTCGTACGGCACCGGATCGCCGCGCTGCTGCTGGCCCGGGCCGCCGAGCACGGCACCACCGTCGTGCTGTCCTCGCATCTTCTCGCCGAGCTGGACGGGGTCTGTGACTATCTGCTGGTGCTGGGCGGCGGCCGGGTACGGCTCGCGGGCGAGGTCGATGACGTCATCGGGGCGCACACCTTGGTGATGGGGCCGCGCCGGGGCGATGCGCTGCCGCCCCGGATTGCCGCGCACACCGTCGTCGAGGCCCGGATGACGGACAGTCAGTTCACTGCCGTCGTACGGCGGCAGGGGACGGTCGCCGCCGGGCCCTGGGAGGCCGTGGAGCCGTCCCTGGAAGAACTTCTGCTCGCGTATCTGCGTGCGCCCGACGCACCCGAGCTGATCGCGCCGAGCGCCGAGCCGGTCTCACCCCGGCTGCGCCGCCGACCCGGCAACAAGCCCGGTATCCCCGGTATGCCGCGCAACGGGCCGTCCGCCCGTCCGGACCTGCCGCCCGTCCGGCACGGCCCTCCGGGCGGCGCGGCACACACAGAGCACGACCACCACAGCGGCAAGGGAGCGGCGGCATGAGCACCACGGCACATCTCGGAGCGAGCGGGCGCGGAGGCACCGCGCACGACGCGGGCGATACGGACGGGCGGCGGGCGGCCGCCGGACGCGCACCGCTGCGCGGTCTGGCCTGGCTGGTCTGGCGGCAGCACCGGCTGGTCTTCGGTGTGCTGTTCGCCGCCACGGTCGCCGGCGCGGTCTGGTGCACGGTGCTGCGCGGACAGATGGCCGGGTTCATCGACGCCCACCACATCGCCGGCTGCTCGGAGATCTCCCTCGTCCCGCGCTGCGAGGGCACCCAGGCGGCGGTCACCGAATTCCGCACCGCCTACCGATCCAACCTGCAACTCGTGGAGGTGGGGCTGCTGTTGCTCCCCGCGCTGATCGGTCTGTTCATCGGCGCACCGCTGATCGCCCGCGAGCTGGAGGCCGGCACCCACAAGCTCATCCTGACCCAGTCGGTCGGCCCGCTGCGCTGGCTGGCGGCGAAGATCGCGCTGCCCGCGCTGGTGGTGCTCGCCGCCACCACGGCGCTGTCGCTGGTCTTCGGCTTGCTCTGGCAGGTCGGCGGCGACGAGGTCTCCGGCTCCTACTGGTACTCGACCGCCGGCTTCAGCTCGCTCGGCCCGGTGCCCGTCGCCTACGCCCTGCTGGGCCTCGCGGTCGGGGTGCTGGCCGGCCTGCTGCTGCGCCGTACGGTGGTCTCGATGGCCGTCACACTGACCGCAATGGCCGTGGTGCAGTTTGCGTTCACGCAGCTCAGGCCGCATCTGATGCCGGTCGTCACGACCAAGTTCGGCCGTGGCGAGTCGGCCCAGCTGCCGGACGACGGCTGGCTCGTGGCGCAGGGGAGCTACACCGGCTCCGGCGGCCGGGTGCCCGACACCGCGTGCCAGCCGTACAGCGATTACGAAGCCTGTCTGCGCAAGCACGATGTGGTCGGCCAGTACATGGACCAGCACCCGGTGTCGCATCACTGGCCGCTGGCATGGATCGAGTCCGGGATCGTCCTTGCGGTGGCGGGGGTGCTGACCGTGATCGCCTTCCGGGTGATGCGGCGCCGGCACGGCTGAGACGGTTCGCGGAATTCACTTCCGGGAATTGTGGTGTGTGGACAAGGGCCGGACGCGGGGCACAATGGCTGTCAGAGGGGAGGCACCGGAAGCCGGTCCTCCGCGGCGGCGGCCGCTCTCCGGCCCGGGACGGCCCCTCGCCCGTAGTACCCCGCTTGCCTGTCCGCCATATCCGCGTTACCGGCGATTCAATGTTGCTTGCGAGCATCACTGAATGCAGCCCGCTGTGCCGAACGTCCCGAACCCGAGGCTCCACCTCGCGCCGCCGCCTCCTGACGCGCCTGGAACCCCCGAGGCGCGGAAGAATAAGGCCATGAACCAGCAGCCCAGCGCTCAGGCACAGGTCCAGCCCGAGATGCCGACCCCGAAGCCCCCGCAGGCCCAGGCCCCCGCGGCCCAGCCTTCCGTGGGCTCCATCGCCGCGCACCGCCCGCACGCGGTCCGTGGGACGGTGCCCGGCCTGGAGCCCGACCTGGACGCCGATCCCGATGCGTACGTGGACGAGGGCGTGGTGGGCGCGGACGGCGAGGAGCTGCCCAGCGGCCGTTTCCTGGACCGTGAGCGCAGCTGGCTGGCCTTCAACGAGCGGGTGCTCGAACTGGCCGAGGACCCGGCCACACCCCTCCTCGAACGGGCGAACTTCCTTGCGATTTTCGCCAGCAACCTGGACGAGTTCTTCATGGTCCGGGTGGCCGGACTCAAGCGACGGATAGCCACCGGCGTCGCCACCCGCTCCGCGTCCGGGCTCCAGCCCCGTGAGGTGCTGGAGGGGATCTGGACGCGCTCGCGCGAGCTCATGGCCCGGCACGCCGCCTGCTACCAGCAGGACATCGCCCCCGAGCTCGCCGACCAGGGCATTCATCTGATCCGCTGGCCGGAGCTGACCGAGAAGGAGCAGGCCCGCCTGTTCACCCTCTTCCGCCAGCAGATCTTCCCGGTGCTCACCCCACTGGCGGTGGACCCGGCGCACCCGTTCCCGTACATCTCCGGCCTCTCGCTGAATCTGGCCGTCGTCGTACGCAACCCGGTCAGCGGTCACGACCACTTCGCGCGGGTCAAGGTGCCGCCGCTGCTCTCCCGCTTCCTGGAGGCCTCCCCGCAGCGCTACGTCCCCATCGAGGACGTGATCGCCGCCCACCTGGAGGAGCTGTTCCCGGGGATGGAGGTGCGCGCGCACCACATGTTCCGGGTCACCCGCAACGAGGACCTGGAGGTCGAGGAGGACGACGCGGAGAACCTTCTCCAGGCGCTGGAGAAGGAGCTCATGCGGCGGCGCTTCGGGCCGCCGGTCCGCCTGGAGGTCGAGGAGTCCATCGACCCGGCCGTGCTCGATCTGCTCGTCCAGGAACTGAAGGTCTCCGACGCCGAGGTCTACCCGCTGCCCGGCCCGCTGGATCTGACCGGGCTCTTCGGGATCGGCGCGCTGGACCGGCCCGAGCTCAAGTACCCCAAGTTCGTCGCCGGCACCCACCGTGACCTCGCCGAGGTGGAATCGGCGTCCGCGCCGGACATCTTCGCCGCCCTGCGCGCCCGCGACGTGCTCCTCCACCACCCCTACGACTCCTTCTCCACCTCCGTGCAGGCGTTCCTGGAGCAGGCCGCCGGAGACCCGGACGTGCTCGCGATCAAGCAGACGCTCTACCGCACCTCCGGCGACTCGCCGATCGTGGACGCCCTGATAGACGCCGCGGAATCCGGCAAGCAGGTCCTCGTCCTCGTCGAGATCAAGGCGCGCTTCGACGAGCAGGCCAACATCAAGTGGGCGCGGAAGCTGGAGGAGTCCGGCTGCCATGTCGTCTACGGCCTGGTCGGCCTCAAGACGCACTGCAAGCTCTCGCTGGTCGTCCGCCAGGAAGGCGAGATGCTGCGCCGCTATTCCCATGTGGGGACCGGCAATTACCACCCCAAGACGGCCCGGCTCTACGAGGACCTCGGCCTGCTGACCGCCGACCCACAGGTCGGCGCCGACCTCTCCGACCTCTTCAACCGGCTCAGCGGCTACTCCCGGCGCGAGACCTACCGCCGGCTGCTGGTCGCTCCCAAGTCGCTGCGGGACGGCCTCATACAGCGCATCACCAAGGAGATCGCGCACCAGCAAGCCGGCCGCCCCGCCTACGTCCGTATCAAGGTCAACTCGATGGTCGACGAGGCCGTCATCGACGCGCTCTACCGCGCCTCACAGGCCGGTGTCCCGGTCGAGGTGTGGGTGCGCGGCATCTGCGCACTGCGCCCGGGAGTCCCCGGCCTGAGCGAGAACATCCGCGTCCGCAGCATCCTCGGCCGCTTCCTGGAACACTCCCGGGTCTTCGCCTTCGGCAACGGTGGCGAGCCCGAAGTGTGGCTGGGCAGCGCCGACATGATGCACCGGAATCTGGACCGGCGGATCGAGGCACTGGTGCGGGTCAGCGACCCGGCGCACCGCGCCTCCCTCAACCGGCTGCTGGAGACAGGGATGTCGGACTCCACGTCCTCCTGGCACCTGGGCCCGGACGGCGACTGGACCCGGCAGGCGGTGGACGCGGACGGCGCGCCGCTGCGCAACGTACAGGAAATGCTCATTGACGCCCGGAGGCGCCGGCGTGGCCCAGCGACATGACCAGCCGACCGGGGGGCCGGCCGGTCTCATCGGTACCGGATACGAGCTCGGCGGGGCGCCCGGAGCCCGTTCCGCGGTGGTGGACGGGCCGTACGGAGGCGATGACGGGACATACGGGCCGGGCGGCGCTCGGTACGGGCCACAGGGGGTGGGCATGCGGGACGACAGCGACGGCGGCACCGGACTCGCCGCCCGTACGGCCGAGGAGGTGCTCGCCGGCTATCTGCACCAGCAGTCCGCGGACTTCCTGCGCAGTCTGCGGCTGCACCGCGAGAGCGGCTCGGACGCGGAGGGCGCCGGTGAGGCCGCCCGGCAGCTGCGCCGCGCGGCCCGCCGGATCAGCGCCACCCTGCACACCTTCCGGCCGCTGACCGAGGAGGCCTGGGCCGACCAACTCCTGTCCGAACTGGGCTGGTTGTCCGGCGCACTGGCTCGCGAACACGCCTGCGCGGCCCGCCGCGACCGGCTGATGGCGGCGCTGCAGCGGCTGACGGGGCGCGGAGAGCGGAACGAGCGGAACGAGCGGGGCGACGGCGGGGACCGGGGAGAGCTGGGGGACAAGGGGGCACGGGGGAAACGGGGCGACCGCAGGACTGCGCGCCCGGCCGCAGGATCGTCCGCCGCCACGTCCCGCGGCGCGTACGCCGGTTCACCGCTCGGCCCGTCCGCCGCGTCGTCCGCGGCCTCCCCCTCCTCCACCCGTTCGTCTTCCGGTTCGTCTTCCGGTTCGTCTTCCGGTTCGTCTTCCGGTTCGTCTTCCGGTTCTGGTTCCGGCGCGGGCTCCGCCGCCGAAGCCGATTCCGACGGCGCGCTGTCGGCCGGCGCCGCGCGGGCCGGGGCGCTGCTGGACCGCCAGCTCACCCTCGCCCGCACCCGCGCCCACTCCGCCGCGCTCCAGGCGCTGGGCTCCTCCCGCTTCCATGCCGTCGCCGACTCCGTGGCGGTGCTCGCCTCCGAGGCGCCGCTGGCCCGTACGGCCGCGGATCTGCCGGCCGCCGAGGCGCTGCCGCCACTCGCCGAGCAGGCGCACCGGCGCCTCGCCGAGGCCGTCGCCGGGCTGCCGCTCTCGCGCGCGGGATACCCGTACAACGCCGAGGCGCTGTCCGCCGACCACCGCCAGGACGCGCCCTGGCACCAGGTCCGGCTCCTGGTGCGGCTGAGCCGCTACGCCCAGGAGGTGATCGCGGCGGAGTACCCGGATCACCGGCTGGCGGAGGCCGGCCGGGCGCTGGAGTGGCACCGGGACGCCGCGGAGGCCGCCGCCGCTGCCGCCGCCGCGGCCCGTACGCCCAGGATCGCGCCGTCCACCGCGTACGCGCTGGGCGTGCTGCACGCCGATCAGCGGCACCAGGTGGAGGCGGCCCGGTTCGCCTTCGGCCGGGTATGGCTCGCGCGCGTGGCGGAGCGGACGGCCTGAGGGGGACGGAAGGCATGATCGGACAGCGGGCATGACCGGGCAGCCGGCATGACGGGACAGAAAAGCTGCGATGCGGGAGAGAGATGAGGTTGTGACAGTTCCTCAGAAGCCGGTAAGGGCAGCGGGGTGTGTGCTGTGGCGCCGCGCGGCGTCCGAGGACGGACTGGAGATCGCGCTCGTACACCGTCCCAAGTACGGCGATTGGTCCCACCCCAAGGGAAAGCTGAAGCGCGGCGAGGACGCGCTGGCCGGGGCGGTGCGCGAAGTGGCGGAGGAGACCGGCATGGACTGCCGGCCCGGCGCCCCGCTCCCTACCGCTCACTACCTCGCCAACGGCCGTGCCAAGCAGGTTCGTTACTGGGCCGCCGAGGCGGTCGCCGGTGCCTTCGTGCCCAATAGTGAGGTCGACCGCCTGCTCTGGCTGTCGCCCGCCGAGGCACGTTGTTACCTCACCCATGAGCGGGACCGGCCCCTGGTCGACGCGCTGCTCGCCGCGCTGCATCTGGCCTGAGGCCGGCCCTCCTGGCTCAGCGGCGGCGCAGCGCCGGGTCGGCCACGGCCGGCGGTACGTAGTAGTTGTCCGCCCGGTTGAGGTCGGTGCCCGGCGGCACGATCGCGTCGATGCGGTCCATGACGTCGGCGTCGAGCTTCACCTCGGAGCCCTCCAGCATGCTGTCGAGCTGGTCGAGGGTGCGCGGGCCGATGATCACGGACGTCACCGCCGGGTGGGACCGTACGAACCCGGTCGCCAGATGCGGCAGTGACAGACCGGCCTCGGCCGCGACCTTGGACAGTGCGCCGACCGCCTCCGCCTTGCGGGCGTTCTCCGGGATCGAGAGGTCGAACTTCAAGGTCTCCAGACCGGCCCGCGAACTGGTCGACAGATCCCGCCCGGACAGCCAGCCCGCGCTGAGCGGACCCCAGGTCAGCACGCCCATCCCGTAGCGCTGCGTGGTCGGCAGCACCGCGTTCTCCACGCCCCGCGCCAGCATCGAGTACGGCGGCTGCTCGGTGCGGAAGCGGAGATGGCCGCGGCGCTCGGCGGTCCACTGTGCCTCGACGATCTGCTCCGCGGGGAAGGTCGAGGAGCCGATCGCCCGCACCTTGCCGGACCGTACGAGGTCGGAGAGCGCGGAGAGCGTCTCGTCGATGTCGGTGGCCGGGTCGGGGCGGTGCACCTGGTAGAGGTCGATGTAGTCGGTGTCCAGCCGGCGCAGGCTGTCCTCCACCGCGCGCACGATCCAACGCCGGGAGTTGCCGCCGTGGTTGGCATCCGGGCCCATCGAGTTGAAGAACTTCGTGGCGAGGACGACGTCCTCGCGGCGCCCCCTGAGCGCCTTGCCGACGATCTCCTCGGACTCGCCCGCGGCGTAGATGTCCGCGGTGTCGACGAAGTTGATACCGGCGTCCAGCGCACGGTGCACGATCCGTACGCAGTCGTCGTGATCGGTGTTGCCCCAGGCGCCGAGCATCATCGCGCCCAGCGCGTACTCGCTGACCGAGATGCCGGTACCGCCGAGGGTTCTGCGCTGCATGAGCTGCTCCTTATGGGAAGGCGAATTCTCAGGAGCACCACCTTGCTGTCCGTACGCGGAGGGCACCAGGCCCGTCACAGCCTGGGTCCGGCGGAACCACCCAACCGGCCGTGCGTCGCATACTGGACCGATGCTGCACGCGGAAATCGAGATCAGCTCGTTCCTCAAGGCGCGTCGCGCCGCCCTCGACCCGGCCGACCTCGGCCTGCCCGGCGGGATCAACCGCCGCCGGGTGCGTGGGCTGCGGCGCGAGGAGGTCGCCCAGCTCGCCGGCATCAGCGTCGACTACTACACCCGGATCGAACAGGGCCGTGCGCCCGCCATCTCCGACTCCGTCCTGGACGCCATCGCGCGGGCGCTGCGGCTGTCCGACGGCGAGGTGACCTATCTGCGCAATATCGCCGTACCCCGGCGCCGGGCTGCGGCGGACTGCTGCGGCGTACCCGGCTCCGGGCAGACCGTACGGCCCGAGATCCAGCAGCTGCTGGACGCCATGGAGAGCACCGTCCCGGCCCTCGTCATCGGCCGCGGCCTGGACATCCTGGCCTGGAACACGCTCGGCGGCCGGGTCGCCTTCGACCTGGAGGCGCTCGCCCCGGACCGCCGGAACACCGCGCTGCTGGTCTTCCTCGACCCGGTGGCGCGGGCCCTGCACCCCGACTGGGAGGGGAAGGCCGTGGAGGTGGTCGGCAATCTGCGCGCCGACAGCGGCCGGCACCCGGACGACCCTCGGATCTGCGAGGTGGTCAATGAACTCCTCGCACGCAGCACGGACTTCCGGCGGATCTGGGAGACGCAGTCGGTGCACGAGTGTCTGCGCGGCACCAAGCGCATCCTGCATCCGCACGTCGGCGAGCTCCAGGTCACCTTCGAGAGCTTCCGGCTGAGCACCGACCCGGACCAGGCCCTGGTGACGTACACGGCCCCGCGTGGATCGGAGACGGAACGGCGGCTGCGGGAGCTGGCGAGGGCCGGCGGGCCGGCCGCGGCTGCGCGGCCGGCCCAGGTGGCTTCGGCCGGGGCGGCCTAGCGCGGGGCTTC
>NZ_QUAC01000243.1 GCF_003389455.1 Streptomyces inhibens | reverse complement strand
GGCGGCCCGGCGCGTATGGCGGGTGGGCCGCGGCCGCTGCCGCCGGTCTCCGGTTGCGGCGCGCGCCGCGTCGTACGCCGATGTCCGGCCCGTCGCGCGCGCAGACGTGTACCTCATGATGAGTCCCCCGATTCCCCCGGTATCCCCCGACTTCCGGCAACTGCCGAAAGAACCAGGCTTCTCCCCCCACAGAAGACTGTCAAGGCCGTTGCCCCGGGCGGAAGTTGGGGGTCAAGCTCCCGGAATTTCTCCTTCCGTACGGATGTGCCGGCCACCTGCGCGTAGGTAGAGTCCCCTGCCATGGCAGCGCTGAGTGATCTTCTCCCCCTGGCGGCCGTACGCCTGGACGTCCCGGCGGCGGACTGGCGCGAAGCGATCCGGGTGGCGGGCGGGCTGCTGGTGGAGACGGAAGCCACCACCGACGCGTACACGGACGAGATGATCCGCAACGTCGAGGACAACGGGCCGTACCTCGTCATCGCACCCGGCTTCGCCCTGGCTCACGCCCGGCCCTCGCCCGCCGTGCGCAGGACCGGGCTCTCCTGGGTCCGCCTGCAACAACCGGTGGAATTCGGCCATGAGGCGAATGACCCGGTGCATCTGGTGGTGGGGCTCGCCGCGCAGGACTCCGGCGCGCACACGGCGGCGATGGCCGCCCTCGCCAAGCTGCTGGCCGACCCGGTGACGGCACGGGCCCTGCGGGACGCGGCCGGTCCGGAGGAGCTGCATGCGGTGCTCGCGGGGCCGACGGGGGAGGGCGCGGACCGGCCGCGCGGCGGGCCCGCCGTACACAAGATCCTTACCGTCTGCGGCAACGGCGTGGGCACCAGTCTGTTCCTCAAGAACACGCTGGAGCAGGTGCTGGACCGCTGGGGCTGGTCCCGCCATGTGACGGTGGAGGCGACCGACACCATCTCGGCCAGGGGCAAGGCGTCCGAGGCCGTCGCGATCCTCACTTCCCGGGAGATCGCCAGGACGCTGGGCGAGCTCGCCGTACCGGTGAAGGTCGTCGAGGACTTCACCAGCGGCCCGGAGGTCGACCGCGTACTCCGCGACACCTACGACGTCTGAGACGCCGACGACCGAGACGCGACGATCGAGACGCGACGTCTGAGAATCGGCGCCTGAGACGCGGCCCCTGAGAAGCGACGCCACCACTCCACCGATCCGGGAGGACGGACAGCCGCCATGCACTGGCTCATATCCCTCGCCATGTTCCTCGTGAACGAGATCCTCAGCCAACCCGCGTATCTGATCGGCCTGATCACCGCGGCGGGCCTGATCGCGCTGAAGAAGACCGCCGGGCAGATCGTCGGCGGCGCCCTCAAGGCGACGCTGGGCTTTCTGCTGATCGGCGCCGGTGCCGGACTGGTGGTCAGCTCGCTCGCGCCGCTGGGCGGCATGATCCAGGGCGCGACCGGCGCGCACGGCGTGATCCCGACCAACGAGGCGATCGTCGGTATCGCCCAGGCGCAGTTCGGTGCCCGGGTCGCCTGGCTGATGATCCTCGGCTTCGCGGTCGCCCTGGTGCTGGCCCGCTTCACACCCCTGCGCTACGTTTTCCTGACGGGCCATCACATGCTCTTCATGGCCACCCTGCTGACGATGGTGCTGGCCACCTCCGGCCGGTCCTCCGTGATCGTGGTGGTCGTCGGCGGACTGCTGCTGGGCGTTCTCCTGGTCGCCATGCCGGCCTTCGCGCACCCCTGGACCAAACGCGTCACCGGCAACAACAGCATCGCCATCGGCCACTTCGGCACCGCCGGCTACATCGTCGCGGGCGCCACCGGACAGCTCGTCGGCAAGCGCAGCCGCAGCACCGAGGACATGAAGCTCCCCGAGGGCCTGCGCTTTCTGCGGGACTCGACGGTCGCCACCGCGCTGTCCATGGTGCTGCTCTACGTCATCATGTCGCTGGTCTACGTGGCCAAGGCCGGCCGGGCGACGGCCTTCAAGGCGTTCGCGGCCGACGGCGGCAGCGCGGCCGGTGACCTCGGCAACTACGTCATGCAGTCCGTCATGCAAGGCCTGCAGTTCGGCATCGCGGTCGCGGTGATCCTCTTCGGCGTCCGTACGATCCTGGGCGAACTGGTCCCGGCATTCCAGGGCATCGCCGGCAGGCTCGTACCGGGCGCGGTGCCGTCCCTCGACGCACCGATCGTCTTCCCGTACGCACAGAACGCCGTGCTCATCGGCTTCCTCGCCAGCTTCGTCGGCGGCCTGGTCAGCCTCGGCCTGCTCACCTGGGTGGGGCATCCGGCGTTCGGCCTCGCGCTGGTCCTGCCGGGCCTCGTACCGCACTTCTTCACCGGCGGCGCGGCCGGCGTCTACGGCAATGCCACCGGCGGCCGACGCGGTGCGGTGCTCGGCGCCTTCCTGAACGGCGTGCTGATCACCTTTCTGCCGGCGCTGCTGCTCAAGGTGCTCGGCGCCTTCGGCAAGGAGAACACCACCTTCGGCGATGCCGACTTCGGCTGGTTCGGCACCCTGATCGGCAACGCGGCCAAGGCGGGCGCGACGGGCGGCGTCCTGGTGATGCTGGCGCTCGGCGCCGTACTCCTGGGCGCCGCGATCCTGTTCCAGAAGCGCGTCGTGGACACCGGCTGGGACCCGGGCGCCCGCCGCGACGCCTTCCTGCCCCGCGAGGCACCCGCGACGTCCGCCACGGCCGTTGCCGAGATCCGGGTCCACGCGAAGATCGCGCCGCCACCGGGGGCGCCGGTCCCGCCTCCGCCTCCCGGACAGCACTGACCGACAGGCCGCTGGACCGAGCGAGGGGCCGCTGCACCGGGTGAAAGGCACCGCAGGCCGCTGCCCTGAGCGTCAGGCCCTCGCCCAGGACCTATCCGTCGCCGAAAACGACCCTCAGCGCCTGATCCACCACGTCGGTCAGATACCCGCGGTCGGCGGCCTTCTCCATCACCCGCAGCCCCTGCGTGAAGGTGACCAGGAACCGGGCCGCGCTCCGTACGTCCGTGCCGGGCGCCAGCTCCCCGTTCGCGCGGGCGCGCAGCAGCAGGGCGGCGAAGGCCTCCTCCATCGACCCGAGCGCGCCCCGCAGGCGGGTGGCGGCCTCCGGGTCACCGGGGAGGCGTTCCATCACCCCGTGGGTGACCATGCACCCCGAGCGCTCCGGGTCCGCGAGCGCGGCATCCACGTAGGAGAGCAGAAACGCGCGCAGGGCAGACAGCGCCGGCCCGGTGCCCGCCAGGTCCTCCTGCGCCTTGGCGGCCTCACCTGCGCTGTAGCGTTCCAGGGCCTTGAGGTAGAGGTCGTGCTTGGAGCCGTAGGCCGCGTACATGCTGGAGCGATTGATGCCCAGCGCCTGTACGAGATCCTGTACGGAGGTGCCCTCGTACCCCTGGCGGCGGAACGTCTCCACCGCCACCGCGAGCGCGGCGTGCGGGTCGAACTCCTTGGGCCTGGCCATGGGGCGTGATGCTACCGGGTGGGCCGTTCGGCGCCCCGCCCGCGCGTGTCCCCGGCACTACCTCTCACTCAGAACTAAAATGGGGGCATGGCTGCAGGGGAGTTCCCCGACTCGCTCGCCGATGTGCTGTCCGTTGTTCCGCGGCTGATCCGGCGCCGGCTGCGGGCCGGCCTGACCACCCCCAG
Organism: Streptomyces inhibens; assembly: GCF_003389455.1. Lineage (GTDB taxonomy): Bacteria > Actinomycetota > Actinomycetes > Streptomycetales > Streptomycetaceae > Streptomyces > Streptomyces inhibens. The sequence continues at coordinate 46,368 of NZ_QUAC01000243.1, read as the reverse complement.
ACTGCGCGGCGCCGAGGTGGAACTCCTGCGGCTGGTCGCGGCCCGGCCCGGCATACGGGTCTCGGCCGCCGCGAAGGAGCTCTGTCTCGCGGGCAATTCGGTCTCCACCCTGGTCAATCAGCTCAGCCGGGCCGGCTGTCTGCGCCGCGAGACCGCCCCCGACGACCGCCGCTCGGCACTGCTGTTCCCCACCGCCGCGGCCCGGGCGCGGCTGCGCGACTGGGAGACCCGCCGCAGCGCCCTGGTCCGCGAGCAGGTCGCGCGTCTGCCCGAGGCCGACCAGGCAGCGCTCGCGGCGGCCCTCCCGGCGCTGCGCAGGCTCGCCCACAACCTGCACGAGGAGGCGGACGGCACATGACCACCGACGACAAGCGCGAGCCGGTCCCGGCCGCCGGTCCGACACCCGCCCCACCCTCCCCCCATGCCCCTCTCTCCTCTTCCTCCGCTCCCTCCTCTCCTTCCCCTCATCCCGACGCCGTGACCTGCCACGCCCTGCGCTACGCCTTCGGCGAGACCAAGGCCGTGGACGGCGTGGACCTCTCCGTCCGCACGGGGGAGGTCTTCGGTCTGCTCGGCCCGAACGGCGCGGGCAAGACCACCGCGATCCGCTGCATCACCACCCTCCTGCCCGTCCCGCCCGGCATGGTGCGGGTGTTCGGGCACGACGCGGCGAAGGAGCGGATGGCGGTCCGCCGGCTGCTCGGGTACGTACCGCAGCAGCTGTCCGCCGACGCCGGGCTGACCGGCCGCGAGAACGTCGAACTCTTCGCCCGGGTCTTCGACGTCTCCCGCCGCGAGCGCGCCGCACGCGTCACCCAGGCGCTGGAGGCGGTCGGCCTCACCGACGCGGCCGGCCGGCTCGCCAAGACGTACTCCGGCGGCATGATCCGCCGCCTCGAACTCGCCCAGGCGCTGGTCAGCGCGCCCCGTCTGCTGATGCTCGACGAGCCGACGATCGGCCTCGACCCGATCGCCCGCACCAGCGTCTGGGCACACATCAACGCGGTACGGGCCGCCACCGGCATGACCGTGCTGGTGACCACGCACTACATGGACGAGGCCGACCAGTACTGCGACCGCGTCGCCCTGATGCACCACGGCCGGATCCGCGCCCTCGGCACACCGGACGAACTTCGCGCCGCCCTACGCGCCCGCCGCCGCGCCGCCCACACCTCGTCCCCAACAGCCACGCCCGCCCCCTCGACCCCATCGGCCCCATCGCGCTCGTCCGACGCCGCACCGACGCTGGAGGACGTCTTCCGGGACGTCGCCGGCAGCGGCCTCGACGAGCAGTCAGGAGACTTCCGCGATGTCCGAAGCACCCGCCGCACCGCGAACCGAGTCGGCTGACACCGCCACCACCACCGGCGCCGGCCGGCTGGACCTGCTGCTGGTCCCGCCGCGCCCCCGCACCGGCTGGCGGGTGCTGCCCGCCAGGGTCGTCGCGATGTGCATGGTCGAACTGCAGAAGCTGCGCCACGACCGGACCGAGCTGTACACCCGCGCCGTCCAGCCCGCCCTCTGGCTCCTGGTCTTCGGTGAGACCTTCACCCGCATCCACGCCATCCCGACCGGCGGTACCCCGTACATCGACTATCTGGCGCCCGGCATCATCGCCCAGTCGGCCATGTTCATCGCGATCTTCTACGGCATCATGATCATCTGGGAGCGGGATGCCGGCATCCTCACCAAGCTGCTGGTCACCCCGACCCCACGATCCGCCCTGATCGCCGGCAAGGCCTTCGCCGCCGGGGTGAAGGCGCTGATCCAGGCCGTGGTGGTGATCGCCATCGCCGCACTGCTCGGGGTGGCCATGACCTGGAACCCGCTACGCCTGCTCGGCGTGGTCGTCGCGGTGGTCCTCGGCTCGGCCTTCTTCGCCTGTCTGTCGATGACGATCGCCGGAATCGTGCTCACCCGTGACCGCCTGATGGGTATCGGCCAGGCCATCACCATGCCGCTCTTCTTCGCCTCCAACGCCCTCTACCCGGTGGCGATCATGCCCGGCTGGCTCCAGACGGTCAGCAAGCTCAACCCCCTGAGCTACCAGGTCGACGCCCTCCGCGGCCTGCTCCTCGGCACCCAGGCCCACCTGGCCCTGGACTACGCCGTCCTGGTCGCGGCCGCAGCACTCGGCATCGCCGCCGCCTCCTCACTCCTGGGCCGCCTGGCCCGCTGACCCCACCTCACTGCTCCACCCACACCCAGCCACCGTCCGCCGCCCTGCGCACGGGGAAGACGCCATAGGCCGGGCCCGCCCCACCCGCACCCACCTGAAGCAGGAACTCCCGGTACTCCCCGGGAAGCCGCACCCCCGACCAGGCCTCCAGCTCGGCCAGTTCCACCACCGTCAGCGGATCGTCCAGCCCGCCCCCACCGTACGAGCCACCACTGACAACGCACCGTTCAGCTCGGTGGCCGGAAGGCGCTCGTCCCCGTCAGAGCCAGTCCCGCCGCTTGAAGACGAAGTACAGGCTCACACAGACCACGGCCATCAGCCCGATCGCGAAGGGGTAGCCGAAACCCCAGTGCAGTTCCGGCATGTTCTGGAAATTCATGCCGTAGATGGTGCCGACGAGGGTCGGGGCGAAGAGGATGGCGGCCCACGACGAGATTTTTTTAATCTCCTCGTTCTGTTCGAAGCCGGCCTCGGCCAGGGCCCGCATTTCGGCGTTCTGCTGCTGGTTCACCAGCGTGGCGTTGACGGTGAGGATGTCCTGCAACGCCTGCCGGAAGCCGTCCACGCGGTCCGTCGTGTGCAACACATGGTCGGCCACGTCGCGCAGATAGCGGCGCAGTTCCTCGTCGATGGCGTACTTCTCGAAGCCCGCGGTCAGGCTTTCGAGGATGTCGTTCAGCGGGCGGGTGGCGCGCTGGAATTCCACGACCTCGCGGGAGAGTTCATAAATACGGCGGGAGGCCCGGGGGTCGCCGCCGAAGACCTCGGTCTCGATTTCGTCGATGTCGTTCTGGACGCCGGCGACGACCGGCGCGTAGCCGTCGACGACCGCGTCGAGGATCGCGTAGAGCACGGCTTCGGGGCCGCGCTTGAGGAGCTCGGGGGCGTCCTCCATGCGGTGGCGTACGGCCGACAGATCGGGGGCACCGCCGTGCCGCACGGTGATCACGAAGTCGCGGCCGACGAAGACGTGCAGCTCGCCGAAGTCGACCACCTCGCGGTCGTCGAGATAGCGCGCGGCGCGCAGGACGACGAAGAGGGTGCCGCCGTAGCGCTCCAGCTTGGGCCGCTGGTGGGCCTCCAGGGCGTCCTCGACGGCGAGCGGATGGAGGTCGAACTCCGAGGCAAGGGTGACGAGTTCGGCCGGGGTGGGGCGATGCAGCCCGATCCAGGCCAGGGTGCCGGAGGCGTCGCGCTGCTGCCGGAAGGCGTCGGCGAGCGTGTCGTGGGTGCTGACGCGGTGTCCGTCGCGGTAGAGGGCGGCGCTGATGACGCTGCTGGTGGTTTCGGCCGGCGGTTCCGGCGCGTCGGAGTGGCCCGTGGTCTCGGCGGGTGGGGGCCCGGCAGGCCGCTTCTTCGCGGGTTTGCGCAGGCCACGCAGACGGCGGCCGGGAGGCTCAGGACTCACGACAGAACCGACCTCCGTCACAAGGGGGGATGAACAGGCACACACAATCTCGACGCAGGATATCTGCCGAGGATGTCGGCACAGGTCAGGAGCCATGGTGCAGGATGGAACGGGACGTGGCGCGGCGTGTGTCGCGTCCGTCGAGCTTTGTATGTTTATCTCTAGAATTGTGCGATGCAGATACCGCAGATAGCCAGCGCTCCTCTGGGTGAGGTGATTCGGTGAACGGCCCCGATGCCACCGACGAGCAGTGGGAAGGGCTCGCCGAGGTCGTCCCGCTCCGCAGCAGCAGCAAATGGCCTTCCTGGTCCGACCACCGTGCCCTCCCCGAGGAGGAGCCGGCGGAGGAGCCGCGGCGGTTCATCGTCATCCGCGTCCAGACCTTCGCGGACGCCCGTGAGGTCGCCGAGTACCTGATGACGCAGATCCCGGTCCTGCTGGACCTCAGCAGCGCCGACGCCGATGTCGCCAAGCGCATCCTGGACTTCTCCAGCGGAGTCGTCTTCGGGCTGGGCAGCGGGATGCATCGCGTCGACACCAATGTCTTCCTGCTGGCGCCGGTCGGCACCGAGGTCGCGGAAGAGGCAACGGGGGTCGTCCCCCGTTCGTAGGAAGAGCAGTTGGGCGTAACGGTTCTCCGGTCGGGGCGCTGCATAGCGTCCCCTCATGGATACCGACAGTGTGCGACCGGCGGTCACCGAGTTACGGCTGTCCGCCTTCAAGACCCACCGTGGCATCACCCTGCCGCTCGGCCCGCTGACCCTGTTGAGCGGCGAGAGCGGAAGCGGTAAGTCCAGTGCGCTGCAGGCGTACGAGATCCTCGCCCGGCTCGGCAGCGGGGAGCCGCTCACACGGGCCGTGGGGGAGGTGGCGGGCGGTCCGTCGGCGTGTGTGCCGGCGGGGGCGCGTCCCGACGGGCAGGGGCGGCGCGGGTTCCGTATCGGCTGCACGGTCGACGGCCCGGCCGGCCCCGTCAGCCTCGATCTCGCCGTACAAGCCGAGCCCGAACTCCGCATCGTCGGCGAGCGGTTGACCGGTGGCGGCGAGACGCTGCTCACCACCGCGCTCACCGACCCCACCCGCCCCGCCGTCCAGGCGGCCTGGCACACCGCCGGCGCGACCCCGGTGACCCGTGCGCCGCTCCCCGACGACCGGCTGGGTACGTCTCTGCTGCCGTTGCGGGTCGCGGGTAAGACGGCGGGCCAGCGGCTGGTCCTGGCAGCGGCCGAGCAGGTCGTGGTCGCGCTCCGGTCGGCGTTTGTGTGCGACCCGCGGCCGGAGGTCATGCGGGGAGCGGGGGCGGGTGGGGCCGGTGGGAGTGGTGGATGTGGCGTGGGTGGCGGGGCCGGTGGTGGTCGGGGGAGTACGGGGCAGGGGAGCGGAGCCCGTGGCGGTGGCGGTGGCCGGGGAGGGGGCGCGGGGAGCGGCTCGGGGAAGACGGGAGGGGCCGGAGGAGCCGGTGCTGCCGGTGGAGCTGTCGGGGCCTGGGGTACGCGGGGGCGCAGAGGGAGCGGAGGCGGCGGGGAGGCCGGTGGCTGGGGGCGCGACGTGGGGGAGGAGCGCGACGAGGGGCGGCTGCGGTCGTCCTGCGACAACCTGCCCGCCGTGTTGGAGCGTACGAGCCGGGAGTGTGCGCGGCGGCATGCGGTGCTGGTCGCGGCGGTACGGGAGGCATGCGCCGGCCCCGTCGACGGGCTGCGCGCGGTGCCGCGGCAGCCGAGCGGTACGAGCGAGGGGACGGCCACGGCTCCGGCGGGGCACGGCGCGGCACACGGCCCGCAGACCGGCCAGGAGGCGGCAGGTGCGGCGGGTGTGCGGGCCGTGCTCGACCGGGGTGAGCTCGGGGAGATGCCCGTCGAGCAGCTCGGCGACGGTGAGCTGCGCTTTCTTGCGCTGGCGCTGGTGCTGCTCACCGGGCCGGGCGTGCTGGCCATGGATCCGGCGGGGGAGATTCCGTCGGCCCAGCAGCAGATGACGGTCATGGCGGACGGGATGGACCGCTGTATGGACCGCAGACAGGCGCGCGAGCTGATGTCGCTGGCCGTGCGGATGGCCGAGCGCGGGCATGTCCGGCTGCTGGGGACGGTGCGGGACCCGTCGGTCGTCGACGGGCTGCCCGGCGTGCAGGTGCTACACCTAGGGGCATGAGTGAGGATCTTCAAGCGCTGCAGCGCCGCCTGGCCGAATTCGCGGCCGCGCGGGACTGGCAGCAGTACCACACCCCCAAGAACCTGGCCGCGGCGCTCAGCGTGGAGGCGGCGGAACTCGTCGAGATCTTCCAGTGGTTGACGCCGGAGGAGTCGGCGAGGGTGATGTCCGATCCGCGGAAGGCCGGCCGGGTCGAGGACGAGGTCGCGGACGTACTGGCGTATCTGCTGCAGTTCTGCCAGACGCTGGGGATCGACGCCCTGACGGCGCTCGCCGCGAAGATCGAGCGCAACGAGTCGCGATTCCCGGCGGTCCGTGACGCACGGCCGGACCGGCCGCGGGAGGGTGAGGAGTAAGAGGGCGGCGCGGGCGAGGCCGGCGGTACGGGCGGGGTGGGTACGGCGCGGCGGGGGCGGCGAGGCGGGGGCGTCGGTCCCCGCCTCGTTTTCGTTGAATCGAGCTCCCGGCTCATTCCGCCCCTTTCCGGATTTCCAGTGACCTGTGCCGGTCATGTGACGGGTGGGGGTGCTGTGGCGTGCGGGGAAGGAGCGGATCCGTATCCACTCGCTGTCACTCTCCGGAGTCATGGATCTTTCCACATCGCCTCGCTTGTCCACAGATTTGCGAATTCCCCTGGCTTTTTTGGGTGTTCGCATTCACTCTGGGTAGTGGAAAGAGTGCAGGGTGCATGCGAGTGACGAGGGAAGGAGGGGCGCGGATGGACGCGGTGCGGATCATCGCGGCCAGTCGGCGCAGTCTGACGGAGGCGACCACGCTTCAGGACGTGATCGTCGAGGCATGGCAGGCGCAAGCCTTGGCGGAGGCGATCGGCAGCCATCTCGCGATATTCGGGCCGTATGAAGTGCGGTCCAGAGCCCGAGGGTTGGGCGACGCGGGCGGGCGGTTCAGCGGGGGACTGCTGTGCCCGGTATCGGCCACCGGTGGGCTGCGGGCGGCTCAGCTGTCCGAAGTGCGCGACGTCAGGGCCGCTTTACTCGGCCTGTGCCGACTACTACAAGAGGTGTGCGAGGCGCTGGTGGGAGTGGTGCTGCTCGCAGACGAGGAGGCGATGTACTGGAACTGCGTCGAGGCCATGGACACGGTCGACGAAGCGAGAGATCGCGTGTCCGGAATACTGGAGAAGCTGGAGGTGCGCGACCGGAATCCTGCCTGAGGTAGGACAACAGAGGTAGGACAACACCAGACCGACCGCGTCCACGCGGAATGCCATGCCCCGGACGGTGCCCGCCGGCCGCGGGGCCAGGAGCACTCACGCCCCACACCTCGACGGCACGCCCGCCGTCGGGCTCGCCTCCCCAACTGCCGCTGCCACTGCCACTGCCCGTCGCCCTTTCGCGCCCTGCGTGCCGACCTGAGAGCCGGCATACGAGTTGGCCCACGAGCCGACCTACGAGCTGAGGCCGACCCCCGACGTGCCCTAGTCACCCGCTGCCCGATGGGGGCAACTCCACACGCGCCACTGTGGATCCACACGCCGCTGCGGATCGGATCCACGCACCACTGCGGACCTCGTTCCGCCCGTGGGTCGCCCGGTCGCGCCGCCCGCGCGGCCGACACTCTCGCACTACTCGCACCACTCGCACCACTCGCACGGTCCGACCAGTCCCCGCGGCTCGAACCGTCCCCGCGGCTCGAACCGTCCCCGCCCTGACGGTTGGTCCGCCGCTCGGCGTGCAGGATGGAGGTATGGATCTACGAATCTTCACCGAGCCCCAGCAGGGGGCTTCCTACGACACCCTTCTGAAGGTCGCCAAAGCCACGGAGGATCTTGGGTTCGATGCGTTCTTCCGCTCGGACCACTATCTCCGGATGGGCGCTACCGACGGGCTGCCCGGCCCGACGGACGCCTGGATCACCCTGGCCGGCCTGGCTCGTGAGACCCGGCGTATCCGGCTCGGCACGCTCATGACGGCTGGCACCTTCCGGCTGCCGGGTGTGCTGGCCATCCAGGTGGCCCAGGTCGACCAGATGTCCGGCGGCCGGGTCGAACTCGGCCTCGGAGCGGGCTGGTTCGAGGAGGAGCACAAGGCGTACGGCATTCCGTTCCCCAAGGAGAAGTTCGCGCGGCTGGAAGAGCAGCTGGAGATCATCACCGGCCTGTGGGCCACGGAGACAGGAAAGGAGTTCAGCTACGACGGGACCTACTACCAGCTGGAGAAGTCGCCCGCGCTGCCCAAGCCCGCCCAGGGCAAGGTGCCGGTGCTGGTCGGCGGGCACGGTGCGACGCGTACACCGCGGCTGGCGGCGCAGTACGCCGATGAGTTCAACATCCCCTTCGCCTCGCTCGAAGACAGTGAGCGCCAGTTCGGACGGGTGCGGGCGGCCGCCGAAGCCGCCGGGCGGAAGGGCGATGAGCTGGTGTACTCCAACGCCCTCGTGGCCTGCGTCGGCAAGAACGATGCCGAGGTGGCGCGGCGGGCCGCGGCCATCGGGCGGAGTGTGGACGAACTGAAGGCCAACGGCCTTGCGGGCTCACCCGCCGAGGTCGTCGACAAGATCGGGCGTTACGCCGCCATCGGCGCCTCTCGTGTCTACCTGCAGATGCTGGACCTCGATGATCTGGACCACCTCGAACTGATCTCGACGCAGGTGCAGTCGCAGCTGAGCTGAGCCGGGCGAACCGGGCTGAGCCGAGTCGAGATGAGCTGAGTCGCGCTGAGCTGGGCTGAACTGAGTCGAGCTGGGCCGAGACGGGTCGTGCTGAGTCGAGACGGGTCGTGCTGAGTCGAGACGGGTCGTGCTGAGTCGAGATGGCGTCGGGTCGAGTCGAGATGGCGTCGAGCCGAGATGGCGTCGGGCTGAGTCGAGATGGCGTCGGGCCGAGTGAAGATGATGTCGGGCGGTGCGGTCGGAAAACCGGTGTGGATCGGGGCGCGTTGCGGCAATACTCGGACGTGTGTTTCTGACGATAACCACCACCGGCAGCGCCGACCGTCCCGCGACCGACCTCGGATTCCTGCTGCACAAACATCCTGACAAGTCGCAGCAGTTCTCGACGTCGCACGGCACCGCGCACGTCCTCTACCCGGAGGCGGACGCACAACGGTGCACGGCAGCGCTGCTGTTGGAAGTCGATCCGATCGCCCTGGTCCGCCGGAACCGCGGAAAGAGCCGTGGCGGCGCTCCGGATTCGGCGCTCGGTCAGTATGTGAACGACCGGCCGTACGCGGCTTCCTCACTGCTGGCGGTGGCGCTGCGGAGCGTCTTCGCGAGCGCGATGAAGGGGCAGTGCACGGCGCGGCCCGAGCTGGTGGCGCGGGCGATGCCGTTGCGTATCGAGGTCCCGGTGCTGCCCGCCAGGGGCGGCGCCGAGCTGGTGCGCAAGCTGTTCCAGCCGCTGGGCTGGACGGTGCTGGCCGAGCCGGTGCCGCTGGACGAGACCTTCCCGGAGTGGGGCGACTCCCGCTACGTACGGCTCGTCCTGGAGGGGGAGCGCACGCTCGCCGAGGCGCTGCGGCATCTGTATGTGCTGCTGCCGGTGCTGGACGACGCCAAGCACTACTGGGTCGCGCCCGATGAGGTCGACAAGCTGCTGCGGGCCGGCGAGGGCTGGCTGGAGGACCACCCGGAGCAGCGGGTGATCGTCGGCCGCTATCTGGCGCGGCGCTGGTTGCTGACCCGCCAGGCCATGGAGCGGCTGGAGCTGGAGCGGCTGGCCGAGTCGGACGATGTGGCCGCGGAGGAGATCGACAATGCGGTGGACGAGGAGGCGGACACCGAGGAGAAGCCGGTGCCGCTCGCCGTACAGCGGCGGGAGGCGATTCTCGGCGTGCTGCGCTCGGCCAAGGCGGCGCGGGTGCTCGACCTGGGCTGCGGGCAGGGCCAGTTGGTCGGTGCGTTGCTCAAGGAAGGGCAGTTCACCGAGATCGTCGGTGTGGATGTGTCGATGCCGGCGCTGCACGAGGCGCGGCGCCGGCTGCGGCTGGACCGGATGTCCGAGCGGCAGTCCGAGCGCGTACGGCTCGTACAGGGGTCGCTGGCGTACACCGACAGCAGGCTGAAGGGGTATGACGCGGCGGTGCTGAGCGAGGTCGTCGAGCATGTCGATCCGGCGAGGCTGCCNAGGTCGTCGAGCATGTCGATCCGGCGAGGCTGCCGGCGCTGGAGTACGCGGTGTTCGGGGCGGCCAGGCCACGGGCGGTCGTGGTGACCACGCCGAACGTCGAGTACAACGTGCGCTGGGAGTCACTGCCGGCCGGCCAGGTACGGCATGCGGACCATCGCTTCGAGTGGACACGGGAGGAGTTCCGGCAGTGGGCGCGGGAGGTCGCCGCGCGGCACGGCTACGAGGTGAGCTTCGGACCGGTGGGGCCGGACGACCCCGAGGTCGGCCCGCCCACCCAGCTTGCGCACTTCCGAATCGCCGGTGACGGCAGCAGCGCCGGTGACGGCAGTGGTGCAGGCAGTGGCAGGGGCGATAGTGGTAATGACGGCAGGAGCAGTTCGGTGAGCGGGAAGGAGGTCGCGGCATGACGGACGCCGACCGTACGGAGCACGAGAACGAGAACCGGAACGAGAACCGGAACGAGAACCGGAACGAGAACCAGAACCCGAACCAGGACGAGAGCCGGAACGGGAACCAGCACAGGCACGAGGCCCCGCAGGAGAGCCCGCGCCAGCACCAGCCGCAGCCGAATCCGCCGCAGGCCCGGCCGCTCCCCGGCCCCGAGCCGGCGTCGCGTGCGCTCGCCGTCCCCGACCTCTCGCTCGTGGTGCTGATCGGAGCCACCGGTTCCGGCAAGTCCACCTTTGCCGCGCGGCACTTCAAGCCGACCGAAGTGATCTCCTCGGACTTCTGCCGGGGCCTGGTCAGCGACGACGAGAACGACCAGAGCGCCAGCGGCGACGCGTTCGAGGTGCTGCACTTCATCGCGGGCAAGCGGCTGGCGGCCGGGCGGCTGACGGTCGTCGATGCCACCAATGTGCAGCCCGAGGCGCGCGCCGACCTGGTGCGGCTGGCCCGGGAGCATGACGTACTGCCGGTGGCGATCGTGCTGGACGTGCCCGAGCAGGTCTGTGCCGCGCGCAATGCGGCGCGCGCCGACCGGGCCGGGCTGCCGCGCCGTGTCATCCAGCGCCACCAGCGTGAACTGCGCCGATCCTTGCGGCATTTGGAGCGCGAGGGATTCCGCAAGGTGCACATCCTGCGCGGCCAGGAGGAGGTGGAGTCCGCCGAGGTCGTCATGGAGCGGCGGTTCAACGATCTGCGCCATCTCACCGGCCCGTTCGACATCGTCGGTGACATCCACGGCTGCCGTTCCGAGCTGGAGACGCTGCTCGGCAGGCTGGGCTATGCGCTGGTGCGCGACGAGCTCGGCAGAGCCGTGGACGCGGCGCATCCGGAGGGCCGTACGGCCGTCTTCGTCGGTGACCTCGTCGACCGCGGGCCGGACAGCCCCGGCGTGCTGCGCCTGGTGATGGGCATGGTCGGGGCCGGGCATGCGCTGTGTGTGCCGGGCAACCACGAGAACAAGCTCGGCCGCTACCTCAAGGGCCGCAAGGTGCAGCACACCCACGGACTCGCCGAGACCATCGAGCAACTGGACAAGGAGGACGCCGCCTTCCGTACCGAGGTCGGGGAGTTCATCCACGGCCTGGTCAGCCACTACGTCCTGGACGGCGGCGGGCTGGTGGTCTGCCACGCCGGACTGCCGGAGAAGTACCACGGCCGGACCTCGGGCCGGGTGCGGTCCTTCGCGCTGTACGGCGACACGACCGGCGAGACCGACGAGTTCGGCCTGCCGGTGCGCTACCCGTGGGCCGAGGACTACCGCGGCCGCGCCGCCGTCGTCTACGGCCACACGCCCACCCCGCGCGCCAACTGGCTCAACAACACCATCTGCCTGGACACCGGCTGTGTCTTCGGCGGCACGATGACCGCGCTGCGCTGGCCGGAGCGCGAGCTGGTGGACGTACCGGCGGAGCAGGTCTGGTACGAGCCCACCAAACCGCTGGCCACCGAAGCGCCCGGTGGGGCGGACGGCCGTCCGCTCGATCTGAACGATGTGGCGGGGCGCCGGATCGTGGAGACCCGGTACATGGGCCGGCTCGCGGTCAAGGAGGAGAACGCCGCGGCCGCGCTGGAGGTGATGAGCCGCTTCGCGATCGACCCGCGGCTGCTGCCGTACCTCCCGCCGACGATGGCGCCCTGCGCGACCTCGACGGCGGACGTCCGCGGCGAGGCCGACGGGGGCTATCTGGAGCACCCCGCGGAGGCGTTCGCCGGCTACCGGGCGGACGGTGTGCGGGAGGTGGTGTGCGAGGAGAAGCACATGGGGTCCCGTGCGGTGGTCCTGGTGTGCCGCGACGAAACGGTGGCCGCCGACCGCTTCGGGGTGCCGAAGGGGGTGTCGGGTGCCCTGTACACCCGCACCGGCCGGCCGTTCTTCGACGACCCGGAGATGACCGAGTCCCTCTTGCAGCGGGTCCGCGAGTGCGTCGAAGGGGCCGGCCTGTGGGCGGAGCTGGAGACCGACTGGCTGCTGCTGGACGCGGAGTTGATGCCGTGGTCCCTGAAGGCGACCGGTCTGCTGCGCAAGCAGTACGCGGCCGTGGGCGCGGCCTCCGGGGCGGCGTTCCCGGGGGCGCTCGGCGCGCTGGAGGCGGCCGCCGCCCGGGGCGTCGACGTGGCGTCGCTGCTCGACCGGCAGCGCGACCGGGCCGCGGACGCCGCGGCGTTCACGGAGGCGTACCGGCGCTACTGCTGGCGCGTTGGTACGGCGGCGGCGGACGGTGCCGGTGAGTCGGCCGGGCAGCAGCCGCCCGGCCTCGGTGCGCTGGACGGGATCCGGCTCGCGCCGTTCCAGATTCTCGCGGTGCAGGGGCGCAGCCTCGCCGGGCTGGCGCACACCGAACAGCTTGCGCTGATCGACCGGATGATCGCGGCGGAGGGTGCGAGGGCGGCCCGGGACGGTGCCACGGCCGCCGAGGGCGCGGCGGACCGGCCGGGGCTGCTGGCACCGACCCGGCGGCTCGTCGTCGACACCGAGGACGAGGCGTCGGTCGCGGCCGGTATCGCCTGGTGGCTGGACCTGACGGCCGACGGCGGTGAGGGCATGGTCGTCAAGCCGCTGCGGGCGCTGATACGGCAGGCCGACGGGCGGCTCGTACAGCCGGGCGTCAAGTGCCGCGGCCGCGAGTACCTGCGGATCATCTACGGACCGGAGTACACCCGCCCGGAGAACCTCAAGCGCCTGCGGATCCGTCATCTGGGCCATAAGCGCTCGCTGGCCCTGCGGGAGTACGCACTCGGCCTGGAGGCGCTCGACCGGATGGCGGACGGCGAACCGCTGTGGCGGGTGCACGAGGCGGTCTTCGCGGTGCTCGCGCTGGAGTCGGAGCCGGTGGACCCGCGGTTGTAGGGGGCCGGAGGGGGAGGGGCGCCGGTTGCCCTTCCCTCCGTCACGCCACCCGTGCCGCCCGGTAGGACCGCCGGTAGTCGATCGGCGGTACGCCCATCGCCCGGGTGAAGTGGCGGCGGAGGTTGGCGGCGGTGCCGAGGCCGGAGACCTCGGCCACCCGGTCCACGGGAAGGTCGGTGCCTTCGAGCAACTCGCGGGCCCGGGCGATGCGTTGGGTCTGCAGCCACTGCATGGGCGTGGTGCCGGTCGCGGCGTGGAAGCGGCGGACGAGGGTGCGCGGGCTGGTGTTGGCCTGGCGGGCGAGGTCGGCCACGGTCAGCGGCCGACGCAGACGTTCGGTGGCCCAGTGCAGGAGGGGCGCGAGGGAGTCGTCGCGGCGCTGGGGCAGCGGCGTCTCGATGTACTGGGCCTGGCCGCCGGGGCGGTGCGCGGGGGCGACCAGTTGGCGGGCCAGCGAGTTGGCGATCTCGGTGCCGAAGTCCTCGCGTACCAGATGCAGACAGACGTCGATGGAGGCCGTCGATCCGGCGCCGGTGAGCACATCGCCGTGGTCGACGTAGAGGACCGACGGGTCGACGGTGACGGCCGGATAGCGCTCGGCGAGCAGGGACGCGTACATCCAGTGCGTGGCGGCCGTGCGGCCGTCGAGGAGTCCGGTCGCGGCGAGGGTGAAGGCGCCCGAGCAGAGGGAGACCAGCCGCGCGCCGCGGCGGTGGGCCTCGCGCAGCGCCGTGACGAGTTCGGCCGGCGGATCGCCGTGCACATCCGCCGAGCCCGGTACGAGAACGGTGTCGGCGGAGATCAACTCCTCGGCCCCGTACGGGGTCCGGGTGCTGAACCAGGCGTCGGTGCGGGGCGCGGCGCCGTCCGTGCCGATCGCGCACACCCGCAGGTCGTACCAGTCGGGCGGGGTCTGGATCCGGTCGAAGCCGAAGATGTGGCAGGGGATGGCGAGTTCGAAGAACGGCATTCCTTCGGTGGCGGCGACCGCGATGGAGGGCATGCGGCGAGTATGGCAGGACGAGTGGCAGGAATGTAGCGGGTGTTGTCAGGGCTGCCACTCGTGACGGTTGGGCGCGGGGCCGATGCTTGATCGACATGACCACTCCTCTTCCGGGGCGCCAGGGGACGGGTACGCCCGCAGGCGCCTGTGACCTGCACGATCCGTCCACGCCGCGCCCCGACACCTCTCAAGCTCCCGGCCTTCCCGTAGCCCCCGACCCACGCCGCTGGCTCGTCCTGGCGATAGCGTCCGCGGCCCAGTTCCTGGCCGTGCTCGATCTGCTCGCGGTCACCATCGCGTTCCCCGAGATCGGCCGGGACTTCGCGCCGGCGCCCGCCTCCGCGCTGTCCTGGGTGCTCAACGGCTACACGATCGTGCTCGCCGCCCTGCTGGTACCGGCCGGCCGGATCGCCGACGAGGCGGGGCGGCGGCGCTGCTTCCTGATCGGCATGGTGCTGTTCGGCCTCGCCTCGGCGGCCTGCGGCGCGGCGCCCACCCTCACCCTGCTGATCGCGGCCCGCGTGGTGCAGGGGGTGGCCGCCGCGGTGCTGATTCCCACCTCCCTCTCCCTCGCGCTGCCCGCCTTCCCGCCGCGCGAGCGGGCGACCGCGGTCGGCGCATGGACGGCGGTCAGCGCCGTGGCGGCGGGTTCGGGCCCCGTAATCGGCGGCTTGCTCGCCGCCTCCGACTGGCGGCTGATCTTCCTGATCAATGTCCCGGTGGTGCTGCTCGCGGTCGGCGCCGGTGTCCGGCTGCTGCCCCGGTCCGTACGCGGCGAACGGCACGCCCTCGATCTGCCGGGCACGGGGCTGGTGCTGGTGTGTATCGGCGCATGGGTGACCGCATGCGTCCAGGCTCCCGAGTGGGGGTTCACCAGCCCGGCCACGCTCGCCGTCCTCGCCGTCGGCGTGGTGGCCGGAGCGCTGGGCGTACGGCATGTGCGCCGGGCGGCGGAGCCCGTCGTGGATCCGGCGCTCTTCAGGACGCCCGGGTTCACGGCGGCCACGCTGGGGCTGCTCAGCTACTTCGTGGCGTACTCCGCGATGACGCTCGGCGCGAGCCTGCTGTTCACCGATGTCTGGCACTACTCGGTCCGCACGGCCGGCCTGGCGCTGGCTCCCTGGCCGGTCACGGTGCTGGTGGTCTCCGCGCTCTCCGGCCGGCTCGTCGCGGCGATCGGCGCCCGCGCCACCGGCGTCATCGGGGGCCTGTGTTTCGTGGCGGCCGCCCTCTGGTGGCTCCTCCTGGCCGACGACGGCAGCGCGGGCACGCACTACGCGGCGCACTTCCTGCCCGGCCTGATCCTCGCCGGGTGCGGCACGGGTCTGTACCAGCCGGTGATGTTCGCCGCCACGGGTCTGCTGCCGCCCCGCCGGCTGTCCCTCGGCTCCGGCGTCCTGATGGTCTCCCGGCAGTTCGGTACGGCGCTCGGCGTGGCCGTACTGATCGCCGTCATGGGAGGGCAACAGAGCCCGGGGATAGGGGGATTGCGGGGCGGCTGGCTCATTGCGGCGGTGACCGCGGCGGCCGCGGTGGTCGCGGCGCTGACCCTGCGGCCGGCCGGTGGACGGGACGGCGGAGAGGACGGCTGAGGGGGCGGTGGAGAGGGCGACCGACGGGCCGACGAACGGGACGGCGTACGGGACGACGGCGTACGGGACGACGACGGACGGGACGACGACGGACGGGGGCGCCGGGCCAAGGCGCGTACCCGCTAAGACCGGCGCCCGTGCCCGCACCCATCGGCAAGAAAGGCGGCGACCCGGCCACCCCGACATCTCCCCGACATCCCGCGACTCCCTCCGCCGGGCCCCGGAAGCGGCCAAGATGGGGAGATGGGATTCCAAGTCGACTCCGAGGCCGGGCGGCTGCGCCGGGTCATCCTGCATCGCCCCGATCTGGAGCTGAAGCGGCTGACCCCCTCGAACAAGGACGCCTTGCTCTTCGATGACGTGCTGTGGGTGCGCCGGGCGCGGGCCGAGCACGACGGGTTCGCCGATGTGCTCCGCGACCGGGGCGTGGAGGTGCATCTCTTCGGGGATCTGCTGGCCGAGAGCCTGCAGATCCCCGAGGCGCGGACGCTGGTCCTCGACCGGGTCTTCGACGAGAAGGAGTACGGGCCGCTGGCCACCGACCATCTGCGGTCCGCCTTCGACGAGCTGCCGGTGCCGGAGTTGGTCGAGGCGCTGGTCGGCGGGATGACCAAGCGCGAGTTCCTGGAGCGCCATCCCGAGCCGACCTCGGTCCGCTTCCATGTGATGGATCTGGACGACTTCCTGCTGGGTCCGCTGCCCAACCACCTCTTCACCCGCGACACCTCCGCCTGGATCTACGACGGGGTGTCGATCAACTCGATGCGCTGGCCCGCCCGGCAGCGCGAGACCGTGCACTACGAGGCGATCTACGGGTACCACCCGCTCTTCCGCGGTGCGGACTTCCATGTCTGGTCGGAGGGGCAGGCGGACTTCCCCTCGACGATCGAGGGCGGCGACGTCCTGGTGATGGGCAGTGGTGCGGTGCTGATCGGGATGAGCGAGCGGACCACCCCGCAGGCCGTCGAGCTGCTGGCGCGCGGGCTGTTCGCGGCGGGTTCCGCGCGCACGATCGTGGCGCTCGACATGCCCAAGCGGCGGGCCTTCATGCATCTGGACACCGTCATGACCATGATCGACGGGGATACCTTCACCCAGTACGAGGGGCTGGGGATGCTCCGCTCGTACACCATCGAGCCGGGCTCGGGCGACCAGGACCTCAAGGTCACCGACCATCCGCCGGAGCATATGCACCGCGCCATAGCGGCCTCGCTGGGCCTGTCCGACATCCGTGTGCTGACCGCGACCCAGGACGTGCATTCGGCCGAGCGCGAGCAGTGGGACGACGGTTGCAACGTGCTGGCGGTGGAGCCGGGCGTGGTGGTGGCGTACGAGCGGAACGTCACCACGAACACCTTTCTGCGCAAGCGCGGCATCGAGGTGATCACCATCCCGGGGAGCGAGCTGGGGCGGGGGCGGGGCGGGCCGCGCTGTATGAGCTGTCCGGTGGCGAGGGACGCGGTGTCCGGGGCAGCCTGAGGCGTGACGGCCACGCGGGCGTGACGGCGACGGTCCTGCGGGGAGCCGTATAGAGATACGAGAGCTCGTATACACTTCCAAGGGTACGAGTCCGTGTACGAGTCCGTACGAGCCCCGTCCCGACCGCCGCGAACCAGGAGCCCACCCATGGCGATAGACCTCACGGGCCGCCACTTCCTCAAGGAGCTGGACTTCAGCGCCGAGGAATTCCGCCGACTGATCGACCTGGCGGCCGAGCTGAAAGCGGCCAAGCGCGCGGGTACCGAGATCCCTCGCCTCCAGGGCAGGAACATCGCCCTGATCTTCGAGAAGACCTCGACCAGGACCCGCTGCTCCTTCGAGGTCGCGGCCGCGGACCAGGGCGCCTCGACCACCTACCTCGACCCGTCCGGCTCGCAGATCGGGCACAAGGAGTCGGTGAAGGACACCGCACGGGTGCTGGGCCGGATGTTCGACGGTATCGAGTTCCGCGGCAGCCGGCAGTCCGACGTCGAGGAGCTGGCGGCGTACGCCGGTGTGCCCGTCTTCAACGGGCTGACCGATGACTGGCACCCGACCCAGATGCTCGCCGATGTGCTGACCATGGTCGAGCATGGCGGGGGCCGCCCGTTGGAGGAGACCGCCTTCGCCTACCTCGGCGACGCCCGCAACAACATGGGCAACTCCTACCTCGTCACCGGTGCGCTGCTGGGCATGGACGTACGGATCGTCGCGCCCCGGCAGCTCTGGCCCGATGACGCGGTGGTCGCGCAGGCGCGCGCGCTCGCCGAGAAGAGCGGCGCGCGGATCACGCTCACCGAGGACGTTTCCGAGGGCGTGCGGGGCGCGGACTTCGTCACCACGGATGTCTGGGTCTCCATGGGGGAGCCCAAGGAGGTCTGGGACGAGCGGATCGCCCTGCTCGCCCCGTACGCGGTCACGATGGAGGTGCTGCGGGCCACCGGCAAGCCGGAGGTGAAGTTCCTGCACTGTCTGCCCGCGTACCACGACCTGGGCACGGCGCTGGGCCGCGAGATCCATGCCCGGCACGGGCTGTCGTCGCTGGAGGTCACCGACGAGGTCTTCGAATCCGCGCACTCCGTCGTCTTCGACGAGGCGGAGAACCGGATGCACACCATCAAGGCCGTGCTGGTCGCGACGCTCGCCCGATAAGGCGGCCTCACGCCGCATAGCCATACGCCTGATCCGGCGATCATGCACTACCAGCGGTTACCATCGAGCCGCTCGCGGGGTTCGGACCCACCGGTCCGGACCCCGCTTCGCGTGTGGCCCACCCCCGCCACGCCCGCACCACCAGAGAGAGAACCACCCATGCGCCCGCCCGTCTCCCGCCACCGCCCCAAGGAGGCGCTGCGCGCCGCTCTTGCAGGTCCGTCCGGACTGCGTATCAAGTCCCCCGACGTCCTCGTCGCCGAATCAGGCGCGGACCTCGAAGGCAACGGCCTCAAGCGCAGCATGGGGCTCTTCCAGCTCGTGAGCTTCGGCATCGGCGCCATCGTCGGCACCGGCATCTTCGTCGGCCTGTCCGACACCGTCGCCGAGGCCGGCCCCGCCGTCATCGTCTCCTTCCTGCTGGCGGCCGTCACGTGCGTCTTCACCGCCTTCTCCTTCGCGGAGCTGGGCGGCGCGATACCGGTGTCCGGCAGCTCGTACTCCTACGCGTACGCCACCCTCGGCGAGCGCACCGCCTTCCTCGTCGGCTGGTGCCTGCTGCTCGAATACGGCATCTCGGTCTCGGCGGTCGCCGTCGGCTGGGGCCAGTACCTGAACGAGCTGCTCGGCAGCCTGACCGGCTGGCAGCTGCCGGCCGCGCTCTCCAACCCGCCCGGCGACGGCGGCATCGTCAACATCCCGGCCGTCGTCGTGATCGTGCTCGCCGCGCTCCTGCTCGTCCGCGGCATCCGGGAGAGCGCTCGCGCGACCGCCGCGATGGCGGTGCTCAAGCTCGCGATCCTGGCCCTGTTCTGTGTGATCGGCTTCAGCGCCTTCCAGGACGGCAATCTCGCGCCGTTCGCCCCGCAGGGCGTCGCCGGCATCACCTCCGGCGCCTCGGTCGCGTTCTTCTCGTACATCGGCTTCGACGCGATCACCACCGCCGGCGAAGAGGTCAAGAACCCGCGGCGCAACATCCCCGTCGCCATCATGATCTGCATCGGTGTGGTCACCGTCCTGTACTGCCTGGTCGCGGTCGCCGCCATCGGTGCGCTCTCCTCCGACCAGGTCGCCGATCAGCCCGCCGCGCTGTCGCTGATCGTCAACCGCGTCACCCACTCGGCGTTCGGCGGCGGGGTGATCGCGTTCGGCGCGGTCGTCGCGATCGCCTCGGTCGTACTCGCGGTGATGTACGGCCAGACCCGCATTCTGATGTCGATGTCGCGGGACGGTCTGATCCCGCGGATCTTCGAGCGGATCTCGCCCCGTACGTCCACCCCCGTCGCCAACACCTGGATCGTCGCGGCCGTCTTTGCCGTACCGGCCGCGGTCGTCCCGCTGGACGTGGTGATGAATCTGACCACCATCGGGACGCTGGCGGTCATGGCGGTGGTCAACCTCAGCGTGATGGTGCTCCGCCGCACCCGCCCCGATCTGCCGCGCCGCTTCCGGGTCCCGCTCTTCCCCGTCAGCCCGGTGCTCGGCATCGGCTTCTGCGGCTACCTGATGTACGGAACGGGTCCGGCGACCTGGCTGCAGTTCGCCGCGTTCCTGGTGGTCGGCGCGCTGGTCTACGCGCTGTACGGGCGCCGCCGCTCGCGCCTCGGGACGACGACACCTCAGCCGCCCGCGGCCGGGACCGGGGAGGCCGCGGCGGCTGCCGGGGCTCCCGTGGTCAGCGTCGGCGCGGCCGCCGCAGCTCGGGAAGGGTGAACCAGACGGCCTTGCCGTGCGGCGTCGGGCGGCAGCCGGAGGCGGCGCTCAGCGCCCGGATCAGCAGCAGGCCACGGCCGTACGCGCAGCCCCGGCCGGTGCGGTCGTCGGCGGTGCCGGTGCCCTCGCCCTGCTGTGCCGGGTGGCGGCCGTCCGCGAGGTGACCGCCCTCCGTCGTCGCCGGCGCGGGTCCGGTCGCCGCCATCGCCGGCACCGGAGCACCCAGCCCTTCCACGGGGAGCGGAGCGCCGAGCCCCTTGACGAGCGTCGGATCGCCGTCGTGCACCTCCACCTGGCAGCCCTCCGGCCCCCGCTCCACCACCAGCTCGATGGGGTCCGTACCGCGGGTGTGCTTGACGGCATTGGCGACCAGCTCGGCGGTCAGCAGCTGCGCCGTGGTGCGGTCGGCCGTGGCCCGGAGGTCCTGCATGGCGCATCTGACCATCGCCCGGGCGATCGGGACGGCCGCCGCGCTGTGCGGCAGCGTGAGGCGCCAGGTGGTGGGGATGGGCGGTGCCAGCATGGGCATTGCGCTGTTCGTTCCATTCGCAAAAAGGCCGGTCAAAGACCTGTGGGCCAGATCGGACACATCCACCGTAGAAAGCGCGGGGGTGGCCGGGTGAGGGGCGAGCGGCCGGGAATGGGGTGACCTAAGTCATACGGTGGCCGGGACCTTCGGCCCATCCCCTGTGGCCCGGTCGGCCCTGCCCGCGCCCCGGGCCGCACTCCGTCAGTCGGTGTCCGTGGCCGCCAGCAGCGCGATCCGCCGCCGCGTCGGGTCGAGTACGGCGAAGCCGACGTCGGACAGGTCGCCATGGAACCAGCGGTTCTCCGTGTGCCGCTCGGCGGTGAAGCGCAGCCAGCGGTGCCCGGCCGCGCGCCGGACCGCCTCGTGGTGGGAGACCTCCCACGGCAGGTCCATCAGCGCATACAGCCCGCGCCGGGCCGCCCGCCGCGCATACGCGCCGTCGAGCCCCTGACCCCAGAGCCCGCCGGAGAACGCGGCGAGGAACAGATCGGCCGGCACATCGTCGGCCGTGGTGTGCACGGCGGCCAGGGTGCCCGCCGTCAGGCCGGACAGACAGTCGGCGGGCAGCCCGGTCAGCAGCGCCGCGTTCCAGTCCGCGGCGTCCAGCGGCTCCGGCAGCTCGTAGCAGCGGCCCTCCCACGTGCCCAGTTGGTCCAGCGGTTCACCCGCGGCGCCGGACCGCCGCGGGTCGACGATCTCCCCACGCCAGCGGGTGGTCCAGCTCGCGCAGCCGCGACAAGAGCGGGCGCAGTGTCACGGTGCTCGGCCGCTGCACCAGCTGCCAGGCCATCCGGCGCAGCAGCGCACGACGGTGGTCGGGGCCCGCGGGGCTCGGCAGGGTGTCGGCCAGCCGGGCGGCGCCGGGCGCGGGGTGCGCCACGCGGGTTTCTCATATCGCGTCCTCGTGACGACAGTCATGAAGCGGTGATAGCTTCGAAGGGCATCCAGAAGATGCGAGGAGCATCCAAAAGAGCAATCCACCGGCCGACCGGCCAAAGGGGGCAGGCAGCCCGATGAGCCCGTTCGCAGGATCCGCCCGCAGCACAGACACCTGGCAGCACATCCGCGTGACCAGGAAGGACGGGATCGCCACCGTCACCCTGGCGCGCCCCGAGAAGCTCAATGCGCTCACCTTCGAGGCCTACGCCGACCTGCGCGATCTGCTCGCCGAGCTGTCCAGGGAACGCTCCGTACGCGCCCTGGTGCTCGCCGGCGAGGGGCGCGGATTCTGCTCCGGCGGCGATGTCGAGGAGATCATCGGCGCCACCCTGGGCATGGACACCGGGCAGCTGCTCGACTTCAACCGGATGACCGGTCAGGTCGTGCGGGCGCTGCGGGAGTGCCCCTTCCCGGTGATCGCCGCCGTGCACGGCGTGGCGGCCGGGGCCGGCGCCGTGCTCGCACTGGCCGCCGACTTCCGCGTCGCCGACCCCTCTGCCCGCTTCGCGTTCCTCTTCACCCGGGTCGGCCTGTCCGGCGGCGACATGGGCGCGGCCTATCTGCTGCCCCGCGTCATCGGCCTCGGCCACGCCACCCGGGTACTGATGCTCGGTGACGCCGTACGGGCGCCGGAGGCCGAACGGCTCGGTCTGATCAGCGAGTTGGCCGAAGAGGGCCGGGTCGACGAGGCGGCCGCCGCGCTCGCCCGGCGGCTCGCCGAGGGGCCCGCGCTGGCGCACGCCCAGACCAAGGCGCTGCTCACCGCCGAGCTCGACATGCCGCTGGCCGCCGCCGTCGAGATGGACGCCGCCACCCAGGCGCTGCTGATGAACAGCGCCGACTACGCGGAATTCCACGCCGCGTTCACGGAGAAGCGGACGCCCAAGTGGCAGGGGAAATAGCCATGCGGGTCGCCGTCATCGGCGGTGGGCCGGGCGGGCTGTACGCCGCGGCCCTCCTCAAGCGCCTCGACCCCACCCGCGAGATCACCGTATGGGAGCGCAACGCCCCCGACGACACCTTCGGGTTCGGCGTCGTGCTCTCCGACGAGACCCTCGGCGGCATCGAGCACGCCGACCCGGAGGTCTACCGCGCGCTCCAGGCGGAGTTCGTCCGCTGGGACGACATCGACATCGTGCACCGGGGTAGCACCCTCACCTCCGGCGGACACGGCTTCGCGGCGCTCGGGCGGCGCCGGCTGCTGGCCGTACTGCACCAGCGCTGCCGCGACCTCGGCATCGAGCTGCGCTTCCGTACCGAGGCGCCGCCCGCCGCCGAACTGGCCCGCGCATACGACCTGGTGATCGCCGCCGACGGAGTGCACAGCGCGACCCGCACCGCGCACGCCGACGCCTTCGGCCCGCAGTTGACCACCCACCGCTGCCGCTACATCTGGCTCGCCGCCGACTTCGCCTTCGACGCCTTCCGCTTCGAGATCGCCGAGACCGAACACGGCGTCGCACAACTCCACGCGTACCCCTTCTCGAAAGACGCCAGCACCGTCATCGTCGAGATGCGCGAGGAGGTCTGGCACTCGGCCGGACTCGACCGCTGTGACGAGCGCGAATCGGCCGAATGGTGCGCGAAGGTCTTCACGGACGCGCTGCGCGGCCGGTCGCTGCGCTCCAACAACTCCAGCTGGATCGCCTTCCGCACCGTCGTCAACGACCGCTGGTCGCACGGCAATACGGTGCTGCTGGGCGACGCCGCACACACCGCGCACTTCTCCATCGGCTCCGGCACCAAGCTCGCCGTCGAGGACGCCCTGGCGCTGGCCGCCTGCCTCCAGGAGCAGCCCGACACCGCCGGCGCCCTGGCCGCGTACGAGGAGGAGCGCCGCCCCGTCGTCGCCTCCACCCAGCGCGCCGCCCGCGCCAGC
This sequence comes from Streptomyces inhibens, assembly GCF_003389455.1. Classification (GTDB taxonomy): domain Bacteria; phylum Actinomycetota; class Actinomycetes; order Streptomycetales; family Streptomycetaceae; genus Streptomyces; species Streptomyces inhibens. The sequence goes on along the minus strand of NZ_QUAC01000243.1, from coordinate 22,965 downwards.
CTCGCCTGGTTCGAGGAGCTGGCCACCTATATCGACCAGCCGCCCCGCCAGTTCGCCTTCAACCTCCTCACCCGCAGCCGCCGCGTCACCCACGACAACCTGCGGCTGCGCGACCCCGGATTCGTCGCGGCCGTCGAGGACGAGGCGGGTACCCCGCCCGGCACGCCACCCATGTTCACCCCCTTCCGGCTGGGCGAACTGACGCTGCGCAACCGGGTCGTGGTCTCCCCGATGGACATGTACTCCGCCGTGGACGGCGACGGCACCCCCGGCGACTTCCACCTCGTCCACCTCGGCGCCCGCGCCCTGGGCGGCGCCGGGCTGGTGATGACGGAGATGGTGTGCGTCAGCCGTGAGGGGCGGATCACCCCGGGCTGTACGGGGCTGTACGCGCCGGGCCATGAGACGGCCTGGCGCCGGGTCACCGACTTCGTCCACACCTCCGCCCCCGGAACCGCCATCGGCGTCCAGCTCGGCCACTCCGGCCGTAAAGGATCCACCCGGCTGATGTGGGACGGCATCGACCAGCCGCTCCCGGAGGGCAACTGGCCGGTCGTGGCGCCCTCCGCGCTGCCCTACCGCCCCGGCGTCAACCAGGTCCCGCACGCCCTGACCGAGCCCGAACTCGCCCTGATCCGCGAGCAGTTCGTACGCTCCGCCGAGTCCGCGGCCCGCGCCGGATTCGATCTCCTCGAACTCCACTGCGCCCACGGCTATCTGCTCTCCGGCTTCCTCTCCCCGCTCACCAACCACCGCACCGACGCCTATGGCGGCGACCGCACCGCCCGGCTGCGCTTCCCGCTGGAGGTCTTCGACGCGGTCCGCGCCGTCTGGCCGGCCGGACGCCCGATGACGGTCCGGATCTCCGCGACCGACTGGGCGGACGGCGGCACCACCGCCGACGACGCGGTGGCGATCGCCCGGGCCTTCGCCGAGCACGGCGCCGACGCCATCGATGTCTCCACCGGGCAGGTCGTCCCCGACGAGCGCCCCGACTTCGGCCGCTCGTACCAGACGCCGTTCGCCGACCGGATCCGCAACACCCTCGGAGTACCGGTCATCGCGGTCGGCGCCATCTCCTCCTGGGACGACGTCAACTCCCTGGTGCTGGCCGGGCGCGCGGATCTGTGTGCGCTGGCCCGACCGCATCTGTACGACCCGCAGTGGACGCTGCACGCCGCAGCCGAGCAGGGGTACGCGGGGCCGGGCGCCCCCTGGCCACTGCCCTACCAGGCGGGCAGCCGCACACCGCCCACCGGACGTACCGACGCGCCGAAGCCCCGCCTCACGCTGCGGTGACGGGGGAGGCACGGGCAGCGGGGCGGGGCCGTTTTGGGGGTGGTCAGGGCGTCGGCACGCTGGTGATCTGCGCCGAGACCACCGGCTTGCCGTGCTGTTCCACGCCGACCTCGACCTGCCGGCGGCCGTCGTCGGCCCGCGCCGTGGTCCGTGTCTCCACCCAGCACGGCGCATCCAGCTCGGCGTACCGCTCGAAGGTGCACTCCATCGAGATCGGCAGCGTGAGACCGGGCGTTGCCGCCTGCGCGGCCTGCCGGGCGGCCTCGACCATCAGCATGCCGGGGGCGTGGTCGACGGGGTGGTCGAAGAGCACCGGGTGCGAGGTGTCCACCCGCAGCTGCCAGCGGTCGGGGCGGTCGGTGGGGGAGAGCACCACATCACGGTCGCGTTCCCGGGCGACCAGCCGCGGGGGGACGGCCTCGGGCAGCGGCAGCGCACGGGAGTTGGCGAGCGCCAGATCGCTGTATTTGCCTCGCAGCCGGCGGTAGACGGCCGGGCTGTGACAGGAGTAGTCGAGCGTCGCGGAGGCCAGGTCGGCGCCGTCGCACACGATGCGGAACTCCTGGCGGGCGCTGATCAGCCGCTTGCCGCGGTGGACCATGTCATGGTCGCTGATGTGCAGTTCCACCTCGGCCGGCTCCTGGGCGGTGCGCAGCGCCTGCGGCGAGAGGTCGTAGCGGACCCGCTGCCAGATGATCGGGTGGTCGAGCGGTACGCGGTGCGCGACATGGCTCAGTAATATCCCGGCCTGCCGGATGGTCTCGATCAATAACAGCGGGTCGTGCAGTCCGTTGACCGGGCCGTAGAAGCAGTGCGCGCGGGGCCATTGGGCGCTCACCACCCAGTTGTCGGCGGTGCCGCGCCGCCAGTTGGTCAAGAACACCTCGGAAACGGCGGTGCGGTGGACGTACTCGCGCGGCACGGTCGTGGTGAGTGCCGACGGTCGGTTTCCGTCGGCGAACCGGCTCTTGACGGCGTCGCGTTGATCGCGTGAGTACGGCATGAGGGTGGCGCTGGGCATAGGTGCCCCTTTCTGAAGTGCGGCTCTCAGCGGTCTGACGGGCTGAGCCTCGCTGACGGCCCTGCGGGCACTAAGATACGGACCATGTGGTTTGTTTTCCAGTGCCGAAGGGGCTGTTCCTCCGTCGGTGCGGTGGCTCGGTGGCGTCAGACAGGGATCTTCACACAGCGGCCGTGCGGGTCGAGATGGCTCATCGCGCCGGGCGACGCCAGACCCGGCAGGGTGTGCTTCCACAGAGCCGTGACGCGCTCGGGAAGATCGGCGCGATTGGTCGCGGCCCGCGAGAACAACTGCACGCCCATGTAGGCGGCGACGAAGAATTCGGCCGCCCGGTCCGGCGCCACACCGGGCAGTAATTCGCCCTTGTCCCGCGCCTCCGTGAACATCGTGGTGATGATGTCGGTCCAGGCCTGGTAGGGCACCAGAGGGTCCTCGCTGAACGTCGTCTCGACCGCGATACGGGTGCCGGCCTGCAACAACGGGTCACTGCGCAGGGCCAGCGCCACCTGATGGGTGAAGTCGATGGCGTCCTGAAGCCGGGAATCGCTGACTTGTGGAAGGAATGGATCGGTCTGTTCCGTGATGACCGCGCGCGCCAGTGCGTCCTTGGACGTGAAGTGGAAATACACCGCCCCCTTGGTGACGCCGGCGCGCTGGATGATCTCGGCCATCGTGGCGGCCTGGTACCCACGGGTGCCGATCACATGAGCCGCTGCTTCGAGGACGGCGCGTCGGGTGCGCACTGCACGTTCCTGCTTGACCACCGATCATCCTCCGTATGCTCTCTTGGAGTTGTTGTGCCTGAGTGCAACCCGCCGCCTGTGGCCGCGCAGTCTATTTCCGCATCATAAAGAAGCCAACCATGCGGTATTGAATTTGCGCCCACTGAGCACGGTGCGGCCCGGCGGCCGTGGTCCGGTGGAGCGCTCCGGTGTGACACCGTCGAGTGCCACAAGTGCAAGGAGCTTCAACGATGTCCCCCACCGCCGTCCCTGCCCCGCCCGCCGTGCACCGGGAGGTCCGGCTCGCCGCCCGCGCCGAAGGAGAGCTGACCGCGCGCCACTTCACGATCGCCGAGGTCGCGGTGCCGGAACCGGAGCCGGGACAGGTGCTGGTGCGCACCCGGGTGATGGCGGTGACCGCCGCGATGCGGACCCAGATGACCGGGGCCCCGCTGCCGATGCCCTCCTTCGTGCCGGGCGCGGCGCTGTGGGGCTCCGCGGTCGGTGAGGTGGTGGCCGCACCCGGCGGCGGCTTCACCTCGGGCGAACTCGTCCATCACCCGTACGGATGGCGAGAGTTCGCTCTCGTCGAGGAGTCGCGGATACGACGCCTCGCGCCGGACGCGCTGCCCACCGCCGCCGCGCATCTGTCGCAGGGCGCGACGGCCTGGGGTGCGCTGCGCCGGGCCGCCGAAGTCCGGCCCGGGGACACGGTGTTCGTCACCGGCGCGGCGGGCGGGGTGGGCAGCCTGGCCGGTCAGCTCGCCCGGCGGCTGGGTGCCGGCCGGGTCGTCGGCAGCACCGGCTCGGAGCGTAAGGCCGTCCGGCTGCGTGCCGAGTTGGGGTACGACGACACGATCGTGCGCGGCGCCGGGCCGATCGAGCGGCAGCTGCGCCGGGCGGCACCGGGCGGTATCGATGTGCTGCTGGACACCGTGGGCGGTGAGCAGCTCACGGCGGCGCTTGCGGTGGCCCGCCCCGATGCGCGGTTCGCGCTGGTCGGCGCGCTCTCCAGCCAGCTGGGCGGTGACGGCGGTGCCGTTGCGCCGGTGGAGCTGGACGCGGGGCTGATCATCACGCGGCGGGTCGCGCTGCGTGGCTTCGGGCTGTACGCACACCCGGATCTGCCGCGGGAGTGGACCAAGGAGTTCGGTCAGGGCCTGCGGGACGGCTCCCTTGTCTTCCCGCATGCCCTGCTGAAGGGGATCGAGCAGGCGCCGAGGGCGCTGTGCGAGCTCACTCAGGGGCGCCATGTCGGGGCCGTGCTGGTCGAGTTGTGACGCCGGACGGGGCGCCTTGTTCCGGAGGTGCGGTCGTACGGCCGTGACGGCCGGGTCGGATCAGCCCGCTGCCGGCATCTGCGCCGGCGTGGGGATGCCGGCGGCCGGGACCCGGCCCGGCGCGGCCGGCAGCAGCCGCCACAGGTCGACGACGGCCTCCTTGTCCCACCAGGTGCCGTCCTCGCCGCCCAGATGCAGCAGGCCCACCACGATCGAGGTCAACAGCTGGGCGGTGCGCCGCGGTTCGGCGTCCGGCGCCTGCGAGGGGGCGCGGCCGCCGGGCTCACCCGTGCCACAGGTCACCGCCTTGTCGAGGAAGAGCGCGTACCAGCGCTGCTCCAGGGCGTAGATGCCCAGGCCCGGTGCGGTCTCGGGCCGCAGCCGCAGTCCGGCGCGCAGGACGACGTCCGACTCCACCCGGCCGAAGAGCTCGACGGCGAAGTCCCGTACGGCGGTGGCCAATGGCTGCGCGGAGCGGGTGAAGCCGTTCTCGATCTCCTGCAGGGTGGCGAGCGCGGCGTCCCGCACCGCGAGGGTGAGGTCGTCCTTGGACGTGAAGTGGAAGTAGAGAGCCCCTTTGCTCAGCCGGGCCCGCCGGCTGATCTCGACCATGCCCGCGGCGGGAACCCCCTTCTCCAGGAAGGTCTCTGCGGCCGAGCGGATGAGTGCCTGGCGGCTCTGGATGGCGCGATGCTGGGTGGGCACGGTGTCCGTCCCGTCTCTAGTACGGCTGCGAGCTGATTGCAGTCTACATAGAAAACCAACCATGCGGTTCGATATGCTCAAGAGGAATGGCCGGAACTCTCGTGCCCTGACGCGAAGGCGACGTCCGGCCGCTCGTTGGGGCCCGCGGCGGCTCTTGGGGGCGGTGTGTTCCCAGTGTGGCTCTGAAGGGGAGTGTTGTCGACCCGTCAGGGTGTGACCAAGGCACATTGACAAACAGCGCAGGCGGTTTTTAAATCTCCGAAGGCGGTAAACGGGACGATCCCTTCCGTGGCAGCCGCCCCGACGGTCGCGTACCGCCCTTGGACAGCGGTGCGCCATGGCGAGACCGCCTCTGCCTTCACCAGTCGTCGACAGCAGGCCGCACCGACCAGCCGAGCCAGCAACGTCACCCGAACCCCTGCACCCCCATCTGCACCCCCATCGGAATCCGGAAAGGTCTCCAGCCATGCGCGTAGCAACGGAAGTCGGCGAACGTCCCGTGAGAGGCGCACGGGGCGCCGGAGGCGAGACGATCAGGGCAGCTGTCTTCGATCTGGACGGCACGCTCGCCAACACTCTGCCGGCGATCAGCAAATTGCTGGTCAAGGTTGCCTCGGAGCAGGGGTGTTCGGTGACCGCGCGGCAGGCGGCGTCCGCCATCGGCAAACCGCCCGGCCCCGCCTTCGGCCGGCTGCTGGGCAAGCCCGAGGAGGACGGCCGGGTGCAGGCCGCCATCTCCCGCTACCGCGAACTGTTCGCCTACGAAGTCCTGTGCCAGGGACCGCAGCTGCTCTTCCCCGGCGTGACCGCGGGACTGTCCGCGCTGCGCGCCCACGGCGTCGAACTCGCCGTCGCCACGTCCAAGACCACCCGCAGCGCCGAGGCGCTGCTCGATGTCATGGGCATCCGCGACCTGGTCGGCCCGGTCATCGGCCAGGACATGGTGCGGCGCGGCAAACCGCACCCGGAGATGGTGCTGCGGGCCGCCGGCCGGCTGGGCGTCGCGGCCTGGCAGAGCGCGTATGTGGGGGACACCGTGGGGGACATGAGGATGGCGGTCACCGCGCGCATGGAGCCGGTCGCGGTGACCTACGGCGTCGGCACGTTCGGCGAACTCGCCGCGGTCGCCGGCACCCGGATGTGCAGCTCGTTCAAGGACGTGGTCTCCGTCATCGCCGCCGCCCGCCCGCGGCCGGCCGTCACGGTGGGGGCCCAGCAGCGGCGCCGCTGAGGCGCGGGGGAGCGGAGGGGGGTTACGGCCCGGCTGTCGCCTCGCGCACGTAACGGGCGCCCGCGGCCTGCAGTTTGCCGTGCAGCCGGCCGAACACCTCCGCCGCACGGCCACCCGGCCAGCCCTCCGGCAGGAGGGGAGAGGGCAGTCCGGGATCCGCGTAGGGCAGCCGGCGCCAGGCGTCCAGCGCCAGCAGATGGTCGCGGTAGGCCGCCTCGGGGGGCACCGACCGGCGCCGCGACCACCGTCGCAGGACCGGCTCCTGCTCCGCGAGGAAGGCGCGGTGCTGCGCGGCGATGGCGTCCAGGTCCCACCACCGCGCCACCGCGTCCGCCGTGGCGGCGAAACCGGTGTGCGCACCGGTGAAGAGATCGACGTACGGGGCCAGTTGCAGCCGCTCCAGGGTGTGCCGGGTCTCCTCGTAGAGCTGCGCGGGCGCGATCCACACGCCCGGCGCGGCGGTCCCGAAGCCGAGCCGGGCCAGCCGCGAGCGCAGCAGATGCCGCTTGTGCCGCTCCTCCTCGGGGACCGAGAAGACGGCCAGCACCCAGCCGTCGGACAGCCGCGCGGCCGGCCGGCCGAAGATCCGCCGGTCGCCGTCCTCCAGCAGCTGCCGGGCGGCGTCGGACAGTCCGTACGCGGCCGCCCCGGTGGTCGTACGTGCGGGGACCAGCAGTCCGCGCCGCTTGAGCCGGGAGACCGCGGAGCGCACCGACGGCGGGTCCACACCGAGCACACCGAGCAGCCGGATCAGCACGGCGACCGGCACCGGACCGGCCGTGCCGCCCGCCGCGTCGGGCTCGCCGCGCCCGTAGGCGCCGTAGAACGTGACGATCAGGGACCGTGGGGTGCGCTGCGTTTGCTGGTCGTTCACCGGGTCACTCTAGATGGGGTCTGCGCAGCCGGAAGCGCTGGAGTTTGCCGGTCGGGGTGCGGGGCAGCGAGGTGTGGAAGACGATCTCGCGGGGGCATTTGTAGGGCGCGATCCGGGTCTTGGTGAAGGCGCGCAGCGCGGCCACGGTGTCCTCCCCCTGCGGGACGCCGGCCCGCAGCACGACATGGGCGACCACCACCTGCCCGCGGTCCTCGTCGGCCCGCCCGACCACCGCCGCCTCGGTCACATCGGGGTGCCGCAGCAGCGCTTCCTCCACCTCGGGACCCGCGATGTTGTAGCCGGCCGAGATGATCATGTCGTCCGCGCGGGCCACATAGCGGAAGTAGCCGTCGGGCTCGCGGACATAGGTGTCGCCGGTGATGTTCCAGCCGCCCTGTACGTACTCCGTCTGCCGGGCGTCCGCGAGATAGCGGCAGCCCGTCGGCCCGCGTACGGCCAGCAGCCCCGGCTCGCCGTCCGGCAGCGGCGTACCATCCGCGCCCACCACCCGTGCCTGGAAACCCGGTACCGGCAGGCCCGTGGTACCGGGCCGGATCGCCTCGTCGGCGGCCGAGATGAAGATGTGCAGCAGCTCCGTGGCGCCGATGCCGTTGATGATCCGCAGACCGGTCGCGTCGTACCAGGACTGCCAGGTCGCGGCGGGCAGATTCTCACCGGCCGACACACACCGGCGCAGCGAGGAGACGTCGTACCCGGCGAGCTTGGGCAGCATCGCGCGATAGGCGGTCGGCGCGGTGAACAGCACCGAGACCCGGTGCTCGGCGATATCGCCGAGCAGCCGCTCCGGCCCGCCCCAGTCCGCGAGAAAGGCCGAGGCACCGGCCCGCAGCGGGAAGATGACCAGTCCGCCGAGACCGAAGGTGAAGCCGAGCGGCGGGCTGCCGGCGAACACATCGTCCGGGCCCGGGCGCAGCACCTGCGCCGAGAAGGTGTCCGCGATGGCGAGCACATCGCGGTGGAAGTGCATACAGCCCTTGGGGCGGCCGGTGGTGCCCGAGGTGAAGGCGATCAGCGCGACATCGTCGGCGGCGGTCGCCACCGCCGGGTACGGCGCGCCGCCGGGCCGGGCGAGCTGCCGCAGATCGTCCGGCGCGTCCCCGCCGAACGTGGTGATCCGCAGCCCCGGGACCTCGGCCTTGGCGAGATCGTCGACGGAGCGCACATCGCACAGCGCATGCCCCACCTGCGCGATCTCACAGATCGTGGCGAGCTCGTCGGGGCGCTGCGCGGCGAGCACGGTCACCGCGACCGCCCCCGCCTTCATCACGGCCAGCCAGCAGGCCGCGAGCCATGGCGTGGTGGGGCCGCGCAGCAGGACGCGGTTGCCCGGCAGCACCCCCAGCCGGTCGGTGAGCGCATGGGCGATCGCGTCGACCTGCGCGCGCAGCTGTCCGTACGTCCACACCGGTCCGCTCGCGTCGCGGACCGCGGGCCGGTCGGCGCCGAGCCGTCCGATGGTGCCGTCCAGCAGTTCGGCGCCGCAGTTCAGCCGGTCGGGATAGCCCAGATCGGTGAGGTGTGGCCACTGCTCCCGGGGCGGCAGCCGGTCGCGCGTGAAGGTGTCGGCGTGGGCCGAGGACCGTAGCTCCATGGCGGATGCGCCCCCTAGGGCCGGGTGGCCGACTCGGTCGGCTGCTCGTGCGACCGCTCGTCGACCGGCTCACGACCGGTCGATGAGTGGTCGAGGACTGCCGTTCGGATGCGTCGTCAGCGTAACGTGTTCGTGACGGCAGTCAACAGACCGCGATAGAGGACCGCTACCAGGGAGCCGCCTCGTGACCGTATTCGCGCTGGGACCGGACGAACAGGAATGGTGCGCCGAATTGCGGACCATGACGGCCGAACGGCTGAGTCCGCTCGCCGAGAAGGGCGAACCGGGCCGGGTCAACCGCCCTCTGGTCGCCGCCCTCGGCGAACTGGGCCTGCTGCGCCGTCTGTTCCCCGCCGACGGGGCCCTGCGCGCCCTGGACCTGTGTCTGCTGCGGGAATCCCTCGCCCAGGAGTGCACGGAGGCGGAGACCGCGCTGGCGCTCCAGGGGCTGGGGGCCTATCCGATCGTGCAGTCGGGGACCGGGGCCCAGCGCGCCCGCTGGCTGCCCGAGGTGGCCGCCGGGCGCGCGGTCGCGTCCTTCGCGCTCAGCGAGCCGGGCGCGGGCTCGGACGCCGCCGCACTGTCCCTGGCCGCCGAGCCGGACGGCGCGGACGGCTGGCGGCTGACCGGCGAGAAATGCTGGATCTCCAACGCCCCGGAGGCCGACTTCGCCACCGTCTTCGCCCGTACAGGCGGCGCGGCGGGCGCGCGCGGCGTCACCGCCTTTCTCGTCCCCGCCAACCGGCCGGGCCTGAGCGGTGAGCATCTGGACATGCTCAGCCCGCACCCCATCGGCACGCTGGTCTTCGACGGCACGCCGGTGACCAGGGCGGATGTGCTGGGCGAGGTGGACGGCGGGTTCGCGGTCGCCATGGCCACGCTCAACCTCTTCCGGCCGAGCGTCGGCGCCTTCGCGGTCGGCATGGCGCAGGCCGCGCTGGACGCGGCGGTGGCGCACGCGGGCGCGCGCACCGCGTTCGGCGGCCCGCTCAAGGACCTGCAGTCCGTCGGCCACCAGCTCGCCGAGATGGCCACCCGGGTCGAGTCCGCCCGCCTCCTGGTGTACGCCGCCGCCTCCGCGTACGACAGGGGGGCCCCGGACATCGCCCGCCGCTCGGCCATGGCCAAACTGCTGGCGACCGAGACCGCCCAGTACGTCGTCGACGCCGCCGTCCAGATCCACGGCGCCCGCGCGCTGCGCCGTGGCCACCTCCTGGAGCACCTCTACCGCGAGGTCCGCGCGCCGCGTATCTACGAGGGCGCCACGGAGGTGCAGCGCTCGATCATCGCGAAGGAGCTCTACCGGTCCTGAACCCCGCCGTTCGGCACGGCCGTTGCCGGCCTCAGCTGTTGGCCTTGTAGACCTGGCCCAGCTTGCACTTGCCGGACGTCGGCCCCTGGCGGTTGGGGTTCTTGATGAAGGTGCCGGAGACCGAGGCGGGCTGGGTCTGGCCGGCCGCCACCTGGACCGACGAGATCAGCGCGGAGCCGAAGGTGGCGCCGGTCTCGTCGGTGAACTCCACGGTGCCGTTGTAGGTCGCCGTGCCCTGGGAGTTGCCGTTGGTCACGCTCAGCTTGGCGCTCAGCGTGCCGGCCGCGCTGTCGACCTGGCAGTCGGTGATCCGGATGTCCGACTCGGGCGGCGTGGTGGACCCGGCGGTCGGCGAACCACCGGTGGTGCCGCTGCTGGTGGTGCTGCCGGAACTGCTGTATCCGCCGCTGGTGCCACTGGTGCCGGAGCTGTGACTGCTGCCGCAGCCCCCGCCGTGCGAATGGCGCGCGCCGGTCAGCGCGACGACCACCAGTGCGCACACGGCGACAGCGCGAACATGGCGAAGCTTCATCTGGATTTCTCCCCCGTTGTGATCGGCCGCCTGCGTGAACGGCCGCGCGGTACCCCTCCGGGTACGTGTACCTATGCGTATACCGACACGCGTATCCGCATCGGCGATGCTCTTGACGATGCGCTCGCCGGTGTCGGTTCTTGACGAGTGCGCGTCAGGTTAGCAAGCGCGCGGCGCGACGCCGAATCCCGGCCGACGGGCGATTGTCAGTGGTCGATGTCAGGCTGAAATCACAGAGGATCCGCGAAGGGACGCGAAGGGAATCGCCATGATCACTACTGACTTCGTCCCCGGCTCCCCGTGCTGGCTCGACCTCGGCGCCCCCGATGTCGAGGTCGCAACGGCTTTCTACCGAGCCGTGTTCGGCTGGCAGGCCGAACCGCACGGTGACCACGCGGGCGGATACACCCTCTTCCGGCACGACGGCAAGGCTGTCGGCGCGGTCGGCCCGCTCACCGAGGACGGCGCCCGGTCCGCCTGGACGATCTACTTCAACAGCCCTGACGCGGATGCCACCGTCAAGGCCGTGGAGCGGGCGGGCGGCGCGGTCCGCTCGGCGCCGGCCGGGGTCGGTGCGGACGACGGCCGGTTCGCCCAGCTCACGGACCCGCAGGGCGCGGAGTTCGCCGTCTGGCAGCCGGCGAGATACCCGGGCATCGAAGCCGCTGACGGGCCGGGCAGCCTGAGCTGGACGGAGCTCTACACCACCGATTCCGCCGCCGCGCAGACCTTCTACAAGACCGTGTTCGGCTGGAGCACCCAGGACATGCCGCTCCCCGGCGGTGGCGGCGGCACCTACACGTTGCTCACCCCCGCGAACTGCGGCGAGGACCGGATGCACGGCGGCCTCATGGGTGTCCCCGCGGATCTGCTCGGGCCCGGCGGGAAGCCGTACTGGCACCCGGTGTTCGGCTCCAAGGACTGCGACGCCACCGTCGGCCTGGTCAGCGGCAACGGCGGCACGCTCTCGATGGGCCCGGAAACCGCCGAGGGCGTCGGCCGGCTGGCCGTCTGCAAGGACCCCTCGGGCGCGGAGTTCGTGGTGCTCACCCCGGAGGCGCCGCTCTGAGGCGGGCGCACGCGAGCGCGCGCTCGTTCTACCTGGAGGCGAACGCCGCCCGCATCTGCTTGCCGTTCACGGTCAAGACGACACCGATCAACAGGGCTCCGCACACGCCCTGTTCAACTCTCAGCCAGACCGGAAAGGCGCCGGGCAGCGCAACGATGACCGCAATGGCCACCACCATGATGCCTGAGGCCAACCGCAGTCGGAGATAGGACCGGCTGTGGCCGCGGGCCGTCCGGGCGGCGAACGAGACCATGAGCAGGGAAGTGGCGGCGACGACGGTCGCACGGACCCCGACGGCGTCGGTCACCATGTCGGGGTGGTTGCGCAGCAGGATGACGGCAATGAGGGTGAGCACGCTGAGGCCGGCATAGCAGCCGACGAGCCGCTTGGCGCTGCGGAACGCCTGCCGGGTGCGCGGATGACTCAGGTCTTCCTCGGAAACCCCGACGGGGTGCGCCCTGCGCGTGTTCATGCTGATCCTTTCTCCTTCCCGCACCGCCGCAGCAGCGAACTCCCGCCTCGCGTACGGCCGTTACCAGGATCCGGCCCGCCCGCCGCCCGTTCATCGTTCACCCGGACGAGACGCGGGCCGATCGACCTCAGGGACCTGTTGGGGGCTGCCCGTAGTGGATCCGGGCCGGCGCTTCGAACGTGCCCTGCTCGGTGGCGCTTGAGGCGGTTGATCCCCCCTCTCTGCTCCCGAGGCTTGATGGCGTTCTGCTCGAACTCTCCGCAATTTCCGTTGCGATGACGTGTCTTCAGGGACGAGTCGCGGTTTCCGAGGTTCTGAGAGGACGTCAGCACAGCGCCAGGGGCCGTTGTCAGTGGTCCATGTGACGATCGATCGCGTACGGCCGGTGTGTACGTACCGACTATCGGCCCGGCTGCAGCATGCGAAGGGAACCGCCCATGAACCACACCACCCGCCTCGCACTCCGCCTCGCGCTGAGCCTCGTCGACCCGGCCACCGCCGATGAGCTCGCCGAGCGGCTGCGCCCGGAGCTGCTGGATCTTCTCGCCGACCGGTTCGGGCTCCCGAAGGGCGTGGTCGAGGAGCTGTTGGGCGGGGACGCCGCGCAGATGCGGGCGGCGCTGTCCATCGACCCCGAGGAATGGCTCCTGGGGGCGGCGGAGCTCGGCGATCCGGTGGTCGGCCTGGCGCTGTGGCACGCGGTGTTCCGCGACGCCGAGGACGACCGCCGGGGCGCGATGATCAAAATCCCCGACCTGCTGGCGACGCTGCTGCACGCCGCCGACCTCGCGGATCCGCGCTGGTACGACGACGGCGGCCTGTTCCCGGTCCTGTACGAGACGCGCGTCGGCCGCTCTCTCGTCCCCATCCTCACCAGCGGGTTCCCCGGGCTGAACGTCGTTGGCCTGGCCGTGTTCGGCGTGCATCTTCCCCCGCAGGCCGTCGTGGACGCCTGCCTCAGCCTTCTGGAGCTCTGGGGCAGCACCGAACCGTTCACCCGCCTCCTCGACCTGCTGGAGGACATCCCGACCCTGGATCCCGGGCATCCCTGGCTGCCCGATCTGCTGCGGCAGGCCATCGACGCCCCCGATCCGGAGTCCCTCCTGAGGGAGCACCGGCCCGCCGGGGAGTGGGCCGACCCCGACCACGTCCGCGCGCTGCTGGAGCTCCGCTACGGTGACGGCCCCTCGGTGAAGCCCGACGGCCTCGACTGGGACCTGATCCGGCGCGAGCACGAACGACTTCCCTTGGGAAAGGCACCGGGGTACTCCGGCAACTACGGCCCGGGGCTGCTCCGGCTCACCCAGTGGGAGGGCTGCCCCGCCGACCTGGTGAGGGAGAGCTTTTGCAACGACCCCTATGAGACCGCCCGGTGCGCCGCCGAACTTCCCTTCGAGTTCCTCGCGGAAGCCGCAGCGCACGACATCCCCCAAAGCCCCATCCTCCAGCGCGGCATCCGCGAGGGCCGGCTGCCCCTGCACCGGGTCCTGACCGAGATGACACCGGCGGCGGACATCCTGCGCGCGCTGCCGTACGACCATGAACCGACCCGCAAGGCCGTCGCCGATCTGGTGGACCCGCTCGGCGCGGACCCCGTCAACTGGCTGACGTACTACGACCGGATGCGGCGCTTCCCTCGTCACAGCGTCGCCGGGCTGATCGCGGACGTCACCGACCCGGGCTCCCGCAAGAAGCGCTGCACCAGCTGGCCACGGCCGCGGAAGGCGAACTTCCCGCCCGGCCACACCCCCGAGGATTCCCGGGCGGCCTTCCTCGGGATGTTCGAGTGCGCCCCACAGGAAGTCCAGATCGCCGTCGTCCCGCACTTCGATCCGCTGGCCGTACAGCAGTTCCTCCTGGAGGGGAACCCGTCCCCCGCGGTCCGCGACGCGGTGGCGGCCGCCCACGGCCTCCCGGCCCAGCTGGCGATGGCCGCCGGATACGCCCGCGATGACAAGCTGGAATACCTCCTCGATCTCGACGAACCGGCGGTGGACGCCCAGCTGTTCCGCCACTTCTCCCTCGACCGGTCCGAAGGGGCGCGGCTGCTCGCCGGGCGGCTGCGCGGCGGCGGCACCCGCCCGGTCCCCGAGGAGCTGCTCGCCGAGCTGGACGACATCGTCGTCAGCCAGGACCGCGACCGGCTGCTGGCCGGCCTGGGATCCGGCGACCTGAGCGTGGCCCGCCGGGTCCTCGGCCGGCTGCAGCTCCATCTGCCGGCCAGCCGGCTGCGGCTGCTGATCGCGGTGTGGGAGCGCGGCGGGCCGGACGCCGTACGGGAGATCCTGGCCATGGACCGCCTCCCGGTCACCCTTCGCCGTCAGACGGAGAAACTGCTGGACGTCCCCGACGGCCTGGAGCGGCTGCGGGCCCGGCTCGCCGAGGAAGAGGCGCCGGACCGGCTTGCGGCGTATCTCATCAGGCCGGGCGACCGGCCCGAGAAGCGGCTGAACCGGCTCCTCAGCGAGGGCCTGGAGCCGCCCTGGTCAGCCCTGGTGGCGGCGCACCGCGCCGGCACGCTCTCCGCGGACCTGGTTGACGCGCTCGTGGAGGAGCGCCCGGACTGCCCCCGCGAGCTGCTGCTGGCGGGTCTGGGCAACGGCCCCGAGAGGTGGGGAAGTTGGACGGATGCCGCCCTGCGGAACGGATCGCTCACCCTGGAGGACCTCCTCGACCACACCGCCCCCGCCGAGGCGGCCGCCGACCTCCTGCACCGGTACCGATACGGGCATCCCGACGACCGGTTCCCCGACGAGACGTGGCGGCCGGTCCGGGAGCGGGTCGCGGCGCTCGCCCGGGAGCATCTGGGCTCGGACGCGGAAGCCTGGTCCGTCTGCCTCCGCCTGCTCCCGACGTTCGCCGGCACCCTCCCCGAACTCGCCGCAACGGCCGGGGCGATAACCCGCGTTCCGGGCTGAGTGGCGGCTGCCGGATTCCTGTGAGGAGATCGGCGACTACGCCGCGGATGCGGCTTGCAGTTCCGTGCCCTTTGCGTGCAGTTCCGCGCCGTAACGGCGCAGGAGCAGGACGGCGGTGGCAGCGAGGCCGGTGAGCAGGCCGAGCCAGATGCCGAGGGTGTGGAGTCCGACGGCGTAGCCGAGGAGCCAGGCGGTGGGGAGTCCGATGATCCAGTAGCCGATGAGGGTGATGCGGAATCCGCTCTTGGTGTCGTTGAGGCCGCGCAGCAGTCCGACGCCGATGTTCTGGGCGCAGTCGAAGAACTGCAGGACCATGATGACGAGGAGCAGGTGGGTGGCGATGGAGACGGCTTCGGCGTCCTTGGCGCTGCCGGTGTCGAAGAAGGGGCTCAGTACCAGCTCGGGGAGCGTGATGTAGACGATGCCCACCACGACCATCACGGCGCCTGCGCAGGCCAGCGCGGTGTTCTTGATGCGCAGGGCGGTCCCGGTGCGGCCGAGGGCGAGTTCTCGGCTGACGTTGATGGACGCGGCGTGGGAGAGGCCGACGGCGACCTGGAAGACGATGTAGACGAGCTGGTTGACGGCGGTGTGCGCGGCCAGGGCGGCGCTGCCGAAGGAGCCGGCCATCAGGGCGGTGACCGAGAAGAAGCCGGCCTCGGAACCGTAGGTCGCGGCTATGGGTATGCCGAGCTGGACCAGTCGGCGGACCGTTCGGCGGTCGGCCTTGGCGATGTTGAGGCTGAGCAGGGGGCCGAGGACCTTGTCCTTCTTCGCCGAGACGTACAGGGCCAGGAAGGACAGCAGGTAGACCAGGGAGGTGGCCACGCCGATGCCGGGCAGTCCCAGCTTCGGCAGTCCCCAGGTGCCGTGGATGAGCGCCCAGTTGATACCGGCGTTGACGGCGACGGAGGCGATGGTTATCTGCAGGAGGGCCTGTGGGCGGCGCATGCCGACGGTGAACTGGCGGATGGCCTGGAACCACAGACAGGGCAGCAGACCGGGGGCGAGAGCCAGCAGCATGGTCCGGGCGCGGTCGACGACGCCGGCTTCCTGACCGAGCAGGGTGAGCGCCTGGCCGATGAGGAGCATGAGAACCGCGCCGGCCATGCCGGCGAGGGTGGCCACGGCCAGGCTGGCGCGGACGATCGTGCGGACCTCTTCGCTGCCTTCCTGCGGGTCAGCGTCCTGGGACGCGTCGGACTCCTGGCCCGCCTCTGCTCGGGCGGACGCGGCGGCTATCTGGTTGCCGACGGAGGTGACCAGGCCGACGCCCATGGTGCGCAGCTGGTTGAAGATGACGATGGCCAGCCCTCCTGCCGCGAGGTCGGCCGTGCCGAGCAGGCCCATCATCACGGTGTCGGTGGTGGTCAGGGCCACCTGCGCGAGCTGGGTGAGGATGAGGGGGACGGCGAGGGTGGCCAGGGCGCGGCTGTCGCGGAGGAGGGTGGTCAGCTGCATGGCGGGCATCAATTCCTGCGGAGTTTGGTGAGCGTCTCGTCGATCTCGCGTTCCACGGCGGGATCGATGAGGTTGCGGGCGTTCATCCAGTCGTCGTTGAAGACGGTGTCCATGTACTTCTCTCCGCCGTCGTTGACCAGGGCGACCATAGTGCTGCCCGGCGGCAGGGACGTCAGCCGGGTCAGCGCCTCGTGGACGACGCCGCCGGCCGAGCCGCCGATGAGCAGGCCGGTGCGGGCGACGGCGCGGGCGGTGGCGAACGCCTCGATGTCGCCGACCTTGACCCCTTCGTCGATCAGGTCGAAGTCGACGAGCGCGCCGATCTCGGCGCCTTCGGGGGTGCCGGTCCCGGACTGGTAGTAGTCGTGGGCGGGGCCGCCGAAGGCGATGGAGCCTTTGGGCTCGACGCCGATCGTGGTGAAGTCGGGGACGAGCTTGCGCAGTTCGCGCGTGGTGCCGCACAGCGCGCCACCGGTGCCCACCGCGCCGATCAGGACGTCGATGTTCCCGTCGAGGGCCTGGTGGAGTTCGTGTGCGACCGGGAAGTAGCCGACGCCGTTGCTGGGGTTGTTGTGCTGCTCGGTGAAGATCGTGTTGTCCTGGCCGCGGGCCATCTCCTCGGCCAGTTCCTCGCGGGCGGCGGTGGCCAGCTCTTCTGTGCCGTCGTCGACGACGTGGACGAGCTCGGTGCCCAGGGCCTTCATGCCGCGGAGTTTGTCGGTGCACGCGTGGTTGTCGACGACGGCGGTGAAGGTGTAGCCGCGTTCCGCGGCGATGACCGCCAGGCCCAGGCCGGTATTGCCGGAGGTGGACTCGATGATGCGGCCACCGGGGCGCAGTTCGCCGCGTGCTTCGGCGTCGAGGACCATTTGGCGCGCCATGCGGATCTTGGCGGTGCCGGTGGGGTTGTACATCTCCAGCTTGAGCAGGAGGCGGCTGCCGGTTTCGGTGCGGCACAGCTCGAACAGCGGGGTGTATCCGATGAGGTCGGATATGCGGGAGACCACGGCGGGGCGCGCGAGGGCCTCGTTCATGGGCGAGCTCCTGGGTAGGTCGAAGGAAGTCAGCAGGCGGGGCGGCGGTCGAGGCGCCAGCGAGGGCGGCCGCCCAGGCGGTCCAGAACGACCTTGGGGGGCAGCGGCAGGTCGTGGAAGGGGGACTCGTTGGAGTCCATCTGGTACCCGGCCGTGTTCGGGTAGACCAGCAGGTCGCCGACGCGTGGGCGGGCGGGGAAGGGGACCTTGCGCCAGGTGAGCATGTCCGACTCCAGGCAGGACGCTCCCCCCACACAAGCGGGGTGCACCTCGCTGCCGTGGGCCCGGCCGGAGGGGGTCACCAGATGGGGGTCGGGCAGGTATTCGCTGTTGAACCACTGCTCGGACACGCTCAGGCTGGTGCCGTCGACGGTGACGATCCGGTAGCCGTCGCGGTCCTTGACGCCCTGGACGCGGAAGACGGATGCACCCGCCCCGTCCAGCAGGGCGCGGCCGGGCTCCATCATCAGCAGGGTGCCGGTCTCCTTGAGCCGCTCCGCCAATGTCGTGGTGCCGCTTTCGGGGACGGTGGCCAGGATGGTGCGCAGCGCGTCGGCTCCGGCGACGGGGGAGTGGTAGGGGTAGAAGTCCGCGGTGTGGAACGTCTTGTTCGCGTGGTAGTGCTCGGGGCGCTGTTCGGCGAGGAAGGTGTGCCAGTGGTCGGCCGAGCTGTAGTCGACGGCGAAGCCGCCGCCGATGCTGATCCGGTCGGCCTGCAGTCCCAGCACCCGGGCCTTCAGACACAGGTCGAGGAGCTCCTCGGCGAGGTCTGCGCGCGGCTGGGTGGCGTAGCCGGACAGGTGGAAGCTGAAGCCTTCCATCCGCACCGCGTTCCCCGCCCGTACGCACCGGTCCAGGGCGGTCGCCAGCTCAGCGGCGTTCATCCCGAAGCGACTGTGTGGCTGTGCCGGCGGGAGCCGGCGCAGCAGCAGGCGGGCCGGGCGTACCGCGCCGGTCAGGGTGAGCGTGATGAGCAGGTCGAGTTCGTCGAGGGCATCGACGGCGATCAGGCAGCCCTGGAGGACGGCCAGTCGCAGCAGTTCCTCGCTCTTGGCGGGGCCGGTGACGACGATGTTCTCGCCGCGTACGCCGTGTCCGAGGGCTTCACGCAGCTCCGGCGCGCTGGCCACGTCCACGCCCGCCTGGTGGGCGGCGCAGCGTTCCATCCACACGGCTGCCTTGTTGGCCTTCTTCGCGTAGTAGACCCGCCCCTCCACACCGGCGTCGCTCAGCGCGGTGCGGAAGGCGGCGAGGTTGGCGTCGAAGCGGTGCGGCAGAAGGAAGTGGAACGGGCCGCCGAAGGCGTGGGACAGCTCGTGCAGCAGGCCGCTGTCCAGCACCTGGTCGGTGTCCGGGTCGGTGTGGGCGGGCAGGGTCGGTACGTACGCGGTGTGGAGGCCGGTCACTGCCACAGTGGCACCTGCACTCCCAGGCCCTGGTCGAGGGCGAGTTGGGCGAAGCGGTGGCCCAGGGCGATGTCGGTGACGACGAGTCCGCTGTTGTAGGCGAAGATTCGTTCCTGCGCCGAACGGCGGCCGGCGGTGATACCCGCGATGACCGGCGGGAACTCGGTGTCGACGGCCGGGAGGTTGCCCTCCTCGTCGGCCATGTCGGTGCCGGTGACCTTCATCTGTGCCTCGCTGGTGGCCACGACGCGATCGGCACGGTGGAGGGTGGACGGTGCCAGCCCGTGGCCCACGAGGATGGACAGGGCGCCGGGCTTGAGCCACCCGGCCTCGACGGCGGCCGGGGTGTGCACGCCGGCGGTGGCGACGATGATGTCGGCGTCGGCCGCCGCGGCCCGCAGGTCCGTGACGATCTCCACGTCCCGGTCGGGGAAGTGCGCGCTCAGCTGCTCGCGCACGGCGGTGATGCCTTCGGGGTGGGTGCCGAACAGCATCAGACGGTCCAGATCCGGCACGGTCGTCAGCAGGAAGGGCAGGGCCAGGCGCCCTTGGGTGCCGGTGCCGATGACCAGGGCGCTGCGGGCGCCGGGCCGGGCACATTCGCGGGCGAGGAGAGCGGAGACGGCCGGGGTGCGCAGCGACCCGATGCGGCCGCAGTCCATCATGGCGACGGGCAGGCCGGTGACATCGTCGTAGAGCGTGAGCGCGGTGTAGTAGTGCTGCTCCTCGCGGCCCTTGTCGAGCCCGTGCTTGTACGAGGTCTTGATCGCGACGACGTTGCGGGAGCCGTCCCGGCCGAGCATGGCGTAGGAGACCGAGTGCCCGTCTTCGGGCTTGACGGTCAGTTTGCGGGGGTTGTCCGACCGGCCCGCGGCCAGCGTGCGGTAGGCGCCTTCGACCGTGCCGACGACGTCGGCAAGGGTGATGTCGATGCCGGCGAGGTCGCTGGTGGACAGCGCACGCAGGGTCTTGTCGTCGGCGGGTATGGAGTGGGCGTCGCCGGCCACAGTGGTCTTGGTCATGTCCGTCCTCGGTGGGGGTGTGGCGCTCAGGCGGCGTGGGCTTCGATGGCGGCCTGGCCGTAGCCGTGCTCGTCTTCCTCGGCCAAGGGGCGTGTGCGGCGCGCGGGGACACGGATGGAGGCGCGCTTGAGCCACCGGTCGGTGCCGTCGTAGCGGGCCTGGAAGGGGACGCGGCCGTGGACGACGAGGTCGTTGTCCACGATCAGGACCTCGCCGGGGCTCAGGCTCACGGCGCCCGAGACGCGGGCGAGTTCAGCTTCAAGGCGCTGGTAGGCGGCTTGGTGGGCGGGGGAGGCGTCTTCGACGGGGGTGTAGGCCGGGTCGAAGCGGAGCGTCAGGCCGTCCTTGGCGTGGAAGAGGGTGGGTACGGCCGGCGGACGTCCGTCGAAGCCCTGGGCCTCGGTGTACGCGTCGTCCGGCAGGATCGGCAGCAGCGGCCTGGTGAGGAGTGCGGTGTCGGCCTCGCTGAGCGAGACGTTGCGGACGCTGGCGGCGGTGGTGGCGATGTTGTCGTGGTTGCGCATACAGCCGAGCATCAGCAGATGGGCGCGTCCCGGGTGGAAGGCATCCTCGGTGTGCGGGCTGAGCAGAACGGTGCTGCTGGCGCCGGTCTGCTTGGTCTCATGACCGGGGGCGGGGACGATGTTGTGCACGAAGCGGCCGTCCTGCTGGCCTTCCCACGCGATGGGGTTGCCCATGACGGTGGCGAGCAGCAGCAGCACGATGTCGTAGACGGCGGCGCTGTCGCCGGCGGTGGCCCAGCTGGCGGGGGTGGGGCCTATCTCGGTGTCGTCGACCTCCAGGCCGCGCAGGACGAACAGACCGTCGTCGGTGTCGACGGGGCGCAGCTGGTGGCGGATCGGCTCGCTCAGCGCGTCGGCGAATTCGGCGACGCGGGCCAGGAGTTCGGGGGAGGTGGCCGACGTGCCGAATTCGGTGAAGATCTTCTCGGCGGCCTGGCGCAGTTCCCCGACGCTGCTGGCGTCGAGCTGGCGGACGGGTGCGGCTCCCGTGCTCATGTCGAGGTAGTCCGTTTCCGGTTGAGGGCGGGGGAATCGGGTCCGGCGCGGCGTCGCACGGACAGGGCGCAGTGCGCTCGACAGCCCAGGGCAGAGCGTTCTGAGGGCGCCGCTCCGTGCCCGGCGTCCAGCGGACGGTGACGAAGCTACCCACAGAAGTGAGGTTAGGCAAACCTAACTGAAATATGGGCCCTGTGTCCGAGTTCGTGGAACTCTCGCCACTATTGGGCCGGTTGGCGCCGACCAATCGTCGGCCCTGGTGTCAAGCCCCCTTGCGGAGATGGTTGTCATTAGGGTAGGCAAACCTAAGCAAGTGGATCCGAGTGGAGCGAGGCAACGTGAACTGGAACAGGCGTCAGGTGCTGTGGGCCGGCAGCGGCATAGGCGCGGCCGCGTTGCTCGCCGCCTGCGGGGGCGGCAACGACGCGGCGTCCTCCGGCTCCGGCGGCAAACCGAGAAAGGGCGGCACGCTCCGCATCGGCGCGCTCGGCCGCTCCTCGGCCATCACCCGCGATCCGCACGGCAACCAGGGCAACGAGAGCGACTACCTCATCATCGCCCTCGTCTACGACACCCTCACCGCACCGGGCCTCAAGGACAACACCGCCGGCCGCCTCGCCTCCGCCTGGAAGCCGTCAAAGGACCTCAAGACCTGGCGCTTCACCATCGCCAAGGGCGCGACCTTCCACGACGGAACTCCGGTCACCGCCGACGATGTGGTCTGGTCGCTGCGCCGCCTGCGCAACACCCCCGCCGGCGCGGCGCGGCTGCCCGGCATCAAGGCGGACAACATCACCGCCGAGGGCAAGGACACCGTCGTCCTCGTCTCCGACTACGCCAACGCCGAACTCCCCATGCTCACCCGCCTGTCGACGTTCATCCTCAAGAAGAACACCCCCGACAAGGGCATCGCCAAGGCCCCCGGTACCGGCCCCTTCAAGCTCGACTGGTACCGCGGCGGCAACGCCCGGCTGCTGCGCAATGACCACTGGCACGGCGGCAAGGTCCACCTCGACGCCATCGAGGTGACCATGTTCGAAAGCCCCCAGGCGATGGCGAACGCCATGATGTCCGGGCAGATCGATGTGGCCTCCAACGCCGGGCCGGTCGCGGCCCGTACCGCCGACTCGCGCAAGGACATCCAGGTCATCCGGCGCCCCAACGACATGGCGATGCCCCTCGTGATGCGCGCCTCCAGCGGCCCGTTCGCCGACCCCAAGGTCCGCGAGGCCATGAAGCTCGTCGTGGACCGCGAGGCGATGGTCAAGCAGGTCCTGTCCGGGTACGGCACCGTCGCCAACGACATCCTGGGCACCGGCGACCCCGGCTACGCCAAGAGCATCCCGCAGCGCCACCGCGACCTGGCCAAGGCCAAGCAGCTGCTGAAGGAAGCCGACTTCGACTTCTCCAAGACCTACGAGCTGGTCACCACCGAGGACATCGCCGGGCTCTCGGAGTCCGCGACGCTGTTCTCCACCCAGGCCCGCGAGGCCGGCATCAAGATCAAGGTCGTCAAGCAGGAGTCCGGCACCTTCTACCAGAAGACCTGGCTCAAGGGCGACTTCTACACCAACTACTGGGGCACCAACGATTCCGTGGTCTTCTTCGCCTCCAAGACCATGACCACCGGAGCCGGCCAAAACGAGGCCGACTGGTCCGACAAGGACTTCGACGCCGCCTACCACAAGGTCATCGCCACCGCCGACCCCAAGGCCCGCGCCGCAGCCCTGCGCGACCTCCAGCAGATCGAATACGACAAGTCCGGCTACCTGCTGTGGGGCATGGCCGACGGCATCGACCTGGCCGCGCCCAAGGTCCACGGCCTGCCCAAGCTCCCCGGCTACGGACGTGTTCAGCTCGAAAACGTCTGGCTGGCGCAGTGACCGGCACGACCACCCGCCCGGCCGAGGCCGCCACGCGGCCCGTGGCGGCCTCGGCCGCGCGCCGCGCCGGCGTACTGGCCGTACGGGGCGCCG